>JBEEKW010000054.1:0-24532 GCA_041168485.1 Verrucomicrobiota bacterium
AGAGATGTATCTCGAAGTCATCGAGGACGCCGCATCGGACGCCCGCCGCGAGGCCGTCGTCCTGGAACGTACGTCGCAGCCCGCGGACCACCCGGTGCTATTGAACTTCCCTGAGAGCCGTTACCTCAAGGGCTTCATTATCGAGATTCGGGCTTAACTCCCGGACCGCTTCCGCTTTCATCGCACCATGATCGTCTCCCTCCGCGGCAAACTCATCGAAGCCGGCGTCTTGCGCGTCGTCATCGAGTCGTCGGGCGTGGGCTACGAGGTCAACGTGCCCGTGACCACCGCCGAGCGCCTGCCGAAGCTCGGTGCGGAAGTCTTCCTGCTCATCCACCACGTCTTTCGCGAAGACGGTCAGGCCCTGTACGGCTTCGCCGTCGCCGAAGAGCGCGAGTTTTTTAAGCTACTCGTCGAGAAGGTCTCCGGTGTCGGCCCCAAGATGGCGCTCAATATCCTCAGCCGCCTCGCGTTGCCGATCCTGCGTGACGCCATTCTGCGCGGCGACGTCGCGTTGCTTTCGCAGTGCCCTGGTATCGGCAAGAAGACCGCCGAACGCCTCGTCATGGAGCTGAAGGATAAGGTCGGACTCGAAGGTGCCGCCACCACGGTGGTCTCGACCTTAGCGTCGGCGAGTGCCGTCGCGCCTACGCCTGCTTCCGACGCCCTGGCCGCGCTCATCGCGCTCGGCTTCAAGCCCGTCGACGCCGACAAGGGCGTCCGTACCGCGCTCACCAAGCTCGGCGCCGGTGCGACCGCCGATCAGTTGGTGAAAGCTGCTTTGGGTAGATAAGATTCAAAGGGCTAGGGCCAGGGCTGGGGCTAGAGCCAGTAAGTAAACGGATATAGATGGCATCAGGCATGCCTTCTCTTGGTATCTTAACGAGCCCCAGCCCTGGCCCTTTGTCTTTAAGGCCTCTTATTTGAGTCCGAGAACATCTTCCATCCCGTACAGGCCGGCGGGCTGGCTCTTCAGCCAGCGGGCGGCGCGGACGGCGCCACGCGCGAAGATCTCGCGGTTGGAAGCCTTGTGCGTGAGTTCGAGGCGTTCGCCTTCAGCGGCGAAAAGGACCGTGTGGTCGCCCACGACGTCGCCGCCGCGGATGGCGTGCACGCCGATCTCATTGAGCGGGCGTTCACCGACGAGTCCGTCGCGGCCGTGCTTGAGGGCATCCTTCGCGAGCTGTCGCTCTTCGAGGAGAATCTTGAGGAGCGTCTCGGCGGTGCCGGAGGGCGCGTCCTTCTTGAGGTTGTGGTGCATCTCGAGCACTTCTACATCCCAGCGGCCGGCATCGGCGAGCGATCGGGCGGCCTGGCGGACGAGGGCATTGAGCAGAGTGACGCCGACGGAGTAGTTGCCGGCCCAGACGACCGGGAGGCCCTTGATGGCGGCGGTGATCGCGGCCTTCTCTTCAGCGGTGTGGCCGGTGGTGCCGATCACGAGGGGCTTCTTTTGCTGGGCGCAGAGCTGCGCGACCGCGAGGGTCGCGGAGTGGAAAGAGAAATCGATGACCACGTCGGCGGCACCGATGTGCGCGGCGAGGTTGTCGCCTTGGTCAACGCCAGCGGCGATGACGGCCTTCTCGGAGGCGGCGACGTTGACGATGGCGAGGCCCATGCGGCCCTTGGCACCATTGAGGAGAATGCGGATTGGCTGGCTCATCGGAGGGAGGCGAGGGTGGCGTCAGCGACCTTCTCGACGAGAAGGCGGTTGGCTTCGGACATCTCGCAAAGGGGCAGGCGGACTTCGTCGGAACGGATGATGCCGGCGCGCATCATGCAATGCTTCACGGGTACCGGGTTCGGTTCAACGAAGAGAGTCTTGAAAATATCGGCCAGCTTATCGTGCAGCACCTTGGCTTCGGCAAACTGCTGCGTGCGCGCGAGCTGGGCGAGCTTAGCCACCGGGCCGGGGATGAAGTTCGAGGCGACGGAGATGATGCCCTGGCCGCCGACTTGGGCAAAGGGTAGGGTCAGGGAGTCATCGCCGCTGAGGACGATGAATTCCGGATCGGACTCGCGCACGAGTCGTGCGGCCTTCTCGACTTGGCCACCCGCTTCCTTGATGCCGATGATGTTCGGATACTTCTTCCGCAGGCGCAGGGTGGTCTCGACGGTGATCTCGATGCCGCAGCGGCCGGGGATGGAATAAAGGATGATCGGCTTCGCGGTGGACTCAGCGAGTAGGGCGAAGTGACGGAAGAGACCTTCCTGGCTGGGCTTGTTATAATACGGGGCGACGAGCAGGAACGCGTCGGCGCCGGCTTCGTCGGCACGCTTGGTGAGATCGAGGGCCTCGGTCGTGGCGTTGGAGCCCGTGCCGGCCATGACCGGGACGCGGCCGGCGGCGAACTCGACCGTCTTGCGGATGACTTCGATATGCTCGTCGTAGTCGAGGGTAGGGGATTCGCCGGTGGTGCCGACGGCGACCAGGCCGTCGATGCCAGCTGCGATCTGGAATTCGACCAGCTTCTTCAGGTCATCCCAGGCCACCGCTCCATTGAGGAAGGGGGTGACCAAAGCCGTATGGGCTCCCACGAAAGCGCGGGGGCCGAAGGGGCGGCGAGAGGAGTTGGAACCGGTCGAAGACATTGGGCTGGAAGTGACCCCAGAACCAACCGCCCCCTGCTGAAAGAGACAAACCCAAAAACCCCGCCTAGTAAGCCGAACCCCGCTTAAGGGGCCGGACCGATGAGGATTCGGTTGTTTTCGGTATCCGTGACGTAGAGGCGACCATCTGGTCCGATGCGAGCGCCGTGCGGGCGATTGAGCTGCGTGCCGGCCCAATCTGCGCCGACCGCGGCACCTTTCTTGCCGTTACCGACGATCGTACGGATGGTCTGTTTGATCGGGTCGAAGAGGCGGAGGCAATGATTCTCCGTGTCGAGGATGAGCACGTTGCCCTTGGCATCCATCGTCACGTATTTTGGGCCGCGCATCGTGGCGTCGGCGGCGGGCCCATCGGTCGCCGGACCAGCCTTGCCGGCTTTGTTCACGACGACGGTCACCTTGCCATTCTTGACGGCGGCGAGCGCGTTGCCGCCGCGGAGGAGGACGTAGACCGTGCCGTCCTTAGCCGTGCAGGCCGCACGCGCATCGCCCATCGGCGTGTTCAGCGCATCATCGCCATCCTTCGGAAGGCCCTTCTTACCGTTACCGGCGATGGTCGTGATGATCCGCGTCTTCATGTCGATCTGGCGGACGCGGTGATTGCCGATGTCGGCGATGACCATGAACGCACCGTCAGGGCTGAGGGTGCCGCACATGGTGATGTTGAATTGCGCCTGGTCAGCCGGACCGCCGTCGCCGGCGAAGCCGGACTTACCCGTGCCGGCGAAACTCGTCGCGACGTGGGTCTTCGGATCGAGGCGGACGATGCGGTGCTGGAAGCTATCGGCGGCGTAGATCGAACCATCCGGGGCGATCGCGATGTCGTGCATGCCATCGTAGACGGCTGGCGAAAGGTCCAGACGCTTGGCCGGAGCGGGCAGTTTTGGAGCCTTGCCTCGGCTGTCCCACTTCACGCCAGAGATATACTCGATCTTACCGTCGTGGATTTTGAAGATGCGGTTGGCGGGCTGGAACTCCACGCCGTACGCGTCGCCCTTCGCGTCAAAGGCGATGCTGAAGGGTTCATGCAAGTCCTCGGCGCCGGGGAGCTTGACGACTTCGATGGCGGCGAACGCCGAAGCGGCGCAGGCGAGCAGGGGGAGTAGGCGAGAAAGCATATGATGTTCATACGCCGGGCGAGGCCGTGTTCAAGACCTCTGCGGGAAAATGGTTCGACCTCGAGCCCGGCGCCTCCACCTTGACGTCTCCCGTGCCTACGCCGCTTCCATTAATCGTCCGCGAACTCGGTGGTGCTGGTGCACCGCTCGTCGTGTTGCACGGCCTCCTCGGTTCGTCGCGTAATTGGCAGTCCGCCAGCGTGGCGCTCGCCGAGCGCGGCCATCGCGTGCTCGCTCCCGATTTGCGAAACCATGGCACTTCGCCGTGGGGCGATGATTGTTCCTACGCCGCTTTGGCTTCCGACGTCATCGCGATGCTGGACGGGCTCTCGCTTGGCCCCGTGCATCTCGTTGGTCACAGTATGGGCGGCAAGGCCGCGATGCGCCTCGTCATGGATCGTCCGGACCTCGTTGCCCGCCTCACCGTGGTTGACATCGCCCCGCGCGCCTATTCTGACCGCGTGCGCGTTGAGTTCGCCGCGATGAACGCCCTTGATCTCTCCGCCGTGACCTCACGCAAGGACGCCGAGGCGAAGCTCGCTACGCAGGTGCCCGAGTGGGGCATGCGTCAGTTTATTCTAACGAATCTCGGTCAGGACGCCGAAGGCCATTGGCGCTGGACAGTCAACCGCGAGGCGCTGACGAATTCGCTACCGGAGATCCTTGGTAATTCTTTAGCTGTCGGAGAAGTCTGGGACGGCCCGACGCGTTTCCTGCGCGGCGGGAAATCGAGTTATATCCGCGACGAAGACCTCGCCGCGATTCATGCTCATTTCCCGCGGGCCGACGTGATCACTTTGCCGGACAGCGGACATAACCCGCACTTCGAAGCGCGAGCCGGTTTCGTCGAAGCGACCCTCGCTTAGGCTGCCGACTTCGCCCGGAGTCGGCGCAGTCCGAGGAAGCCAAAAGCCAAGGCCGCCGCGACGATGAGCATCGTGACGCCGCAGAGAATCAGCATGCGCAGGCCGAGGTGATCTTTCGCCTCATGGGCCTGGATCAGTGGCGATTCGTCGCCCGCGACCATCATCACCCAGCGGGCCTTCGCGCCCGGCTTGGTCTCGTCGACCAGCCAGAGCAGCACTGTGTGCGGACTTTCGTCCGGCAGGCGCAGTAGGAAGTTACGCGGTGAAGGCGTCCAGCGCCACTCCGCGCTCTCGAGTCGGTAGTCCTTCGCGAGTTCGTCCGCTGTGTGTTGGAAGGGTGAATCGGTCTCGAGTTTCGTGGACGAGGAGAAATCTGGCGAGCCCGCCGCTTGCGTGAGCGGGAAGAGATCCTTGCCGGTCGAGATGATGAAAAGCCCTTCGGCGACCTTCGCCAATTCGGCGCGCTCGCGGATGTTGAAGTTCGCTTCCAGGTCGGCCGTCACCTTCAGCGAGCACGCACCGTCGGCATGCATCGTCAGGCGCGCCAGGAGCACTTCGCCGTTATGGGCGCAGACGAACAAGGGGAGCACGAGGGCTCCCCAGGTTACGACCAGCTGGCGCAGTGCGCGGATCACTTGCGATTCCAGCGCAGCACGCGACCGAAGGTATTCCACTCCGTCTCGAGGATGTTGCCGTCGTTATCGAAAGTGATGCCGTGGGGCGAGGTCACGACGCCTTCGCGCCACTCGGCTGGGGGCACCCTGGGGGTGTTAGTTTCCTTCTTGATACCCTTGTCCTTATCATCGGCGATCCGGTCGTTGGAGCCCAGTTCGGCGAGCATCTTGCCTTCCTTATTCCAGACCGAGACGCGGCCGGCAATTTCAGCGACGCACATTAGCTCGCCGTGGAAGGAGGCAGAGGAGGGATTACGTAGGCCCGTGTTGGCGATCATCTGCGGGTTGGAGCCGTCGAGGTCGACGTGGAACATGCGGTTGTTGCCGCGGTCGAGGCAGAGCAGGCGGGCCGGGCTGAAACGCGTGTCGACGAAGACCTTGTGCGTGTTGGCGAAGCCCTTGCCGTCCACGACCTGCGTGGGGCCGCCGAAGACCGACTTGAACTTACCTTCCTTGTCGAAGACGAAGACCCAGCTCTTGCCGTAGCCGTCGACGATATAGATGTCGCCGTTCGGGGCCACGTCGCAGCTCGTGAGCTTCAGGGCGTTGACGGATTTGCCCGCCTTGTCCTTGGTCTTACCCTTGTCGGCCGGGAAGGCGTCGGACTTGATTTCCATGACGACCGTGCCGTCGAGCTTGGCCTTGATGAAGCGCTGCTCGCCGAGCACCGCGCCGTAGAGGAACTCGCCATCGGCCGACTTGCGGACCGTGAAGCCGTGGAGCGACATCGGCAGGGCGAGGGCCTTGATGAACTTGCCGTCCTTGCCGTAGACTTGGATGCCGGCGTCCTTATCCTGGACGCTGACGTAGATGAGGCCGGCGGAGTCGACGGCGATTTCACCGTGGCCGTTGCCGATCTGGGCCTTGCCGGGAGGCGTGCCGAGGAAGTTGGGCAGCAGTTCGTATTTCACTTCGGCGGCGGAGGCGGAAAGGGTGGTCACGGCGAGGAGGGCAAGGAGACGGAGGGTGGGCATGGGGGTGGTTAAGGGGTGGGGGTAGGGAGAGGGGTAGGGGGAGGTTTAGAAGGTGGCAAATGGATTTCGGCAGGCGGCCTCCCGTTATCGGCATCGCTCTTTGATTGTATCTGATGCTCCGACCCCTATCCCTACCCCAACCCCTAAAACCTATGACCTCCCTCCGTCTGCTCGCGGCCTTCGCCGCCCTCGTCGTTTCGGTCTCTGCCGCCGAAGTGAAACTCGAGTCCGCCTTCAATGGTAAGGACCTCGCTGGTTGGAAGACCTCCGGCCCCGACGCCTTCTGGACCGCCGCTGACGGCGTCCTCACCGGCGTCAACGATAAGTCCTTCAAGGACTACGGTAAGGGCAATATGCTTTACACCGAGAAGTCCTACCAGGACGTCGTCATCGAGTGCGAAGTCCGCTTCAGCGGTGAGATCGACAGCGGTATCATGGTCCGCAAGGACGCAGCTGGTAAGAAGGATATCCAGATGCAGATCGGCGTTTCTCGCTCCCTGAAGAAGGACATGACTTGCACGTTCTATGTCGGCAAGTATCCCGAAGCCGGCTGGGCTCCGAAGGTCCCCGCGCTCTGGAAAAACGGCGAGTGGAACAAGGTTCGCTTCCAGGCCAAGGGCGACGCCTACACCGTCTGGCTCAACGGCGAGCAGGTTACCCACTACGTCGACGCCGGTTACCCCAAGGCCGCACCAGTTGGCCTTCAGGTGCACGGCGGCGTGAAGATGAAGGTCGAATACCGCAACATCGCCATTGGCGAGATCAAGTAAGCTTCGGCTGACTTTCGGTCCGAAAGGGCGGGCGCAACCCCGCCCTTTTTTGTGCCCGGACGCCTGTCGATGACGACAAAGGGCGCCTTGTGGGGTTATTTAAGGACTGAATTTAGTCATTTAACCACGCCTTAAGAGCGACTTACTCCGTATAATGCCCCCGCGCTCTTTATAGGGGAAAAGTGTATATTTATTCGCAACCTGTCGGACATCTAACTGTCTCAAAGACAACCCCCGACCGACCCATGAAACTCCACCGCAATTGTGAAGGAAACCACCCTGACGTTCTCAACGCCCTCAGTCGCCGCGACTTCATGCACATCGGCATGGTCGGCACGCTCGGCCTGAGCCTCCCGAACATGCTTCGCCTTAAGGCGTCCGCGATCCCCAGCGTCGAGTCTTTCACCGCGATGGCCGACTCCGTCATCCACATCTATCTTCCTGGCGGCATGGCGCAGCACGAGTCGTGGGATCCGAAGCCTTTCGCTTCGCCCGATTACCGCGGTCCGTACACGCCGATCAAGACTTCCATCCCCGGCGAATACGTCGGCGAGAAGTTCGTCAACATCGCGAAGATCATGAACAAGCTCACCATCGTCCGCTCGATGACGCACGGTGAAGCGGCGCACGAACGTGGTACGCACAACATGTTCACCGGCTACCGCCCGAGCCCCGCACTCAAGTTCCCGAGCTACGGTTCCGTCATCTCGCACGAGCAGGGTTCGCGCAACAACCTGCCGCCCTACGTCGTCGTCCCGAGCCAGAGCATCCCTGATCAGGGTACGGGCTACATGAGCAGCGCCTTCGGTCCGTTCGCGCTCGGTAGCGATCCGGCCTCGGCAAACTTCGCTGTCCGCGACCTCCTCGCCCCGAAGGACGTCACCACGCAGCGCTTTGACCGCCGGCGCAGCATGCTGGCCGCCGTTGATGAACATTTCCGCGCCACCGAAAAGTCCGACGCTATCGGCGCCATGGACAGCTTCCAGCAGGCCGCCTACGGCCTCGTCAGCAGCGCCAAGGCCCGCGAGGCCTTCGACCTCTCCAAGGAATCCGACAAGCTGCGCGATGAATACGGCCGCAACACCGCCGGTCAGCGCTTCCTCCTCGCCCGCCGCCTCGTCGAGGCCGGCGTGCGCATGGTCTCCGTCACCTTCGGCGGCTGGGATCACCACTCGAACATCAAGAGCGCCTTCGACGGTCAGGCCCCGAGTTTCGATCAAGCTTTCGCCCGCCTCATCACTGACCTCCAGGACCGCGGCATGCTCAAGCGCACGCTCGTCCTCGTCAGCTCCGAGTTCGGCCGCACGCCGAAGATCAACGGCACGAATGGCCGCGACCACTGGCCGCGCGTCTTCTCCGTCGCCATGGCTGGCGGTGGCATGAAGGAAGGCTACATCCATGGCGCTTCCGATGCTCTCGGTGGCGAGCCGGACCGCGACGCGGTCGGCCCGGAAGACTTGGCTAAGACCATGTACCGCGTCCTCGGCATCAACGCCGATAAGCGCATCATGTCGGATGGCGGCCGTCCGATCGACATCGTCAACGGCGGTCGCATCATGACCGATTGGTTGGCCTGAACCGGCGCCTAAACCCCATCCGCCCGCCTTTCGGTGCGGCGGGCGGGCTGCGCCCCGCTGAAACGTTTTTATGAAGTTCCGTCACCTTGCCGCGCTCCTCCTCGCCCCGCTCGCCGCGTGGGCGGCTTATCCCAGCATGACCACGCTGAAGCCGCACGGCGGCCAGATTGGCGCTGACGTCAAGCTGATGATCACCGGAGCTCAACTCGACGATTTCGAGGACCTGATGTTCTATACCCCTGGCTTCAAGGTAAAGAGCGTGGAGAGCCGCGTCGCCAACAAGGTGGAACTTACCCTCTCGATCGACAAGTCCGTCCGCGCCGGCAACCACGTGATGCGCGTCCGTACGAAGTCTGGCATCTCGCATATGCGCCAGTTCTTCGCGAGCCCCTTCGCGAACGTCGAGGAGAAGGAACCGAACACCGAGTTCGCCGCAGCCCAGGCGATTGCGCTCAATCAGACGGTCGAGGGCGTCATGCTCGCTGAGGATGTCGACTACTACAAGGTCACCGTCAAGAAGGGCCAGCGTATCGGCGTCCAGGTCGACGGCCTTCGCTTGGCCGCCATTCCCAACGGCGCGCTCGATCCGTACATCGCCATCCTCGACAAGGACAAGTTTGAGAAGGCTTTCTCCGACGACACGATTCTGCACCGCCAGGACGGCTATTGTTCCTTCACCGCCGAGTACGATGGCGATTACTACGTGATGGTCCGCGAGTCTTCCTACCGCGGCTCCGCCAATTCCTATTACCGCCTGCACGTTGGCGATTTCCGACGCCCTGACGCGGTCTACCCCGCCGGTGGCAAGCTCGGCTCCAAGTTGACCGTGCGTTTCCTCGAGGCGCGCGATTCCTTCGCGGAGGAGCTCGTCCTGCCGACGGAGAACGACGCTGAATTCGTCCTCTACCCGAAGTCCCAGTCGCCCGCGCCTTCGGGCAACCTCTTCCGCCTCTCGACCATCGACAATACCCTTGAGGCCGAGCCAAACGAAACGTTCGAGAAGGGCACCCTCGCCGTGGAGGCCCAAGCCTACGCTCTCAATGGCATCATCGAGAAGCCGGGCGACGTCGATTGTTTCCGTGTGCCACTCAAGAAGGGGCAGGTCTTCGAATGCCGCGCCCTCGCCCAGATCCTCGGTTCGCCCCTCGATCCCATCGTCAATATCTACTCGCCCAAGGGCGCTTCGCTCGTCGGCAACGATGACGGCGGAGGTATGCGCCGTCTGGATTCCCGCTTCAAGATCACCGCTGCGGTCGACGGCATCTACACGGTCCGCATCGCTGACCATTTGGAGCGTGGCGGAGCCAACTTCGTTTACCGTATCGAGATGGTCGCCTCGCAGCCGAGCCTGACGTTCGCTTCCCCCGATTACACCGTCAACGATACCAGCTACCGCCAGTTCATGGCCGTGCCCAAGGGTGGCCGTATGGTGCTGCTCGAGAACTTCACCCGCAACGGCGTCGGCGGTGACTACCGCTTTGAGCTCAAGGATCTTCCGGCGGGCGTGAAGCTGCTCGAAGATGCTGCGCCGGGCGACCTGCCTGGTGTGCCGCTCGTACTCGAGGCCGCGGCCGATGCCCCTCATGGCGGCGCCATCGTCACGCCTCTCCTCCAGCCCAAGGATCCCAACAACAAGATCATCGGCCAGATGCGTCGCACCTACGACATCGTGCGCATTGGTAATACCATCTACTATCAGGGCCTCGAAGACCAACTGCCGGTCGCCGTCGTGGATGAGGCTCCTTACTCCCTGGAGATCCAGAAGCCGGAAACCCCGCTCGTCCGTAATGGTATCTTTAATCTCAAGGTGATCGCTAAGCGTAAGGAAGGTTTCAAGGGAGCCATCCGCGTCTTCATGTGCTGGACGCCTCCGGGTGTCTCCTCGCTCGGCGAGCAGACCATCGGCGCCGACGCCACCGAGTGCGTCTTCCAGCTTAACGCCAACGCCAACGTCGACACCAAGCCATGGAAGTTCGTCGTGCAAGGCGAGGCCACGGCCGGCAAGGGTAACGTGTATAACGCCTCTCCGTTCGCCGAACTGGCGACCGAGGCCCCCTACGTCGCCGCCAACGCCATTGCGCTCACCGCCCTCGAGGTCGGTACGCCTGGTGTGATGGCGACCAACTTCGAGGTGACCCGTCCGTTCGAGGGCGAGGCTGTCGCCCAGCTCGTCGGCGCCCCCGATACGATCCGCATCGCGCCCATCAAGGTGACGAAGGACACCAAGGAGCTCCGCTTCACCGTCGAGACTGATGAGAAGTCGCGCATCGGGAAGACCGCGAACATGTTCGTCCAAGTCGACATCCCGGTCGGTAAGGGTGTCGCCACGCACCGTATCGCAATCGGTTCCATCCTGCGTCTTGATGCAGCCCGTAAAGCTGCGCCCACGCCGGTCGCCAAGGTTGCCACGCAGTCCGCCGCCAAGGTCGCTGCCCCTGTGGCCGCCGCCCCGGCCGCCCTTTCTCGTCTCGAACAGCTCCGCCAGAAAAACGAAGCCCCCAAGAACTGATTTCCCAACCATGTCTTTCCGTCCCCGCCTTCCGTTGCTCGCCCTGCTCGCCGTCGGTCTGACGTCGCTCGCTTCCGCCGCCCCCGTCGCCTTCGACGAAGTGCGCGCGATCTTCGAGGGCAAGTGCCTCGAATGCCACAACCCGGACAAGACCAAGGGCAAGCTGCTTATGACCACCCGCGAGGGCTTCCTCAAGGGCGGAGAAGGGGGCCACGCCCTCATCGGTGTCGATGTCGCCCAGAGCGAACTCATCAAGCGCCTCACTTTGCCGAAGGAGCATGACGATGTCATGCCGCCGAAGAACGGCCCGCTCCCGGCCGCCGAGATCGATGTGATCCGCCGCTGGGTCGCCGAAGGCGCCGTCTGGCCCGCCGGTGTCGTGCTCGCTGCCAAGGATAAGTCGAAGGAGGAAGCCAAGGCTGAGCTCACGCAGAAACTCGCCACGCTCGAGAAGCTCGAGATCTTCCCCGAATCCATCAGCCTCGAGACCAAGCGCGACTTCCATCGCCTCGTCGTCTTCGCCACCTTCAAGGACGCCACCACGCGCGATGTCACTGCCTTCGCCGATCTCCGTATCGCCGATGAGAAGGTCGCCAAGTTTGACGGCTATTCCGTCCACGCCGTGACCGAAGCTGGCAAAACCGAAGTCGTCGCCGCGCTCGGCGGCCTGACCGCCCGCATCCCCGTCGCGGTCAAGGACGGTCAGAAAGACCGAGCGGTCTCCTTCCGTCAGGACGTCATGCCGGTCTTCCTGCGCGCCACCTGTAATAGTGGCGGCTGCCACGGCGCCGCCCGCGGCAAAGACGGTTTCCGCCTCTCCCTCTTCGGTATGGATCCGGACGGCGACTACATCCGCCTCACCCGCGAGATGATCGGCCGCCGCATCAACCTCGCCATCCCCGAGGAAAGCACGCTGGTCGAGAAATCCGTCGGCTTGGTGCCGCATTCCGGCAACAAACTCTACGAGGCCGATTCCCAGTACAACAAGACCATCCTCGAGTGGATTTCCAATGGTGCCAAGGACGACGCCCCTGACATCGCCAAGGTCACCGGCATCGAAGTTTTCCCGAAGCAGATCGTCCTCGAAGGCAAGGCCGCTACCCAGCAGATCACCGTCCGGGCGACCTATTCCGACGGCACCGACCGTGACGTGACCAATCTCGCGCTCTTCATGTCGAACAACGACCCCGTGGCCTCGATCGGCAAGGACGGCGTCGTGAAGTCCGGTGACCGCGGCGCCGCCTTCATGCTCGCGCGCTTCGACGTCTTCAGCGTCACCGCCCAGGCCATCGTCATCCCGAAGGGCCTCGTCTACGAGCGTCCGAAGGTGGCCGAGGTGAACTACGTCGACAAGGCCGTCAACGAGCGCCTCCACCGTCTGCGCATCGTACCCTCGGGTATCTGCACCGACGAGGAATTTGTCCGCCGCGTCTACATCGACGTCGTGGGGCTCTACCCCAAGCCAGCCGAACTCCAGGCCTTTGTCGCGGATAAGCACCCGGACAAGCGGAAGCAGCTCGTCGAGACGCTCCTGCAACGCAAGGAGTTCACGGAACTCTGGGTGATGAAGTGGGCCGAACTGCTCCAGATCCGTTCCGGTATCGCCGGGAACAACAATGTTCCGCCCTTCTACAAGAACGCGCTGCTCTACTACAACTGGATGGCTGATGAGATCGGCAAGAATCGCCCGATCAACGAGATCGTGGTCGAGCTGCTTTCGGCCAACGGCGGCACGGTGTCCGTCCCCGCGGTGAACTACTACCAGAGCGAACTTGACCGCCTCAAGCTGTCCGAGAACGTCGCCCAGGTCTTCATGGGCATGCGGCTCCAGTGCGCCCAGTGTCACAACCATCCGTTCGACCGCTGGACGATGAACGACTACTACGGCTTCAACGCCTTCTTCGCCCAGATCGGCCGTAAGGCCACCGATGACCCGCAGGAGGTCATTGTCTTCAATAGCAAGGGCGGCGAGTCCCAGCACTTCCTGACCAAGAAGAACGTGAAGCCGAAGTTCCTCGGCGGCGAGGAGCCGGAGCTCAAGCCCGGCGACGATCGCCGTCGCGTGATGGCCGAGTGGCTGGCTTCTCCGCGTAATCCCTACTTCGCGCGTAATATCGCCAACATCGTCTGGGCCCACTTCCTCGGTGTCGGCGTCGTGGATCCGGTCGACGACGTCCGCGTCTCGAATCCGCCTTCCAACACCGATCTGATGGACGAGCTGGCCGCCCACCTGACCGAGTATAAGTACGACGTCCGTCAGCTCGTGCGCGATATCACCTCCTCGGCCGCCTACCAGCGTAGCTCGAAGACCAACGAGACGAACGCCAACGACAAGCTGAACTTCGCCCGCGCCCAGGTCCGTCGTGTCCGTGCCGAGGTTCTGCTCGATGCCATCTCCCAGATCACCGAGACCCCGAACAAGTTCCAGGGCCTCCCGCTCGGAGCTCGCGCCGTGCAGATCGCCGACGGCGCCGTGTCGAACTACTTCCTGGAGACTTTCGGCCGCTCCAAGCGCGAGTCCGTCGCCTCGACCGAAGTGAAGACCGATCCGAACTTGTCTCAGGCGCTGCACCTTATGAACGGCGACGCCGTCAACGACCGCATCCGCCGCGGCCAGGTGGTCGAGAAGATGGTCGCGGCCGATCCTAATAATCGTCGGCTTGTGCTCGAAGACGCCTTCTGGGCGCTGATGAACTCGAAGGAATTCTACTTCAACCACTGATCGTCCTGTTCACATGTCCGCCGCCTTCCCTAGTTTTCGTTGGCTGACCCGTCGTTGCCTTATCTTGGCGGCGGGGTTGGTCTCTGCCGCCTCTTGGGCGCAGGAGAACGAGAAACTCACTTACGACGACCACATCCGGCCGATGCTCGAGAACAAGTGCTTCTCTTGTCATAACCCGGATAAGAAGAAGGGTGGCCTCGAGCTCACCAGCTATTCCGGCCTGATGAACGGCGGCAGCGGCGGCGCGGTCGTCGACGCGGGCAATCCTTCCGGCAGCCGGCTCTGGACCTGTAGCACGAAGAAGGAAGAGCCTTTCATGCCGCCGGAAGGCGCACCGCTCGAACCCAAGGATCTCGCGATGCTCTCCAAGTGGATCGAAGGCGGCGTCCTCCAGGCCAAGGGCAGCGTGGCCAAGGCTTCCAATAAGCCCAAGGTCGACCTTTCCTTTGCCGGCGGCGCCGGCAAGCCCACCGGTGCGGTGGCCCGTCCCGAAAACGTGTTGCTCGAGCCCGTCATCGTGACGCCGCGCACGTCAGCCGTCATCGCCATGGCGGCGAGCCCCTGGACCTCGCTCCTTGCGGTCGCCGGACAGAAGCAGATTCTCCTCTACGACACCGACTCGCACGACCTCGCCGGCATCCTCCCTTACGCCGAAGGTTATGCCCGCTCGCTGAAGTTCAGCGCCAACGGTTCGCTGCTGATCATGGGCGGTGGCCGCGGTGGCAAAATCGGCCACGCCATCGTCTGGGACGTCAAGACCGGTAAGCGCGTCACCGAGATCGGCAAAGAGTTCGACCAAGTCATGTCGGCCGACATCTCGCCGGACCACGGCAAGGTCGTCCTCGCCACCAATACCAAGAAGGTGAAGTGCTTTGACGTCGCTACGGGCGAGCAGCTCTACCTGATTGCCAAGCACACCGAGTGGGTGACTGGCGCCGACTTTAGTCCGGACGGCATCCTGCTCGCGACGTCTGATCGCAACGGAAATGTCTATGTCTGGGAAGCCGACAACGGCGGGGAATTTTATAATCTCGGCCAGCATAAGGGCAGCGTCACTGACCTCGCCTGGCGCGCCGACTCCAACATCCTCGCCAGCTGTTCCGCCGATGGGATCATCACCACCTGGGAGATGAAGACCGGCAAGCAGGTCGCTACCTGGGGCGCCCATGGCGGCAACGTGCAGTCCGTTTCCTTCCTGCCTGACGGACGTCTACTTTCGTGCGGAGCCGACGGAACCACCGCGATGTGGGCCATCGACGGCAAGCGTCTCCAGCATGCGCAGGGAATCAAGCAGGCTGACCAGGTCGCCCGCGTCGTCGGCCTCTACGACTCCAAGACCTTCGTCTCCAGCAATTGGCTGGGAGAGGTCCGTTTCTTCGAAAGCGAGACTGGTCGCGAGATCATCCAGGTCTCCAGCAATCCTGCTAAGATCTCCGACCGCCTTGTGGCGCTCGAGAAGCGCCTCGCCGAACTCATGCCAGCGCTCACTCCCGCGGAAGCCGCGGTGAAGGCCGCCGAAGCCGGCATCCCCGCCGCTGAAGCCGCCTTGGCCAAGCTGAAGCCTGAAGGCGAACCCGCTTCCAAGAAACTCGCTGAACACGAGGCTAAGAATGCCGAGGTCGCCAAAGGTCTCACCTATTGGCAGGGTATGAGGACCAAGGCGAAGACTGATGCGGAAAAGGCGACCGCCACTAAGGGCATCACCGATTGCCGCGGAGGCCTGACCTATCTCGGACAGGAAATCGCCAAGCTGAAGCCCGCCGCGGATGGCTACCGGGCCGCTGAGGCGGCGCTCGCCAAGGTGCGGGCTGATTTCGCTTCCGCTCAGGCTAAGGTGCGCGACCTCGTCGCCGAGACCGCTGCTCACCGCGAACGTATCGTCACTCTCAAAGCCGCCCAGTTCAACGTCGGCGTCCTCACGGAACAAGAGAAGCTCACCAAGCTCGAGCAGGACATCGCCGATCTCATCGCCGCCAAGGCCGAGAACGAGGCCGCCAAGGTGACCGCCGCGGCCCGCATCGAATCCTCGAAGAAGACTGCCGCGCAGAACGAGGAGCTAATCCCCAAGCAGCAAGCGGAGCTCGAGGCGCTTAAGGTCGAATTCGCCGCGCTTGATAAGACTCTGTCGCCATTACGCGTGAGCGAAGCCGAGGCGCTCGGCAAGATCGAGGCCCAGCAGAAGCTCATTGACGCCCAGTCCGAGGCCATCGTGCGCCTAGGTCAGGATCGCGACGCTATCGTGGCCGTCGCCACCGCCGCGACCAACGCTTACCGAGATCAATATACCACGCCGCTCCGCGCGCGTCTCACCGAGGCCACCGTCATGGTCGACGAGCTGAAGAAGATTGCCGACGCCGCCAAGGTCGCCGCCACCAAGGCGCAGGCCACCGTCGCCGCCGCAGCTACGAAATCGAAGGGTCTTGCACTCGTCTCAGTCAAGGCCGCCGACGAGGCTAAGCAGGCCGGTGTGAACCTCGCCGCCGCCGATAAAGCCTTCGGCGAAGCCCGCACTTTCGGTGCCGTATTCTCCTTCAGCTACTTCTCCCGCAAGAAGCAGACTGAGCAGCAGGTCGCCGAAGCCAAGATCGCGCTTGCGAAGGCCCAAGCAAGACAGGGCATCGCCGAACAGGAGCTCGTCGCTGCTAAGTCGGTCGAACAGACCCTCGTCGCCACCCAGGCCACCGCTGATGCCGCTGTCGTCGCCGCCGACAAAGCCATCGTGCCCGCCGGCGTCGCCGTTGCCGCCATCACCAAGGAGCGCTCGAAGCATCTCGCCGAACGCGAGAAGCTCGCCGCCCCCGGCGTCGCCGCCGAGAAGGATTACGCCGCCAAGCTGCCTGCGCTCCAGGCTTCCGTGCAGAAGGCCAAGGATGGTCTGCCGCTGCTTGAGAAGGCGCTGGTCGCCGTTCGGGCCCAGTTGGCCGAGTCTGGTAAGCCCGTCGAGGCCAAGCGTCTCCTCGTGGATGCCGCCGCCAAGACCCTCGAACTCACCAAGAGCGAGAAGGCCAACGCTGAGAAGGCGCTTGCCGCCGCCCAGAAGGATATCCCTCAGCGCGATAAGAATCTCGACGAGATCGCCAAGTCCTACGCCGAACTCACCCCGCAGGTCGAACCGATGAAGGCCAAGGTGAAAGCCGCGCTGGATCAGTATTTCGCGATGCTGCCTAAGCGCGAAGTCGCGAAGAAGAATTAGGCTGAAGAAGGGATAGGGCTAGGGGTAGGGCTAGGGGTGGGTAATCATCGCTCAAAGGGAAACCGGAGACCGGATGATTGGCTGGGGCATTTCTAGGTAAGGCTGACTGGCCCGGTCAGCCGCGGTTGAGCGGGCCGCTCAACCCTACCAAATACACCGCAGCATTCTTTCCGGTTTCCGGTCTCCCTTTGCTCGCTGTTTTCTTTCCCACAGGGAAGGGTGGTTTGACTCAACCCAGCCCCAGCCCTAGCCCTGTCTCTAGCCCTTTATCCGCCATGCTCTCCCGTCGTCGTTTCCTGGAATCTACCTTTGTCGCCGCCATCGCCGCTTCGCTCGGCGCCGCCGAAGGTAAGCGCGCCCCACGCGTGGTGCTGCGTTCCTCTTGGCAGACGGTGAACATCGGGGATATCGCGCACACGCCGGGGATGCTCGCCTTGCTTGAGAAGTATTTCCCTGAAGCCGTGATCACCCTCTGGCCTTCTAACGTCGATAACGGCGTGAAGGAGATGCTGGCGGCCCGCTTCCCGAAACTGCAGTTCGTCAGCCCCAAGACCGACGTCGCTAAGCTCTATGCCGAGAACGATTTCCTCCTGCACGGCTCCGGTCCTTCGCTCGTCGGCGAGAAGCAGGTTGCGATGTGGCGCCAGCAGGGCCCGAAACCTTACGGCGTCCTCGGCATTACCCAGGGGAGCCCGACGCCCGAGACGGCCAAAATCCTCAGTGGCGCGCAGTTTGTTTATTTCCGCGACTCGGTCTCGCTCGCTACCGCCAAGGCCGCCGGCGTGAAGTGCCCCGTGATGGAGTTCGGTCCGGACGGCGCGTTCGCGACCGATCTGCGCAACGAGGAGAAGGCCGAGGCCTTCCTACACGGCTGGGGCCTCGAACGCGGCAAGTTCCTCTGCTGCATCCCGCGTTATCGTATCACCCCCTATTGGACGATCCACAAGGAGCGTGCCTTTGATCCCGTGAAGCAGAAGCGCAACGACGAGATGAAGGAGCACGACCACGCGCAGCTGCGTGCCGCGATTGTCGCGGTGGTCAAGCAGACCGACCTCAAGGTGCTCATCTGCCCCGAGGATCGCACCCAGATGACCTTGGGTAAGGAGATGCTTTACGACAAACTACCCGATGACGTGAAGGACCGCGTGGTCTGGCGTCAGGATTACTGGCTCACCGACGAGGCGCTGAGCGTCTACGTCCGGAGCGCCGGACTCTTCGGCAACGAGATGCACTCGCCCATCATGTGCGTCGGTAGCGGTATCCCCGCCATCGTGTGCCGCTGGGCCGAGCAGACCTCCAAGGGTAACATGTGGAAGGACATCGGCCTCTCCGAGTGGCTATTTGACCTCGACGATGAACCGCAGCTCGCGGGCATCGTCCCCGCCGTGCTCGCCATGGCCAAGGACCCTGCCGCTGCGAAGGCCAAGGTCGTCAAGGCTCAGGCTATCCTGCACGAACGTCAGTCCGCGGCCATCGGCCGCGTCCGTAAGGGCGTAGGCGCCTAAGGCGGCTTACTTCTTCGCCGGAGCTTTCGCCTTCGGCTTAGCCTGTTCGGCGGGCATGACCGTCACGGCCGGGGTGGGCTCGTTCGTGCCCGCAAAGGCATTGTAAGCCTGCTGGAAGGCTGCGGCGTCACGGACGTCGCCTTCGGCGATCAGCCACCGGTAGCGCAGCTTGAAGGGGGCTTCTGGCGTGGCGACGCCCTTGGGGAAGGCGCCGAAGCGGCCGTAGTCGCGATAAGCCGAGAAGGCCGTGTCCTTCGGGTTGGAAGGGTGGTTGAGCAGGAGTGCCGTGAAGGTCTTGCCTTCGATCGTGAAGACTTCGGCGACCCAGGTGAGGTCGCGCACCTTATGAATCAGGACGTCCTTGCCCGGGTAAACGTAGGTCGTCTTCGTGCCGTCAATTTTCTCGGACGGACGGAACTGCGCGCCCGCGTGCTCGGGGTCGCCGTCGATCTTGGCTTCACCCTGGGCGGGCTTGAGCGTGCTCTTCATCTCGATGCCGAGGTAGAAGGGCGCGACGGGCTTCGTGAAGTTGAAGACACGCTCTTCGGTGAGGATCGGCTTATCCTTGGCCGAGGCGCCTTGCCAGTCGATTGAGGCCACGAAGCCATCAGTGGTCGGCTTGATCGCCGTGACGACCTGGTCGCCACCGCTCATGTGCCAGCGGTCGTAGGTCTTGCCGTCGACCGTGATCTTCGCGAAGCCGAGCATGATGCCGCGGTGGTGGGTGAAGTTGAAGCCCGGACCCTTGGTCAGTCGTAGGGCGCCGCTGGGGTCGAAGACATGGAGGTAAGGCTTATACGTCTCCAGGCGCTTGGCCGGGGTGCTGACGTCGTGGGCTGTCATGAAGCGGGCCACGACCTTACCTTCCTGGGCGATGTCGACGGCCTCGTTCGGGGTCACCTTGATGTCGGCGGCGAAGGCCTGGGTAAGGGCCAGCAGGGTGCCTAGGGCGAGGGGTAGGGGGCGCATTGAGGGATTTTAAGCACCGAAATGGCTCAATGGGAACCTCGGAATCTACGCAGGAAACTTTACCGACGCACGGGGGTTGCATAGGCGTAATCCTATGCCCCTTCGTCCCGTCCTCGCCCTTCTGGCCATCTTCTCGGCTGGCCTCTCCTCGCTCTTTGGCGCGAGCGCCAAGCCGAACATCGTCTACATCCTGGCCGATGATCTTGGTTTCGCGGAGCTCAGTTGCAATGGCTCCGACCGTTACAAGACCCCGAACATCGACGCCTTGGCGAACAGCGGCGTACGCTTCACGCGTTTCTACACCGTGCCGCTCTGCGGACCCTCGCGTGCGCTGGTTCTGACCGGTCGTTATGGCTTCCGCTCTGGTGCGGTCACCCAGGACGCCTGCAAGACCATCATCCGCACCGGCGAGAAGGCCGAGGTCATGATCCCGACCGTCCTCAAGAAGGCCGGCTACGCGAGCGCGCTGATCGGCAAGTGGGGGCAGCTTACTCCGTCTGGCGATCCGTCGGACTGGGGTTTCGACCATGAACTCTATTACAAGGGCAGCGGTATGTACTGGAACAGCAAGGTCGCCAAGCCGATGTCCGAAGGCGGCGAAGTGCGCGGCGACCCCGATACCTACGTCCTCGACGGTAAGACGGTTTCGGTGAAGGACGACGAGTATATCCCTGACCTGCTGCACAAGGACGCAACCGCTTGGATGGAGGCGCAGAAAGGCCGTCCGTTCTTCCTGTATTATTCACTCTCTCAAGTGCACGGCGAAATCTTGCCGACCCCGGATAGTATCCCCGCCCCGAAGGGAGAGTCGAATGCCCAACGCGCCCAACGTCTGCTCGCTGATAATATCGGCTACATGGACAAACTCGTCGGGAAGCTCGTGGCCGAACTCGAGCGCCTCAAACTGCGCGATAACACCGTAATCGTCTTCATGGGAGACAATGGCAGCACTAAGTCGGCCGCGGTTGACGCAACCATCGGCGGTCGCCGGATCGAAGGCGAGAAGGGCTCGATGAAGGAAGGCGGAGGTCTTGTGCCGTTCTTCGCCACTTGGCCCGGCGTGACCCCGGCTGGTAAGGTGAACGCCAATGTTTCCGACGCCAGCGATCTCCTGCCGACCTTCGCTGAAATCGCTGGTGCGCCGATGCCGACCGGCCGCGTGATTGACGGACGCAGCCTCGTCTCGCAGCTCAAGGGCGACACCAAGTCACCGCGTACCTGGGCCTTCTGTCAGCTCAGCAATAATTACTACGTCCGTGAAGCGGGTTGGAAACTCGACCAGTCGGGCACCCTTTACGACATGAAGGACGCCCCGTTTAAGGAAGTCGCCGTCGCAGCCGACACCAAGGACGAGTCTGCCGTGGCCGCCCGTGCTCGTCTGGCGGCTGCTTTGACCGGTCTGAATCCGGCGGCAGGCTATAAGGATGTGGCCGGCGACGGCACTGGTCGCAGTGCGAATAAGGACGAGAAAAAGCCGAAGACCAAGAAGGTCAAAGAGGCTAAGTAATCCGCATGACCAGTAACCCCAAGTCCGACTTTAAGCGTAATCTCAGCCGGGAAATCGCGGCTTACTTCATCGTCGTCCTTTGCGCCTTGCCGATCCGCTTCTGGTTGATGTCGGTCTTTGAAGGCGCGGACGAAGGCTTCGGCTACTTCTGGAACAGCTATCTCAGTGGCATCTCCCTCGGCCTGATCGGAGTCGTCTTCGTCTCCAAACTCCGCCTGCGCTACAAGCTCATCCTGACCTTCGTCCTGGTGGCGATCTGAGCGCGGGCGATCTGGCAGGGTCGCCACTGCGTGCTGACCCTACCTCAAGCAAGGGTTGTCAGAGTGTTTGTTAGAGTCCGCGTAAACGACGGCCTTCAAACCGAGAATCTAACGGTTATTCGGTCTTATTCTAGCTGGCGGAGAGGGAGGGATTCGAACCCTCGGTACCTTGCGGTACACTGCATTTCCAATGCAGCGCGATCGACCACTCTGCCACCTCTCCTTTGTTACCAGCTAGAAGGTGCATCAAAGGGAGGCCTTGTGATGGGTCAATCACGGAGTCAGGGGATGTTTCCATTCTATTTGGGCACGAAAAAGGCGGGTTTTACCCCGCCTTGGTTTCGCAGCCTGCCAGCATGCCAGCAGAACCCCCGCGAAGGGTCGCTGCGCTTACTTCGCCGCTACCTTCGCCCAGGAGTCCTTCAGGCCGACGGTGCGATTGAAGACGGGCTTGCCGGGCTGGGAGTCCTTGGCGTCGGCGCAGAAGTAGCCGGTGCGTTCGAACTGCACGCGGGTGCTCGGTGCGAGGGCTAGTAGGGCGGGTTCGACGAAGCCACGGATGGTCTTGAGCGAGCCGGGGTTGAGGAGCGTACGCCAGTCGGTACCTTCGGGAATATCGTTCAGGTCCTCATGCGCGAAGAGGCGGTCGTAGAGGCGGACCTCGACGTCACCGGCGTGCTTTTCAGAAACCCAATGGATAGTGCCCTTGACCTTGCGGCCGTCGGGGGAGTCGCCGCCGCGCGTGGCGGGATCATAGGTGCAGGTGACTTCGATGACGTTGCCAGCGGCGTCCTTCTTGCAGCTGGTGCAGGTCACGAAGTAGCCCCAGCGGAGGCGGACCTCCTGGCCGGGCGTGAGGCGGAAATATTTCTTCTCCGGGATCTCCATGAAGTCGGCGCGCTCGATGAGCAGCGTCTTGGAGAAGGGCACCTTACGGGTGCCGGCGGAGGGATCCTCGGGGTTGTTGACGGCGTCTAGCTCGTCGACCTGGCCTTCGGGGTAGTTCTCGATGACGAGGCGGACCGGATCTAGCACCGCCATGAAGCGGGAGGACGACTTGTTAAGGTCGTCGCGGACCGCGTGCTCGAGGAGGGCGACGTCGGAGAGGGAATTATTCTTCGTGATGCCGATGGTCTCGCAGAACTTGCGGAGCGCGGCGGGCGTGTAGCCGCGGCGGCGCATGCCGGAGATCGTGGGCATGCGGGGGTCATCCCAGCTAGAGACGCGCTTTTCCTGCACGAGCTCGAGCAGGCGGCGCTTGGACATGACGGTGTAGGTCAGGTTGAGGCGGGCGAATTCGATCTGCTGCGGCTTGGCGGGGGTGTCGAGCGTGCGGAGGAGCCAGTCGTAGAAGGGGCGGTGCACCTCGAACTCCAGCGTGCAGATTGAGTGGGTGATGCCTTCGTACGCGTCCTCGAGCGGGTGGGCGTAGTCGTACATCGGGTAGACGCACCACTTGTCGCCGGTGTTATGGTGATGGGCCTTGCGGATGCGGTAGATGACTGGGTCGCGCATGTGCATGTTCGGCGACGCCATGTCGATCTTGGCGCGGAGGACCGCCTTGCCTTCGTCGAACTCGCCGCGGGTCATCTTTTCGAAGGCCGCGAGGTTTTCGTCGACGGACGCGTCGCGGGTCGGGCTCGGCTTTCCGGCCGTCTTCTCGTCGCCGTGGAATTCGCGGATCTGTTCCTGCGAGAGGAAGCAGACGTAGGCCTTGCCGAGCTTGATTAGCTTGATGGCGTCGGCGTGCATGCGCTCGAAGTAGTTCGAGGCCTGGTAGTAGTGCTCGTTCCACTCGAAGCCCAGCCAGCGGACGTCCTCCTTGATCGAGTCGACGTATTCGACCTCTTCCTTGGTCGGATTCGTGTCGTCCATGCGCAGGTGGCAGCGACCCTTGAATTCGAGGGCGAGGCCGAAGTTCAGGCAGATCGACTTCGCGTGGCCGACGTGCAGGTAGCCGTTCGGTTCCGGCGGGAAGCGGGTGGCGACGGACGCGTGCTTACCTGCGGCCAGGTCGGCGTCGATAATCTGCTGGATGAAGTGGCGGTGGGCCGCCGGCGCAGGGGTTTCGGAGGACATGTGCGGATCAGGCAGCGAAGGATTTGAGGCGGGCGAGGGTGGTGTCGCGGCCGAGGACGCGGAGGACGCCGAGGAGGTGGGCGCCGCCGCCCTGGCCGGAGGCCGCGAAGCGGACCGGTGCGAAGTAGTCGGTAGGCTTGCGCTCGCGGGCAGCGCCGACGGCAGCGAAGGCGGCTTCGAGGGCAGGCTCGGTCCAGGCGGCGGCTTCGAGAGTAGGCAGGAGTTCGCGGATACGGGCGACCGGGTCGCCGCCCTTCTTCGTGAGGTTGGCCAAGGCGCCTTCGTCCTTCTTGAAGTCGGCGGTGAAGAAGAAGCCCATGAACTCGGGCAGGTGTTCGAGCGAGGTCACCTTCTCCTGGACGATACCCAGGACCTCGGTGAGGCGGGCGTCGGAGACGGAGGTGTCGATGACCTTGGTCTCGAGCAGGATCGGACGGGCGAGCGTGGCGAATTCGGCGGCGGGCAGGGTGCGGAGCGTCTGCGCGTTGATGTGGGACATCTTCCGCTCGTCGAAGCGGGCGTTGGACTGGTGCACCGCGGAGATTTCGAACTGCTTGATGATCTCTTCGATTGGCAGCACTTCCTTGCCGTCAGCGGGCGTCCAGCCGAGCAGGCAGAGGTAGTTGCGGACGGCGGAGGGCAGGTAGCGGCGCTGCTGGTATTCCTCGATGAGGGCACCCTTGTCGCGCTTGGACATCTTGCCCGGTCCGTCGGTCTTGAGGATGAGCGGGATGTGGCCGTAGAGGGGCGGCTTGGCGCCGAAGGCCTTGAAGAGCTCGAGGTGCTTCGAGGTGTTGGAGAGGTGGTCCTCGCCTCGGATCACGTGGGTGATCTGCATCTCGATGTCGTCGACGACGTTGACGAAGTGGAAGACTGGTTCGCCGTTGGAGCGGAAGATCACGAAATCGCGATCCTCGACGCGCGCCACCTGTCCGCGGACCATGTCGTGCAGCACCATTGGGACGGTGTCGACTTTCTCGTAATCCTTCTTCAGGTGATCGTCGTAGGCAGGGGAGCGGGCGCCTTCGAGACGAAGCCACCAAGCGCCGTCCTTCTCGTAGGCGCGGCCCTTGGCGGCGAGCTCCTGGAGCTTGGTCTTGTAGAGTTCCGTGCGCTGCGACTGGAAGTACGGACCAAATTCACCGCCGACCTCGGGGCCTTCGTCCCAGTCCATGCCGAGCCAGCGCATCGAGTCGAAG
>JBEEKW010000055.1:0-13752 GCA_041168485.1 Verrucomicrobiota bacterium
CGCTTGCAGCATCTCCGCCCTGCTCGGAGCCTCGCCTGGCGCCTCGGTCTCGGTAAATGTCGTGCTCGAGGTCATCAGGAAATGCTTCCCCGCCTTGCTTGCCAGCCCAGAGGGGCATGCGCGGATGAAGGCGATGATCCCGACCTTCGACCTGGATATCAAGCTACCTGAGAACGCCGAGCGGTTCCGCGAGTATAGCCAGCGAGCGGATGTGATCCTCGGGCTCCAGGCAAGCGGACCGGTGGATTAACCCTAGAAACTAACCCTTCGTCGCGAGCCGCGGTGCGAATAGGAGAGGATGGGATTGGCTCCGCTACGCTCCGGGCTCCGCCCGATGCCTACGGTATCAGCCTGTTCGCCTGACGGCGCACCGAACCAGTTCTCACCCATCCAGGATGCTTGGAGGGTCCGTTAAAGTGGCGGAGAGGATGGGATTCGAAGGAAAATTCCTCGTGTGTATGTCGTTGAACTCCAACGACCGAGGATTTTTGCGGACAGTTTGCGGACAAGTTAACTGCCAACTCTGCTAATTTACCCGAGTGATTTTAGCGCGCAAGTATTATCCGCAAATCCGTTGCAGAAAATACTCAGATCAAAGCGACAAGGTTTCACGCAATCGATCTCGCGCGGAAGCGACGCGATGTTCGACCGCCTTGGCAGTCAGCCCGAGGGCTTCCCCGGCCTCCTGATGCGACAGACCTGAATAGGCGGTTAGGATCAATGGCTCGCGCAAACCTTCAGGCAGACGCTGGACTGCGGCACGCACCATGGCGGCGCGCTCATCGGCATCGGCGGTGTCCTCGACCGAACCCTCGGGAATCTCCGGAGTCAGGCCGGTAAACCTCGCCAGCCGTCGCAGCCAGCTGCGCCGCCGGTTCCTGGCCAGGTTGATCGCGATCCCGAAGACCCAGGTGGAAACGTTTCCACCGGTGAAACGCTCGGAGGTCCGCCATGCCGTCGCGAAGGCCTCGGCGGCGACCTCCTCCGCATCGGCCGCATCGGGAAGCAGGCGATGGAGGTAGCCGCGGATGCGCGGGTTCAGCTCATCGAAGAGCACCCGCCATCCAGCCTGGTCGTCCTTTGCAGGCAGGCCGTTCATCGGGCCTTGTGGTGTCCGTCGACGCCGGGAGCGCCCTCATGGGAGAGGGCTTCGACCTGCGGCAGGATGAGGCGGCATGCAGCCGGCAATCGCGAGCACGTGCTCGCGACGGGAACGCTCGCAGCGTCCGAGAGCGGCCTCGAGGCCGGCCTTGGACTCGGGGCCGGGCTTCGCCTCCATGGCGAGCTTGGCCTGCCTCACCGCCTCGCAGTGAACCTCGCACTCCTTCTCGAACTCGCCCTGGAGCGCGGCGATCCGGCCGATGGCGGCGTCATCGAGCCCGAACTCGGCGCGCAGCCACGCGGCCTCCGAACGCTGCTCGCACGCCGCGGCCATCCTGAAGTCCCGAATCGCCCACCAACCTGCGAACCCGGCCAGGAGCGAGAGGACCAACACGGTGATCAGGAGCCGCCCCCTCATCGGGCGGAAGCCTCCACGATTGAGCGCGCATGAAGCTTGGCCATCTGCTGCGAGTCCTGGTTGTTCGAGCGCCAGCCAGCCAGTCCGCCGACCAAGAAGACCGCCATGGCGACGGCCGAGACGCGAAGCACCGGACTGGGCCTGGGCCCCCTGAGGATGTCGCGGGAAAAGTCCTCGCAACGGCGGGGGGAGACCTGCCAAGCGGACATCAACTCGTCGATGGGTTTGTTGCTCATATTGACTGTTTAATGTCCGGACACCCCGGTGTCCCCCCTAAAGCCATTCGGGTGACCATAAAACATTCCGGGGGGAACCGGGGATGCGCACATGAATAGGTATGCGGATCAACACGGTGCAGCCAATCAAGCGGGTGTCGGCGTGGGGTCTCCTCATGCTCGCGACCTTACTGGCCGCCCCTGCGCAGGCCTGCGAGATCTGCCGCAAGGCCTACTTCGACGCGATGGAAGCGGCCCCCAAGGCCTCGGCCCTTCACCCGGAAGCCCGCGTGGTCGAATACCGCCTCTCCATCTCCGAGCAGACCTTGAGTCCGGCAGGACAGCCGACGCAGGCCCTGACCATCAACGGGGGCACGCCAGGCCCCGTGCTGCGCTTCAGGGAAGGCGACGTGGCCCGCATCACCGTGGTCAACGGCCTGGCAGACGACTCGACGTCCCTCCACTGGCACGGGCTACTCGTCCCCAACCTGCAGGACGGAGTGCCGGTCGTCACCACACCCGTGATCGGCCCCGGGCAGTCGCGCACCTTCGAGTTCCTGATCCGCCAGAACGGCACGTACTGGTACCACAGCCACACTGGCCACCAGGAACAGCGCGGCGTCTACGGCGCGATCGTGATCGAACCGAAGGAGGTCGAAAAGCTGGCCGACCACGACCAGGTCGTCATCCTTGGCGATTGGACGAACGAGCACCCGGCCGAGGTCCAGCGCTCGCTGCTGCGCGGAAGCGACTGGTACTCCTACCGCAAGGGCACGGCGCAGTCGCTCATCGGCGCCTACCAGGCCGGCAAGCTCAAGGAATACCTCGATGGCCAGAAGTCCCTGGTTCCCCCGATGGACCTCTCCGACGTCGCCTACGACGCCTTCCTGATGAACGGACAGCGCCGCCTCCAGCTTCCCGGCAAGCCGGGCGAGAAGGTGCGCGTGCGGCTGATCAACGCAGGGGCAGCCAGCTACTTCTACCTCGATGCCGCTGCGGGCCCGCTCCGGATCATCTCCGCGGACGGCCAGGACGTGGTCCCCTTCGAGCAGAAGCGCCTGCTGATCGGGCCTGCCGAGACTTACGACGTGCTTCTCACCGTGCCTGCCTCGGGCTCCTGGGAACTCCGCTCCACCGCGCAGGACGGCAGCGGGTCGGTCTCGGCCTGGATCGGCGAAGGGTCACCGCATGAGGCGGCCCCTCCGCCCAAGCCTGACCGCTATGGCATGAGCGCCTACCTGTCCTCCATCCTCGACCAGATCGACCCCGAGCCCGGCGCCCAGGAACCTGAGCGACCGATCTCGCCCTACGCCAAGCTGCGCGCCGCCAAGCCCCACGCCGTCGCCGCCTCCCACCGGGAGCTGACGCTCAAGCTGACAGGCGACATGATCCGCTACGAGTGGAGCTTCGACGGGCTCGACCCCCGCGAGGCCGAGGCGATCAAGGTCAAGGAAGGCGAGACGATCCGGCTGCGCCTGGTGAACAACAGCATGATGCATCACCCGATCCATTTCCACGGCCACTTCTTCCGCCTGGTGGACGCAGCCGACAAGGACCCAGCGACCTCCCCGCTGAAGCACACGGTCGACGTCCCCCCGATGAGCGTGAGGACGATCGAGTTCACGGCCGACGAGGGCCAGGGAGACTGGCTGATCCACTGCCACCTGCTCTACCATCACATTACGGGCATGGTGCGCACGATCCGCGTGACCGGTGCCGACGGCGCGGAGCCGCCGCATCCCGCGGCCACGCACGCCATGGCGACGACCTACGCCTGGGGCCAGGCCGCCTTCACCAACGCTTCCGCGACGGGCTACGCGACAATCCAGTCCGGACGCGACAACCTCTACGTCAGGTGGGAGGAGGGCCTGCGCCGCGGCGACGGTCATGAGCGGGAGATCAGCTACCAGCGCTACCTAGACACGCGCCTGTCGCTCGTCGCCGGCTACCGCTTCGGCAACCTGGACGGCGACCGGGACGGACCCTTCGCCGGCGCAGCCTTCCGCCTGCCCTACTTCGTCGACCTAGGCCTGACCCAGCAGTCCGGAGGGGAAACCCGGGCGGCCTTGGCCAAGAGCCTGCAGCTGACCGACCGGCTCTCGCTCGACCTCTCCTACCGCTACGGCAGGCGCACCCACGCGTCCACCGCGGCGGACCTCCGCTACCTCCTCACCAAGGACCTCTCGCTCACCGCCGGCTATAGTTCCGACTTCGGGGCCGGCGCCGGCATCCTCATCCGCTTCTGACCACCACCAACCCACACCACCATGAAACACGCCATACTCGCCATAATGCTCTCAGCCTGCGGCCTGATCGCCGCCGACAAGCCCGCCGACGCGAAGCCCTACCCCCTCGACAAGTGCATTGTCTCCGACGAGAAGCTCGGCGCCGAGGGCAAGCCCGTCGTCTTCGTCCACGAGGGACAGGAGATCAAGCTCTGCTGCCAGGACTGCCGCAAGGACTTCGACGCCAACCCGGCCAAGTACCTGGCCAAGCTGCCCAAGGCCGACTCCAAGCCGGCCGGCGCGGAGCACAAGATGTGCGCCTGCTGCGCCGACGCCGCCAAGCCGGCGGAAGCGGCGAAGCCCCATGAGCACGGTGACAAGGCCGGCATGAAGTGCCCGGATTGCTCCTGCTGCTGCAAGGACCACGGAGCCAAGGCCGACGGCCACGACCATGACGCGAAGCCGGCGGACGCCGCCAAGCCCCACGAGCACGGCGACAAGGCGACGAGCGCCGACAAGGCCGAGGCCGCCAAGCCCTACCCTCTGAAGAACTGCATCGTCTCCGACAACGACCTAGACTCGATGGGCGAACAGGCTTCGTTCGTCTACCAAGGCCAAACGATCAAGGTTTGCTGCAAGCCCTGCATCGCGAAGTTCGAGAAGAATCCAGCCAAGTACCTTAAGAAGCTCGAAGGCAAATAAGCCTTCCGAAGCCCCGCAGAAGCGGGGCTTTTTATTGGGCAAGACCGCGAGCGTTCCTCGCCTCCGATGAGTATCAGGATGTGCTGACCTGATGAACGATGCTCCGACCTCCAAACAGTGCGACCCGGCGTGTGACATGACGGGCGGTGCTTATTCTCCTTTGCGACATAGGCACGAGGGAACGACCTACTATTTCTGTAACCCGAGCTGCCTGCGGAAATTCCAGGCGGCTCCGGACAAGAATCTGCGTGCTCCCGACCAGGCCGACGGTGACAATACTTGCTGCACGGTCGAGTCGACGGACGGACTGACCTACTCCTGCCAGAAGCGAACCAACTGTAACATTACGGTTGGCCCAACAAACCGTCCCTGATCACAAGCCTCCTATAAATCCAGCGCAATTGCCACGCCGCCTGATTTAAAGGCAGATCGCTCAGTGGGCGCAAGTACAGCCATACTCCTGACGCTTGCACTCTCCGCAGAGGGCGGTGTTCAAAGTCAGACGGAAGTTCGTCGGTTTGGCGTCCGCCGCGGCGCGGACTTGAACCACGATGGCCGCCGGCTCCTTGGCTTGCAGCGGTTCCTTGGTGATGAATCCATTCGGATGGGGCTCAAGGATGACATCCTTACCGTCGACCTTAACGACGACGATGCGGTCGCCTCTGGGCACGGGCTTGCCGGCGGCGTCGGCGAAGGTGACCGTGGCCTTGCGGTCCGACTGGATCACGAATTGCGCGCGCAGTCCGGGTGCCTCCAGACGGCGACCAGGCTGGACGTCGGTAGCCGGCTTGGCGGGCTCGGCGGCGATCAGGGCGCCGATTGAAAACAGGGAGAGAAGGAGGATTTTCATGGTTGGGTGGTTGTTGGGGTGGGAGAAGAGGAGAAACGCGCCTCGACCCAGTCATAAAGGACAGGGAGAAGCAGGAGCGTCAGGGCAGTGGAAGTGAAGATTCCCCCGATGACGACGGTCGCCAGCGGCTGCTGCACCTCGGCCCCTGGACCGGTCGAAAGGGCCATGGGCACGAAGCCCAAAGAAGCGACGAGCGCGGTGATGAGCTTGGGACGCAGCCGGGTGACGGTGCCGTCGACCACCGCGAGGCGGAGCGGGCGGCCTTCCGCCCGCAGCTGGTTGATGAAGCTGATCAGCATGATGCCATTGAGGACCGCGATGCCCGACACCGCGATGAAGCCGATACCGGCCGAGATTGTGAAGGGCATGCCTCGCAGCCAGAGTGCAAGCACGCCGCCTATAGCCGCGAGCGGCACGCAGGTGAAGACTAGTGCCGCCTGACGAAAACTGCCAAAGCCGGCATAGATGAGGAGCAGGATCAGCCCAAGCGCCGCGGGGACGACCAGCGTCAGGCGCTCGCGCGCCCGCTGCAGGTTCTCGAACTGGCCACCGAACTCCCAATAGACGCCGCCGACCGGCTTGACCTCGGACTTGAGTTTGGCCTCGGCTTCGCGCACAAAGCCCTCGGTGTCACGGCCGCGGACGTTGATGAGGATGGCCAGACGGCGGCGCGCGTCCTCGCGGGTGATGACGCCCGGACGTTCGACCAGTTTGACGTCAGCCACCTTGGAGAGCGCGACCATCGTGCCGGAGCCATCCTCGGCAGAGACCGGAAGCTCGCCGATCAGCGAAGGCGAAGTACGTTCGGCGCCAGGCAGGCGAACGACGACCTCCATGGGACGCCCCGAAGCGGGGAGCTGCCCCGCCCTCGCGCCGCCCAAGGCGGTCGAGACGATGTCGTTGAGCTCCTCGGCATGCAGGTTACGACGGACCAGTTGGTCCCGCTTTGGAACGATGTCGACCGAGGGTAATAAGCCTGAGGCCTCGAACTCGACGTCTCCGCCGCCGGGAATCTTACGGAGCACGGCCACCGCCTGCTCGGCCACGGCTTCCATATTGGAGAGTTCGTCGCCGAAGATCTTCAGCGAAAGATCGGCTCGGGAGCCGGCCATGATTTCATTGAAACGCAACTGGATCGGCTGGGAGAACATCGTGGTCTGCCCGGGGACGGTCCGCTCCAGGAGTTCGGACATGAGTTCGACGAGCCTTGCCTTATTGATGGGCGAACCACCTTCACGGCGCCACGTGTCGCGGGGTTTCAACTTCACATAACTATCCGCGACGTTCGGCCCCATCGGATCGCTGGCGATCTCGGCGGTACCGATGCGCGCGAAGACATGGTCGACCTCCGGAAACTTGGCACGAAGGAGGATCTCCGCGCGCTTCTGCAGGTCCACCGAGGAGGCCAGATCTAGGCTAGAGGCTCGGACGAACTGGATGCTGATGGAACCTTCGTCGAGCTGCGGGATGAAATCGGCCCCGAGACGCGTGTAGCCGACGGCGGCTGCGAGGGCCGCGAGTGAAGTGGCGACGACGGCCGCGGTCCGATGGGCGAAGCACCATCCAAGCATCGCCGAGAAGACCGACTTGAGACGGCGGATCAGGCCACCTTCCTCGGCATGACCTTCAGCCCGAAGCCAGAAAGAAGCCAGGGCAGGCATGACGGTCAGGGCGACGAGCGCGGAAGCCGCCAAGGCGACCACGACGGCCGCGGCCATGGGCTTGAACATCTTCCCTTCGATACCCTCGAGGGCGAAGATCGGCACATAGACCAAGGTGATCACGGTCACGCCAAGGAACATCGGGCCGGCGACCTCACCCGCGGCAGCCGACAACTCGGTCGTACGCTCATCTTCGGACAGGGGTCGTCCGAGGGCCCGGACACGCTCCTCAAGCCGTCGCAGGAAATTCTCCACCATCACCACGGAACCGTCGACGATGAGGCCGAAGTCGATCGCGCCCAGACTCATCAGGTTGGCACTGGCCTTGGAAGCGGCCATGCCGGTGAGCAGGAGAAGGAACGAGAGGGGGATCGCCAAGGCGACGAGCAAAGCGGCCCGCCAATGCCCCAGCAACACCAGCAGGACGACCACGACGATCGACGCCCCTTCGAAGAGGTTCGTCTCGACGGTCCGGATGGTCGCGCCGACGAGGTCGGAGCGGTCGTAGAGCACGGTAAGCTTCACGCCCTCCGGCAGGTGGGTACCGATGGCGGCGAGCTTCTCGACCGCGCGTTTCGAGACTTCGCGGGAGTTCTCACCGGCTAGCATGATGGCGGCGCCGACGACGGCCTCCTGCCCGTCGACGGTGGCCGCACCCATGCGGGAGGCGTTGCCGACCGAAACGCGGGCGACGTCACCCACGGTCACGGCGGGACCGAGGCCGGCGGGGCGAAGCGGTATACCAGCGATATCCTGGGCGGTCCGCACGCGAGTGTCAGCGCGGACCGTGAAGGCCTCGCCGCCGAGCGTGACGACACCGCCCCCGGCGTTCTCGGTGTTACGACGGACGGCCCTGAGCAGTTCTGACATGGGTACGCCTGACTTGGCAAGCTTGGCGAGGTCGGGTTCGACGAGCATCTGGCGCTCGTGCCCGCCGATGACGTTGACGTCCGCCAGTCCCGGCGTGGAACGGAGCGCCGGGCGCACGCGCGTGTCATGCAACAGGCGCAAATCACGTAGGCGCGTGGACTCGTCGGCCGGCGCCTTGGCATCGGCGGCGTAGCCGATCGAGTAATAGACGATTTCCCCGAGTCCGGTGCTGATCGGCGCCATCACGGGTACGGCACCCGGCGGCAGGTTGCCGGAGGCCTGCCCGATACGTTCGGTCACGAGCTGGCGGGCGCGGAAGATATCGGTACCATCCGCAAAGATGAGCGTGACCTGCGAGAGCCCGGTCTTGGAGAGCGAACGGAACTCGACCAAGCCCGGTAGGCCTGAGAGCTCGGATTCGAGCGGGATGGTGACGCGCGACTCCGCCTCGTCGGCGGCGTAGGAAGGCAAGGCGGTGTTGATCTGCACCTGCGGGCCGGTGATGTCGGGCATGGCATCGATCGGGACGCGCGTGGCGGACCAGGCTCCGAGCAGGCAGAGCAACAGGGCGCAGGTGAGCACGACCGCGCGGCGGCGGATGGACCAGCGAGCGAGGGCTGCGATCATCTCAGTGGCCGTCGGCGCAGCCGACGCCTCCCTTGATGGCCTGGAGTTCTGCGAGCCAGAGGCCCCACACGCCCGCGATGGCGATCACGTCGCCCTCGAGCAGACCGTCGGCGACCTGGATCGAGCCGTCAGACTCGACGCCTGGCTTCACCTCGGTGCGCAACCAGCGCTGGCCGTTCTGGACGAATACGAAGGCCCCCTCGGAGTTCCGGAGCAACGCATCGACCGGAACCAGGACGCGATCGGCCTTGGCCTGGGCCTCGGCCTTGCGCAGGCCGATGAACTCGGCCGCATCTGGGGTCAGCAGCAGGCCCTGCCCTTTCTTGAACTCGGCGGCCTTGGCCGGAGGAACGGCACCCTCTATTTGACCTGAAGTTGCCTGCTTGCCGCAGCCAGCCAACGCGACGACCAGGAGAATGGAACTGAAGGTCTTCATCGGGACGCGACGGGATTGAAGGGAACGCCGCTGAGTTCGCGCAGGCGGAAGCCGGCCTCGACGGCCTGCTCCTGAATGAGCAACGCGGAGTCGACGGCCTCCAGGTAACCAGCCTGGGCATCCATGAAGAGCTGCAGCGACAAGGCGCCGGCACGGAAGTGAGACTCGGCGAGTTTGGCTGCTTCCGAGAAACGTACCGCTGGATCGTCCTTATGCATGCGCAACTGGTCGACCTTCGAGGCGTAGGAAAGCCAAGTCTGGCCGAGGTCCTTCTCGACGTCGCGCCAGGCCGCGGAAATGGCAGCTTTAGACTGCCGCTTACGTTCGTTGGCCGCGCGCTCGGCGGAACCAGCACGGCCGGTAACCGGTAGCGGGATGTCGAAGCGAAGGCCCACGATGGTCTCACGCCCGCCGACGCGGTCCTGCGAGACGTAAGGCCCGGCGGTGAAACCCGGCACGCTATCCGAGCGCGCGAGGTCGGACTGTAGGCTCATCTGCTCGGATTCGAGCACCTGCATGCGGTAGGAGAAGTTGCCCTGCGGAGCGGCGGCCAGGAGCTCCTCGAGTTTCGGGGCATCCTTGAGCGCGAGCACCGGAGCCTTGACGGCAAGCGGAGCGAGCGAAGGAGCGCCGCGCAGTTGGTTCATCTCCAGCAAGGCCTGCTGGAGCGCCAGGCGCGCCTCCTCGGCACGACGGCGTGCGACGACCTCGGCGGCCTCGACCGAACGCAGTTCGATGGTCGGGGCAGGACCGGAAGGATCGCGTCCGACCAAGGCCTTACGCAGGCCGGCGAAACGCTCGGCGACTTCTTCGCAAGCCTGGGCGCGAACCTGGGCGCGGGACAGGCGGTAAGCGAGTACCGTGGCCTTAGCCTCGAGCGCCTGCTCGAATCGGCCCAAGCCGAGCTTAGCGGCCTCGATCTGGCGATCGGCGATGGCCCGGCGGAGGCGCAGCCGCTCCGGCCATTCGAAAGTCTGGCTCAGCGAAGCCGTCCAGACCTGACCTTCATCCAGAAAAGCCCCACCCGCATCACGCAGACGCTTACGGCCGACCTCAAGGGACAGCACCGGATCCCGGTTGGATGAGGCAGCCGAACCAGACTCGCGTTCGGCAGCCAAGGCGGCGACATAGGCCTGGCGCTCCGGGTTGGACTCGACCGCCTGGCGGACCAGTTCGGCGACATCGACCGGAGCGGGCGATGGAGTTTCGGCCGCACAGAGCAGGCCAGGAAGAAGGAGAATCGGAGATAGGAATCGGAAAATGGTCATGGATTTGGATGAATGCGGGCGCGTGCCCAGGGTGCCCCCTTGGACGACGGCATAATGATACGTCACTCCCTACGGCCGTCGCGGTCGTAGGGATGAAGGGCGGACAAGCCGCCGACCTAGGACCGAATCAGACCCGCAGACACATCGTCCCCGCCCTCAAGGCAGGCGGACGAAGAACATCGGAAGCCGATAACCGAAAAGTTTCCGCGGCGCACGAGGAGATGCGGCGGACCGAGTAGACATGGAACTCAGGCTGAAAAGGTTTGCGGGCCGAAACCTTGACCAAATCAGCGAGAGCCAAAGGTTCATCAGCGAGCGCGACAGCGGAAGCCGGCGAGACACAGTCGGAGCAGTCGTCGGGGCGGGTGCAGGCCTTGCCGGCATGCTCGCAGGAGGACTCCTCGGGACAGACGCAAGCATCGGAAGCGAGCAGCCCGGACGACGCCCAGAGAAATAGGGCGAGGCAAGCGAAAAGCCTGGATCGGACTGCGAACACGACCCTTTTAGTAAGAGGGGGCCTAGACGAAGTCAAGCGGCATGTCGAAATGCCTGAGAAGGGATGGCGATCGGGTCACCAGACGCGAATGCAACCGTGACAACCAAGCAGGCTGAAACCAGAATCAGTCTAGATGGAACCCCTGACACCACCAAGCAAGAACAGTGTGGACGACGGCGGCTGTAGGAATTCCTCCGCGGGAACAAAGAATACCGGCAGCTGCGGATGCCATGACAATGAACTATTCGAAACGAACTGGCACCAGACGGGGAAAGGCCGGCTTGCCATCTCCATGGCGCTGCTCATCTGCGTCTCATGGGCCGTCGAGCACTTCACCCCGGGCGCAGGCAAATGGCCTTTCGTCGGGGCCAGCCTGATCGGACTGGCGCCGGTGGCGAGGACCGCCTTCGCCGCGCTGCGCGAAGGGCGTCCCTTCACGATTGAAAGCCTGATGACGATAGCGGGGACCGGCGCGCTGTTCATCGGAGCCGCGGAAGAGGCGGCCGTCGTTGTCTTCCTGTTCGCCGTGGGCGAGCTGCTGGAGGGCGTGGCCGCCGGCAAGGCGCGGCAAGGCATTCGCGCGCTCGCCGACCTGGTCCCCAAGACGGCCAGACTACTCGAGGATGGCGTCCCGCGGGAAGTGCCTGCGGCGAACCTGCTCGTGGGCCAGCTGGTCCTGGTGCGTCCGGGCGACCGCATACCCTCGGACGGCGAGATTGTCGAAGGATCTTCAGGCATCGACGAAAGCCCCGTGACAGGGGAAAGCGTGCCCAAGACGAAAGGCCCGGGTGACCCTGTCTTCGCCGGATCGATCAACACCGAGGCTGCCCTCAAGGTCCGGGTCACCAAGGCCCAGGAGGACAACACGATCGCCCGCATCATCCGTCTGGTCGAGGAGGCCGAGGCCACGCGTGCGCCGACCGAACGCTTCATCGCGCGGTTCAGCCGATGGTACATGCCGGCCATCGTGGCGTCAGCGGCCCTGCTGATGGCGGTGCCTGCCCTCATATTTGGACAGCCTTGGGAGACTTGGACCTACCGGGGCCTCTCGCTGCTCCTGATCGGATGCCCCTGCGCCCTGGTCATCTCCGTGCCCGCCGCGATCGCCGCGGCGCTATCCGTCGGTGCCCGCCGCGGGCTCCTCATGAAAGGAGGGGCGGTCATCGAGGCCGCCGCAAAAGTGTCGCATGTGGCCTTCGACAAGACCGGCACGCTGACCTACGGGCGCCCCGTCGTGACCGACGTGGTCACATTCGGCGAGACCAGCGAAGAACAAGTGCTCGCCGTGGCGGCCGCCATAGAGACGAGTTCGAGCCACCCCTTGGCCGTCGCGATCCTGATGCGGGCCAGAGCGGCGAAGGTCTCGCCGGCCCATTCAAGCAACGCCAAGGTGATTGCCGGCATAGGGGCGACGGCCACCGTCACCGGCACCCCCGCCTGGATAACCTCCCCCCGCCATGCGGCGAAGAACGGAGGCCTGAGCGAGGAGGGCCTGCGCAAGGCGGCCAGTCTCGAAGCGGAGGGTAAGACAGCCGTGGCGGTGTTCCGGGACAACGGCCCCTTGGGGCTCATCGCGGTGAGGGACGAGCCCCGTAGGGACGCCCGCGAGGCGGTGCGGCAACTGAAATCAATGGGAGTTTCCTCCGTGGTGCTGACAGGAGACAACCCGCGCACCACGGCCGCCATCGCCAGCGGCTTAGGCCTCGAATTCCGAGCCGACATGATGCCCGCGGACAAGTCTAAGGCCATCCGCGAGATGGCTGAGCAGGGCGGCGTCATGATGGTGGGCGACGGGATCAACGACGCTCCGGCCCTTAAGCAGGCGAACGTCGGCGTGGCGATGGGGTCTGGCACCGACGTCGCGCTCGAGACGGCCGACATCGCGATCCTCCGGGACCGGGTGACGGATGTCGCGACCCTGATTCGACTGTCCCGCGCGACTATGACGAACATCCGCCAGAACATCGCGTTGGCCTTCGGTTTCAAGCTCGTCTTCCTCGCGACCACGGTGTTGGGCCTGACAGGACTCTGGGCCGCCATCCTCGCCGACACTGGTGCGACCATCCTCGTGACACTCAACGCGCTTCGGCTTCTACGGCTCAACCCCGAGGGCGATCAGATTAAAAATTCGAAGCCTGCCATCCCACAATAGTATCAAAGAAAGGATCGAGGATCGCAGGCTGGTCAGGTCACTCTAGATGGGGCTAGTTGAAATATTGCTCGAGGGTGATTTAATCAAAAATATCCCAAAATCCGCGCAAATCAGACGTCTGCCTGTCCTTCCAGGCGGCCAGGAGGTCTGACAGGGGGGCATGACCGGTCGCCTCCCGGAACTCCGTCCAGGCCTTCAGATCTTCGGGGGACATCAGGCCATGAGCGACCCGGGCGCCGTTCGTACGGCGCTCCCTCTGTAGCTCGGAGGCGTAATAGTTCGCTTCCGCCAAACTGGGGAAGGTCCGGTAGCGACGGCCCTTCTCGGTCCTCCACATCACCTGCCAGCTCCCGGGTGTCTCGGGCCTTGGGTATATGACTATCCCTCCCTGCAGGGATCGAGAGCCTGGTATCTTGTTCTCGCGCATGATTCGGGGGAGGCGGACTGGTACGCGGGCCCCTCTCGGGGACGCGGACCGTCTGCAATCGCCGAGCGCTAAAGCAGGGTCAACTTTGCGGACAGTTTGCGGACAAGATATTGCCCAACTCTGCAAATCCTGCTCATTTCTGCTAACAGGAGAGGGGCTAGAATGTGAGGAAAATGGCCTGTTTGAGGCGTTTTCGTGTTCCAAAGTGGCGGAGAGGATGGGATTCGAACCCACGATACCCTTTTGGGGTATACCCATTTAGCAAACGGGCGCTTTCGGCCACTCAGCCACCTCTCCAGGTCCT
>JBEEKW010000056.1:0-24081 GCA_041168485.1 Verrucomicrobiota bacterium
GACGAGCAGCAGTCCCACGCTCATGCCGGACTTGAGCGGGATGAGCAGCGTAGCGAGTGGATTGCCGCGCAGGGCGGAGAAGGCGGCGCGCGAATTGGCAACGGTGTTGATACGGATACCGAACCAAGCGACGCCGTAGCTGCCAAGGATGCCGAGGACTGAAGCCGCGAGGATCACCGCGACAGAGGAGGCGTCCTTTTGCTCGAGACCGGCGAAGTAGTAGGTCATGCAACCAGCGATGAGCACCCAGAGGCCGGCCAGGAATTTGCCCTGCTGCCAGAGGTAGGTCTTACACGTCTCCCAGATGATATCGGAGACGTCCGACATAGAGCGGTGGACGGGCAGGGCGCGCGTCTGCAGGTACTGCCACCAACCGTAGACGGTCGCGAGGGCGCAGACGACCAGGCCGAACCACAAGATCTGATGGCCGGTGAGCGCACCATTGAGGAACGTCGTTTTCGCCAGGTCAGGGATTCGGATATCCGCTTCGCCGGCACGGGCGAGGGCGGGGAGGGACAGCAGTAGCGCCGCCGTGAGTTTCTTCACGCAGTTCATGGTAGGGGTAGGGGTAGGGGTATGACCGAGGGGTACGATCATGGTTCCTCTTATCGGTGATTATTCTTCGGCCAGCGAGGGGAATCTCCTTACGACCGTTTTCATTTGTAATCGTTTAGTAACTCGCCCGGGCTCACATGTGGCTCGACCTCTTTCCGCCGCGCGTTACCTCCATTCGCATGCCCCGCTTCTTGCTCCTCGCCGCCCTGCTGCCCCTCGCGCTCGCCGCCGCCCCCGACCCGTATCCCGTCAGCCCGACCGTCGCCGCCGTGCCGCACCCCGCCGCCGACGCCCCGGGCTTCGCCCCGCTCTTCAACGGCAAGGATCTCGCCGGCTGGAAGACCAAGGGTAACTGGGTCTACGACACGGATGGCACCGTCACGCTGAAGCCGCGCCCGGGCGAGACGGGATGGAAGCGTTTCGACGCCTATATTTTCACCGAGCGCAAGTACCGCGATTTCGTCCTCGACCTGGAATTCAAGATGGAGCCGACGGGTAACTCGGGTGTCTTCTTCTGCGTCGCTGATCCACTCGACCCCGTCGCTAAGGGCATCGAGCTACAGATTCTCGATACCTTCGGACTCGCGAAGCCAGGCCATCATGACTGCGGCGGCATCATCCGTGCGATGGCGGCTTCGAAAAATATGGTCAAGGCGCCCGGCGAATGGAACCACTACACGCTCACGCTCAAGGACCGCCGTCTGACCGTCGACTTCAACGGCGAGCGCACGATCGTCCTCGATCTCGCCACCTCGCCGATGAAGGACCGCCCGGTCGAAGGTCACATCGGCTTCCAGGACGAGGCGAAGCACGTCTGGTACCGTAACGTCCGGATCAAGGAGCTGCGCTAATCAGCGTCGCATCCAGCGACGCGCGCCCAGCCAGAGTAGCGCCGGCACCACGACACTGAGCGCGAGTGCCCAAGCGGGCTCGTCTTGCCCTAGCGCACCGATCGCCGCGAAGACGAAGCCCATCGGCAGGCTGCCGCAGAGCACCGCGAGGAGGAAAGTCTGGAAGGGCATGCGATTCAGGCCAGCCAGGCAGGCGACTGCTTCGGGCAGGATGGGTATGCAGCGAGAGCACGCGACGAGCCAAGCGCCGCCGGTCGCGAAGAAGCCTTCGCCTTCGCGCAGGCCCGCTTCGCCCGCGAGACGCAACGCCAGCGGACGACCGAGCCAGCGGCTGAGGCCGTAAGCGATCAGTCCGGCGAGCGCCGAACCAGTCGCTGCATAGAGGCCGCCGACGAGTGGACCATAGGTCAGACCGAGGGCCGACATCACGAGCGTACTCGGGATGGGCAGGAGGATGTCCGCCACGAGTAAGGTTATGCCGGCGACGCCGGCGCCGGCGCCATAACAGGCCATCCAGGCGCGCGCGCCTTGGACGGAGAACGCCGTCTCCAGTGCGTCGCCCCAAATCATAAATGGGATGATTGTCCCGGCGAGGAGGACGACGACGGAGACGATCAGCGCGCGGGATCCGAGCAACGCCTTCATGCCGGGCCGCGCAATTGCTTCCAGGGAGCCTCGCCACTCACGTCGACCATGAAAGGTCCCTTGCTCGCGCCGGGCGAAAGGATGGCGAGAATCGTCGCGTCCGCTTGCGAGACGTTGAAGGTCGCGTGCACGATACCCGCGGGGATGTGTGCGGCGTCGCCGGGCTTGAGGATGCGCTTCTCCTCTTCGACCCACTGCTCCACCTCGCCGGCGAGGACGTAGATCATCTCCTCGAGCTCGGGGTGCGTGTGGAAGGCGTGGCCTTCGCCTGCGGGCAAGGTCGCTTCGCAGACCTGCAGGTCCTTGGCGCCGGTCAGCTCAGGCCGGGTCAGCCAGTAATTGGTCCGACCTTTATACTCTTCCTTGATGGCCTCGGCCTTGGTCACGAAACGCAGGGGTTTACTCATATAGATTCCTATGCCAGCTGGTCGCATGTGAGCAAGCCAGAGGGGGAGGTCGTTGACAGGGGGGAACCTAGAGACGAAATGGAGGTCCCCCAGTTACCCCCATGAAACGCACCCTATCCCTCCTCCTCGGGCTTTCCCTGTTCGCCGCGACCTCCGTCGTCGCCCAGGAAGCTAAAAAAGTCGCCCCTAAGAAGGCCGCCGCTCCGGCCGTTAAGATGCCGGCGCAGCCGGCCGACGTCGCCGCTCCGAAGTTCGGTAATGACGGCCAGATCAACGCCGGCTTCGCCAAGTCCCATGAGTCCTTCGTCGCCATCGCCAAGAAGGGCGAAGCGCAGGTCGTCTTTATTGGCGATTCCATCACCGCGGGCTGGAACGGACAGAAGGCGCTCTTCGAAAAAGAATACGCCAAGTATAATGCTGCTAACTTCGGCATCGGTGGCGACCGCGTCCAGCACGTCCTTTGGCGCGTCGAAAACGGCGAGTTCGAAGGCATCAAGCCCAAGGCCGTCGTGCTCATGATTGGTACCAATAACGCCGGCGTCGCCGAGAATTCCCCCGAGCAGATTGCGGCCGGCATCAAGAATATCATCGACGCTATCCACAAGCGCTCGCCCGACTCCAAGGTCCTCCTCCTCGCGATCTTTCCGCGTGGCCCGAATCCGGCTGACGCCAATCGCATGAAGAACGCGAAGGTCAACGCACTCATCGCTAAGTTCGACGACGGCAAGAAGGTGCACTTCTTCGACATCGGCGCGAAGTTCCTGACCGCCGACGGCACCCTGGAGAAGTCGGTCATGCCTGACCTGCTGCACCTCAACGCCGCCAGCTACCAGATCGAAGCCGACGCGATCCGCGAGAAGCTGGCTTCGCTCGTCAAATAAGCCGCCCCCGCGGTTGAATCAAAAGGCCGGTCCTCGTCGAGGGCCGGCCTCTTTTGCGCCGCCCTTACTTACCCCAGCCAGCCGGCAGGCTCGGGAGTGTTGCCGTCAAAATCTCGTGGATTGCGGCGCGTTCGTCGTCGGGGAGATGTCCGAAGGAAGGTGACGGCGGGAAGGCGCGCAGACCCGCCGAAAGTCGGAGCAGGACGATGTCGTGCAGTTGCTTGGGGAGGGAGGTGAAGCTCTCCGAGTAGATGAGCGGGCTGCAGCGGTAACGGAAGAGGCGGTTCTGTAGATCGAGGTCGCGCAATGAGCGCCCTTTCGCATCGGGCTTGCGCGTCTTAGCGTAGGCGGCGGCGAAGACGCCGTCACCTTGAATGCCACCGGCCGGCCAGGCGGCCTCGTCGCGGCAGAGCAGGGCGTTGAGGACCTTCTCGGCCTGGCTATCAAAGACGACAAGGCAGGAGCCTTGCGGTGGTGCGTTCGCGGGCAGGCCGAGGATCTCGCGCATCGCCGGCCAGCGGTGGAGCGCGATGCGGGCATCTTGGCTGGCCGTCGAGAGAACGTTATGCACGTGCACCTGATGGTCATGCATCAGCAGTGGCACGACGTCGCTCGTCTTGAGGAGGTAGCGGCGGGTGTCGACGACGCCTTCGAGACTCAACAGGTTACGGGTTGGCTGGGCCGCTGGGCCTTCGAAGTCATCAATCTTCTTGCCCGTCAGGTTACCGCGATGCTCTAAGGGCGCCTTCGTGCCGGTGACATACCAGCCGCCCCAGCGCTCGGCGAGCGGGGTCGAGGGGGCGATGTTGGAACTGCCGGAACCGCTCAGCGGTTCGCCGTTCGAGTCGGGGAAGACGGAGCGCGTCCGCAGTGAGGGCGTATGCTCATGCCGGGAATGGCACAGCAGGCAGTCGCCACTGCGTGCGAGCAGGGGTTCTTCCTTGGTGGCATGCGGCTCGAAGACGTAAAAGGTCGCGCCCAGCTTGGCGTCGAACACTGCGACCTCGAAGGCGCCGGTCGGCGACCAGCCGATGTAGGCCTCGTCGGAGAAGTAGAGTACGCGCGGGGTCTCTGGATTGATGAGTTCGCGCTGGAGGCTCGTCTTGCTGAAGACGAAGATCTGGGATTCGACGGGTACGCCCATCTCGTCGAGGAGCCACTGGAGACGTTTCTTCGCCGGCATCGAGCGAATCTCCGTGGCGCGGCTTTGGAAGGCGGCGTTGATCGCCGTCGCGCGGTCGTTAGTCGGCGTCGCCGAGTAATTGATCGGCGGCTCCTCGAAGGGTTCGACCTGTTGCGCTCGCGCACCTGGCGTCAGCGGACCAATCAGTCCGACGACAAGCAGGATGCGAAGCAGGGAGGGCACGCTTTCATCATGGCGAAACCTCCCGTCGGCACAAGGGGTTAACGGCGAATGCCTTGGTTCAGCTTGCGCAGGGCGGCGGCCTCGATCTGGCGGATGCGCTCGCGGGAGACGCCCTGAAGTTGGCCGATGGCGTCGAGCGTCAGTTCTTCGCCGTCCAGTCCGTGGCGGAGGCGGGTCACCTCAAGTTCGCGGGGAGTCAGCTGGGCCAGGACTTCGCGGAGCGCGTCCTTGAAGTCAGCGGCTTCGGCGTGCGCGGCCGGCGTCGTGGCGTCATCGTCCTTCAGCGTATCGCCGAAAGTGGTATCGCTTTCTTCGCCGAGGGGCGCGTCGAGCGACTGGCTGTGCTGCTGATAGCTGCGCAGCTCAATGATCTTCTCAGGCGAGCATTCCAGAAAGTCGGCGACGTCCTCTGCTTCGGGTTCGCGGCCGAGCTTCTGGATCAGCGCGGCCTCGGCCTTGCGCAGCTTCGACAGCTGTTCATGGAGGTTGCGCGGCAGGCGGACCGTACGGCGGAGGAAATTCAGTTCGCGCATGACGGCACTGCGGATGCCCCAGAAAGCGTAGGTGCTGAAGCGATGGCCCAGGTCGGCGTCGAAGTCGCGGGCGGCGGCGAGGAGCGCGAAATTACCAGCCCCGACGAGCTCCATCATTTCTTCGCGGGGGACGCGCATCTGTTTGACGGCGTGATACGGCAGGCGGAGATTGCGGCTCACGAGTTCGTCGAAGGCGGCCTGGCCTGCGGGGGAGAGGGTGCCGTCGGCACCCTTGCCGGACTTGATGAGGCGCCCGAGACGGAGTTCCTCTTCGGCGCCGAGGCGTTGCCAGTGGGAAATCTGGTTCAGGTAACGCGTCAGGGTGTCGGCCTCGCCGGAGTGGTCCGGGGAGGTTTCGACGACGCTGACCCGGATTTCACCGAGGTCGGGGAGGTCGGAGCGGAGGAGGGAGGTGAGGGCGTCGGGCTTGGCGGTGCGGGGGGTTATGTTGTTGATCATGTGGAAAAAGAAAGGGGCCTGTATATATAGGGCTAAAAAAGGGGGGTCGGAGGGGTGTATTTACACAAGTTGTTGATTAACAACCTTATAAAACTGTATAATATTTTCTACAGGGGGCGACCTGGGGTGGGTCGGGGTGGCCTGGGGCGTGCGAAGAGGCTCATTATGCCCCAGGTCGCTGGTTCGTCAAAGGGGGTGGATACGCTTTTCTTTGTGGGAGCACCTAATGACTACAATTGGCTGACTTTTTGGGTGGGAACGGTCGGCGCTTTGGGGAGTCTATAAGGCATGCCCCGCCTACTGCCCCTTTGCGTCGCCGCCATTTCCAGTCTCTGCCTGGCGCTTTCCGCCGCCGACCGTCCGCCGAACATCTTGATGATCGTCTCCGATGATCACACCTGGTTCGATTATGGCTTCATGGGTTCGAAGGCGGTCAGCACGCCGCACCTCGACAAGCTCGCGGCGGAGTCCCGTCTCTTCCCTCGCGGGTACGTGACGAACTCCCTCTGCGGACCGAGCCTAGCTTCGATGCTGACCGGCCGCCACGTGCACCGCCACGGGATTACGGGCAACGACCCACGCATGCCGGTTGTCGAAGGCGTGAAAGGCGCCGGCAAGGCCGCCGCCGCTAAACAGAAGAGCGCAGCCTTCCTCGAAGGGCGCGCCCAGATGATCAAACTCTTCCAACAGTCGCCGATCCTGCCCCGCCTGCTCGGTGAACAGGGCTACGTCAGTCTACAAACGGGTAAGTGGTGGATGGGCCCCTATCAGACCGGCGGCTTCACCGAAGGCATGACGAAGGGCGGTCGCCACGGCGACGAGGGCCTCGACATCGGCCGCAAGACCTTGGCGCCCCTCACCGATTTCATCAGCCGCGCGAAGAAGGACGGTAAGCCGTTCTTCGCCTGGTATGCGCCGATGATGCCGCATGACCCGCACACGCCGCCCGAAAGGCTGCTCGCGAAATATCGCGATAAGTCGCCGACGCCGCAGGCCGCCAAATACCACGCGATGGTCGAGTGGTTCGATGAGACCATCGGCGATATTCGTGCCCATCTGGAGAAGGAAGGCCTCACCCGTGACACGATCATCGTCTACATCGCCGACAACGGTTGGATCCCACGCACGGACAAACCGTCGGTCGATTTCGAGCGCTCCAAGCAGTCGCCCTTCGACGGCGGCGTCCGTACGCCGATCTTCGTCAGCTGGCCCGGACACATCAAGCCGGTGGTGATGGCCGAGGCTGCTAGCGCGGTGGATATTCTGCCGACCTTGCTGAAGCTCGTCGGCGCTCCCGTGCCTGCCGACGGCGACGGACTCGACCTGCTCGACGATGCGGCCCTGCGCGCTCGTCCGTTCGTCGCGGGTCAAAATTCGACCCACGACCTCCTCGATCTCGCGCGTCCTGCAGCCAGCCTGCGCTACCGCTGGCTCGTCGCCGGCGACCTCAAGTTGATTGTCTCGAGCGGCCTCAAGACCGGCACGACCCAGAGCGGTTCCACTGACGCCACCGAGCCGCCCCGCCTCTTCGATCTCAAGGCCGACCCGGGCGAACTCAAAGACCTCGCCGCGGCGCGCCCCGAGGACGTTAAGCGTCTCACGGCCCTGCTTGATGGCTGGTGGACTGGCCGCTGATCTCTCCCGCTCTTATCATCATGAATACCCAACGCATCCTCCTCGCCGCGCTCGCCGCTGCGCTCGTCGGTTGTCAGTCCGCCGATACCACCGCCCCCGCCCCGAAGGCCGCCACCAAGGCTGCGCCGAAGCCGGCCCCCGCTCAGTATGTCTTCTACGTCGGCACTTCCGGTGCCAAGGCGCCTGGCATCCTGCGCTGCGTGCTCGACGGCAAGACCGGCAAGATCTCGGTGCCGACCGTCGCCGCCGAAGCCAAGTCCGCTTCTTACGTCGCGCTCAGCCCTGACTCCAAGTTTCTCTACGCCACCGCCGAGGCCGCCGAGGGCGCTGTCGCCGCCTACGCGGTCGAGGGCGAGAAGCTTCGTCTGCTGAACACCGAAGCCTCCAAGGGTAAAGGCCCGACGCACCTCGTCGTCGACGCCGCCGGCCGTAACCTGGTCGTGGTAAATTACGGTTCCGGATCGACGACTGCCTTGCCGATCAAGGCCGACGGCTCCTTCGCGCCTGCGAGCTCTTCGATTCAGCATGTCGGCTCGGGCCCGAACGCCGGCCGTCAGTCCGGTCCGCACGCCCATGGCGTCTACTTCCATCCGAAGAATGGCCGCGCCTACGTCGCCGATCTCGGTACGGATGATATCTTCATCTTCAAGTTCGACGCCGAGAAAGGCCTGCTCACGCCGAGCAAGCCGAAGTCTGGCCGCGTCACCGCCGGCGAAGGTCCCCGTCACTTGGCCTTCCATCCCAGCGGTCGCTTCGCCTACGTGAACACCGAGATGGGTCTCAACGTCGTCGCCTTCTCGGTCGCAGGTAACGGCGGCCTCAATCAGATCCAAAGCCTGCCCACGCTGCCGGAAGGCGCGGACAAGAAGGGTGTCTCCACGGCGGAGATCTTCGTCCGCCCCGACGGCAAGACGCTCTACGTCTCCAATCGCGGGCATGACTCCATCGCGGTCTACACGATTGCGCAGGACGGCAAGCTCACGCTCCTTCAGCACATGCTCGGCACGCCGGCCACCCCGCGCGGCTTCGGTCTCAGCGCCGACGGTCGCTGGCTCGTGTGCGCTGGCCAGAAGTCCGGTACGCTCAACGCTTACCGCATCGGCCGTGACGGCAAGCTGACCGACACCAAGCAGTCGGTCGAGGCCTCGGGCTCTGCGGCGATTGTATTTGTCCCCTGATCCGTCCGTTGCTGCATGCGTCGTAGTCCTCTTTTTGTTGGCCTGCTTTTGTCGGCCTCCCTCGGCGCGGCGTCGGTCGACTTCGCGCACGAGGTCGTGCCGATCCTGCGCAAGCACTGCAGTGAGTGTCACACGGGCGACAAGAAGAAGGGTGGCCTTTCCATGAACACACGCGCCTCGCTGCTCGAAGGCAGCGAGAACGGCGCTGTGATCGTGCTAGGCCAAGCGCAGAAAAGTAAACTCCTTGAAGTAGTCGTCAGTGCCGATCCAGATCTTCGCATGCCGCCCAAGGGCGACCGGCTGAGTCCGGCCGAAGTCGCCACGCTCCGCGACTGGGTCGAGCAGGGTGCCGTCTGGACCGATGGTTTCGCCTTTAAGCAGCCCGCCTACGAGCCGCCGCTGCGTCCGCGTCAGCCCGTGCTCCCCGCCGCGAAGGCTGGCCGCACGCACCCGCTCGATCGCGTGCTCGATGGTTGGCTGGCGGAGAAGGGCGCCCCGACGCCGCCGCCGGCGGACGACGCGACTTTCCTGCGTCGCGTTTCGCTGGACCTCGTCGGCATGCTGCCTTCCGCCGAGGAGGCGCAGGCCTTCGCCGCCGATCGTCGCCCGGACAAGCGTGTCCAGCTCGTCCGTACGCTGCTCGCGCGCGACGTCGACTACGCCGACCATTGGATGGCGTTCTGGAACGACCTCCTGCGCAATGATTACGCCGGCACGGGTTACATCGACGGCGGCCGTAAGCAGATCACCAACTGGCTCTACCTTTCGCTGCTGGCTAATAAGCCTTACGACCGGTTCACGCGTGAGCTCGTCGCTCCTTCCGCGGATAGCGAAGGGTTCGCGAAGGGCATCATCTGGCGCGGCGCCGTGAGCGCCGCCCAGATGCCCGAGCTCCAATATTCGCAGAGCGTCTCGCAGACGTTTCTGGGTATCAACATGAAGTGCGCCTCCTGCCACGATAGCTTCGTCGATCGCTGGAAGCTGCGCGACGCCTACGGCCTCGCCGCGATCTACTCGGACCAACCGATGGAGCTCGTGCGCTGCGACATCCCGACGGGTAAGCCCGCCTCCGCCGCCTGGCCTTTCCCGGAACTCGGTCAGGTCGACGCCACGAAGCCGCGCGATGAACGCCTCGCCCAGCTCGCCGCCCTCATCACCCATCCGGAGAACGGCCGCTTCCAGCGCACCATCGTCAACCGCCTCTGGCATCGCCTCATGGGCCGCGGCATCGTGCATCCCGTCGACGCGATGCAATCGCAGCCTTGGAACCAGGATTTGCTCGACGTCCTCGCCAACCGCCTCGTCGAATCCAAGTATGACCTGAAGGCGGTACTCGAATTTATCGCGACCTCGCAGGCCTACCAGTCGCGCGCCGAGGTTCTCGCCCGCGACGCCGAAGATAAGGGCTACGTCTATCGCGGCCCGCGCGCCAAGCGCCTCACCGCTGAACAGTTTGTCGACGCCGTCTGGCGCCTGACCGGCACGACGCCGGCGAAGATTGAGCTCAAAGTTCCACGGGCCAATCCCACTGCGGCTTCGGCCAAGAAGCCTATTGTTGAACCTTTGGTCGCCGCGCCGATCTGGTCGGGGGACATCGCTGGCGGCCGCCTGCCTACGGTTGGCGAGACACGTTCCTTTCGCCACCAGCTCGTGCTGGCTGCCGACGTGGACCTGGCCACGTGCGTGATCACGTGCGACAATGGCTTCGAGCTTTACGTAAACGGCAAGAAGATCGGCACGGGTGACAACTGGGCCGATCCGAAGAGCTTCGATCTTTCCTCGGCCTTACTGAAGGGCGCCAATCAGGTTATGATCGTCGGTAGTAACGCGGGCTCCTCGCCGAATATCGCCGCACTCTTCTTCCAGGTGAACGTCTCACTCAAGGGCGGTGCCCGCGTGAGGATGGCCACCGATGCCTCCTGGGAATGGACGAAGAGCGTGCCGAACGCCCGCGGCACCTTTGCCGCCGCCGGCAAAGCCAAAGCCGGCAGCAAAGCCGCGGAGGTCGTCTGGCAACCGGTCTCGCTCGTGAAGAGCGAGGCGTGGCGTAAAGCCGAAGTCCGCATGGCCGAGATGCTGGCCGGTGTCGATGGCACGAGTAGTCTGCCGGCGCGCGCGAGCCTGATGAAATCCGACATGCTGCAGCGCGCGTTGGGTCGTCCAAACCGCGAGCAGATCGTCTCGATGCGCCCAAATGAACTCAGCACGCTCGAGGCCATCGACCTTTCTAATGGCCAGGCGCTGACGAACCTCCTCGCCCTGGGCGCGGCCAAGTTGAAGAAGCGAAGCTGGTCGTCGCCCGAACAACTCGCGAGCTGGCTCTACGTGTCCGCGTTGAGCCGCGAGCCCGCGCCGGCCGAACTCAAGGTTGCCGCCAGCATCGTCGGCGCCGAGATCTCCGAACAAGGCATTGCCGACCTGCTGTGGGCCGTCTGCATGCTCCCCGAATTCCAGACCATCCGCTGATTGCTATGAACTCCCCGCTGCCGCTTGACCCTTCCTTGCCCGAGCCGCTCGCCCGTCGCGAATTCCTCAAGATGCTCGCGGCTGCCGGCGCCGCGACGTTATCGATGAGTGCCCCGCGTCTCCTTGCTGAGAGCGAGAAGATTGTGCAGCCTGCGGCTACCGCTGATTCGGTCATCCTCATCTGGCTCGCCGGCGGCATGGCCGCCCCGGAGACCTTTGATCCGAAGCGTTACGCGCCCTACGAGAAGGGGCTTTCGTATGAGCGCGTGCTCAGCACGTTCCCGGCGATTCCCACTTCCGTCGACGGCGTCCGCATCTGCCAAGGGCTCGAGAATATCGCGCAGGTCATGGACCGCGCGACGCTGATCCGTTCGGCGGTGCAGGTAGCATCCTTCACTCCCGCCACCAGTTCCATTGGCACACCGGCTACGTCCCTCCGCAGACGGTCGCCTGTCCGCACATCGGTGCCTGGATGGCCCGCGTGCTCGGCCCACGTAATCCGGTCATGCCTGCCTTCATCAACATCGGCCAGCGCCTCGAAGGCGTCGGCGAAAGCGAGGAGCTGAAGTCCTTCACTACCGCTGGTTTCTTTGGTGGTGAATACGGCCCGATGAACCTGCCGTTTCCTGAGGAGGCCGCCGCTGCGGTGCGTCCGCCCAAGGGTATGGACGCCGGGCGTTTCGTGAACCGCGACCGCGAGTTCCGTCGGCTCGTTGACGCGACGCCCAGCCGCGACCTGCTCAGCGACCATCAGCATGAGTCGATGCTGCGCTCGATGGATAACGCCTATCGCCTGCTCAGCGCCAAGGAACGTTCCGCTTTCGACATCACGCTCGAGACGCCCGAGGTGCAGAAGGATTATGACACCGGACGTTTCGGCCGCGGCTGCCTGCTGGCCCGTCGACTCGTCGAGAATGGCGCCCGTTTCGTCGAGGTCACCACCGAGTACGTGCCGTTCTTCCAGTGGGACACCCATGGAAAGGGCCATGAGACCGTTGCGAAGATGCACGCCGAGATCGACCGCCCGATCGCTCGCCTCATCCGTGATCTTGAGCAGCGTGGGTTGCTCGACCGCACGCTGGTCATCATCGCCAGCGAATTCAGCCGCGACGCCATGATCGAAGGTCGCCCTGGCTCCAAGGCCAAGGACCAAGCCTTCAATAAGTCCGGCGTTATGACGAGCCCCGACCACTACGGCCTACATCGCCATTTTACCGGAGGAACGAGCGTGGTCATGTTCGGCGGCGGCGTCAAGAAGGGGCATGTCTACGGTGCGACCGCCGATGAGCGTCCGCTCGTCGCGATCAAGGACCCCGTGTCGATCTCCGACATGCACGCCACGATTTTCCGCGCGATGGGCATCAGCCCGAAGACTGCCTTCGATATCGAAGGTCGTCCCTTCTACGCGACCGTCGACGGCAAGGGTGTGCCGATCCCGATCTTCAGGAGCTGAGCGCGCGCAGAGCTGTAGCGTGGGCGCGTACGGCGGTCTCGATGAGCTCGCCGGTGCGACGCATCGCTTCATCGAGCGGCATCGCGGCTGGCTTGATTGGGATAAGCAGGTCGAATTGCGTGCGCAGCGCGGCCGAGTCGTCGACCGAGCCGGCGACGCCGACGATCTTCTTGCCGAGACGCCGCGCGAGTCGGGCGACGCCGACGGGCCCTTTGCCTTGCAGGCTTTGTTCATCGAGTCGGCCTTCGCCGGTGATGACGAGGTCGGCGGCAGCGACGCGGGCTTCGAGTCCGACTTGCGTCGCGACCATGTCGAAGCCGCTGACGAGACGCCCGCCGAAGAAAGCCATGAGACCGAAACCGAGTCCGCCAGCGGCGCCGGCGCCAGGCACATCGCGCGGATCGATGCCGAGGTCGCGGCGCACGAGGTCGGCGAGATGTTCAAGTCGCTGTTCGAACCAGGCGAAATCGGTGACCCCTTTTTGCGGGCCGTAGACGCGCGTGGCGCCACGGGGGCCGAGCAGGGGATTGTCCACATCGCAGGCGACGATGAGCTCGAAGGGGGGCAGGGAAGCTGGCTTCTCGACCTGATCGGCCTCCAAAATCGTCTCGAGAGTGGGGGTGAAGGGCTCGCCTGCTTTCTTGAAGGTATATCCTAGGGCGATGGCCACCCCGAGGCCGCCGTCGTTGGTGGCGCTTCCTCCGATGCCGATAAGGATGCGGCGGGCGCCTTTGGCGAGGGCAGATTGGATGAGAATACCTGTACCTAAAGTGCTGGCAGTAAGTGGGTTAAGTTTTAAATCGTGGACGATGGCCAGGCCGCTGGCGGCGCTCATTTCCATGATAGCCGTGGCCGAGCTGGTTACCCAGCCGAAGGGGGCTTCGAGCGGCCTTCCCTGGGCGTCCTGGGTGGTGCCACGGATCCATTCACCGGCCAGGGCAGTGGTCATCGCTAGGGCGGTACCTTCGCCGCCGTCCGCAATCGGGCAAAGGTCGAAGGAGGCCTGTGGAAAGGCCGTTTCTAGGCTATTTTTAAGATGAAAACCGGCTTTTTCCGCTGGCAGGGAGCCCTTGAATTTATCGTTGGCGATCAGGATGCGCATCGTCCGGCCCGGCCATCCTCGCCGTGGGGTCTTTCCTTTACAATCCGAATGGGGAAGCGCACTTGATTTCCGGGGGTCTTGGCTTACATTTGATTCAAGGTCAGTCCGTCCCCGGGCTTTTTCCCTACCCTTAATCCCATCTTAAGAAACACGCACATGTTGTCACTCCGTCTCCCCTCCCTCGCGTTCGCTGCCCTCGCTGCCCTCGCCGTCGCTCCCTCCGCCGTGGCGATGCCCCCTTCCAAGGAAGGCCTCGAGTTCTTCGAGAAGAACGTCCGCCCGATCCTCGTCGACCGCTGCTACGAGTGCCACTCCGCGGATAAGAACTCCTCCAAAGGCGGCCTCATCCTCGACTCCATGGACGGCGCCTACAAGGGTGGCGACGAAGGTCCCGCGGTCGTTCCCGGCAATCTCGAGAAGTCTCTTCTCATCAAGGCTGTCCAATACACCGATCCCGAATTCTCGATGCCCCCGAAGAAGACGGGTGGTAAGCTGCCGGATGACAAAATCGCCATCCTCGAAGAGTGGGTGAAGATGGGTGCGCCGATGCCTTCCGGCGGTGCCGCCAAACTCACCGGTCTCACAGGTAAGGCCCGCGATCACTGGGCCTTCCAGCCCGTCACGAAGCCGACCGTTCCTGAAGTGAAGAACCGTGCTTGGGTCAAGACGCCCATTGATGCGTTCGTCCTGGCCAAGCTCGAAGAGAAAGGCCTCCAGCCCAATCCGGCCGCCAATCCTGAAGCTTTCCTGCGTCGTGTTTCCTACGATCTGATCGGCCTTCCGCCCACTTCTGAGCAGGTCGATGTCTTTGAAAAGGCCATTCAGGCCGCGCAGATTGCCGATACGATGGCCCTTCGCTCCGGCAAGCCCGCCGTCGCCGTCGAAGCTATCTACGCCAAGCAGATTGATAGCCTCCTCGCCTCGCCCCACTATGGCGAACGCTGGGCCCGCCACTGGCTCGATACCGCCCGCTACTCCGACACCCGCGGCCTGCAGGTCGACCAGGGCGACAGTCTCTTCAAGGATTACCGTTTCGCCTATGCTTGGACGTATCGCGATTACGTCATCAACGCGCTGAACGACGATAAGCCTTACGACAAGTTCATCGTCGAGCAGCTCGCTGCCGATCGCATCCCGGGCATCTCCCCCGACGACCCTCGTCTCGCCGCGCTCGGCTTCCTCACCGTCGGCAAGCGCTTCGATGACCCGAACGACATCATCGACGAACGTATCGACACCACCACCAAGGCCTTCCTCGGACTCACGGTGTCCTGCGCCCGTTGTCACGACCACAAGTTCGACCCGATTCCGATTAAGGATTACTACTCCCTGCACGGCATCTTCGCCTCGACCGTCGAGCCGCTGCACCACCCGACGATTGCCGCCACTTCTAAGTCCGCCTCCGCCGCGCGCTCCGACTTCACTAAGCGCCTCAACCAGCTCCAGGACGAGCAGGTCGCCGGCTTCTTCCGTTACATGCGCGAAACCCGCGCCCGCTATGACAGCGAGATGGCTGGTCGCCTCATGATCGCCAGCGTCCGCGGCGGTTCCGCCGAAGCCGGAGACTTCTCCGAGCGTTACAAGATCAGCCTCCAAGAAGATACCGATTTCGCCGCGATGCGTATCCAGAAGGATTCGCCGATCACCGGTCCGTTCTACGCCGCCGCCCAGGTGCCCCTCGTCTACTTCGCTGAGCGCGCCCCGATTGCGATTCAGGAAGCCATTAGCGACCCCGACCATCCGGTCAACCCGATCATCGCCGCCGCCCTCCGTGGCCTGAAGCCGAAGTCGCTCCATGACGTCGCCGCCGCTTACCAGAAGGCTTACAACGAGAACAAGGCCGCGATCCTCGCGCACCTCGCCCTTCTCGCCAAACCTGGTGAAGACTGGAAGAAGACCTCTCCGGCGATCGCCGAGATGACCGGCTATCCTTGGGCCATCCCGAGCTACGACGAGGTCTTCGACAACGAAGACATGATCTCGCTCTTCAGCACCCGTAAGTTCTGCGCCGACTGGCAGAACCGTCCCATCTACGGCGGAATCGGTAACCGCGAGCCCGTCGCCTACTTCCGTCACACGCGCATCAACGAGCTCCGTCTTTCGCACCCCGGTGCTCCCGGCGAGGCGATGGTCGTGCAAGATTCCGAAGCCCCGAAGGACAGCTACGTGTTCAAGCGCGGCGACAAGAACAACAAGGGTGAAATCGTCCCCCGCCAGTTCCTCGACATTCTCTCCAAGGGTGAGCGTCGTCCGTACGTCGATGGCAGCGGTCGCTATGAGTTCGCTCAGTCTATCGCCACCAAGGAGAATCCGATGACCGCCCGCGTGGCCGTCAATCGTACCTGGATGAAGCACTTCGTCGAAGGCTTCGTCGCTTCGGTGGACGATTTGGGCAACATGGCTGAGAAGCCTTCGCACCCGGAACTCCTGGATTATCTCGCCTCCGAGTTCATGGAGAACGGTTGGACGATGAAGCGCCTCCATCGCATGATTGTGATGAGCAACGTCTATCGCCTAGATTCCGACCCGACCGCTAATCCGCTCGTCCAAAAGAAGGGCCTCGTCGATCCGCTCAAGATCGACGCCGGTAATCGCCTGCTCTGGCGCGGCAATCTCCGCCGCCTCGACTTCGAGTCCATCCGCGACTCGATGATTCTCCTCACCGGCAAACTCAACCCGGCGGTGGGCGGCCAGCCCGCCAACATCACGGATGAGCCCTTCAGCTATCGCCGCAGCCTTTACGGCTACGTCGACCGTAGCCGCCTGAGCGACACGCTCTCGCAGTTCGACTACGGTGACCCCGATCAGGCGAACTCGAAGCGCAACTCGACCATCGTGCCTCAGCAGGCCTTGTACTTCATGAACAATGCGCTCTCCGTCGAGGTCGCCCGCGCCGTCTCCACGCGCAAGGATGTCGTCAACGCGATGTCTGAAGACCAGCGCATCGTGGCGATGTTCCGCTGCATGTTCCAGCGTCGTCCCTCCGCCAGTGAGATTCGTGTGGCTCAGGAATTCCTAGCTAAGGCCAAGATGACCGTTGCGACCGCCGGCCTCCGTCCTTCGACGAAGGCCGCCGTTGCTGGCACTAAGGCCGGTACCAAGGCCGTGGCTCCAGTAGCTCGTACCATGGCTCCCGCGTCCAAGGGTGTGGCCATCAAGGCTCCCGATGGTGAAGAGAGCATGATGACCTCCGTGACCGGTGGCGGTGCCGAAAGCGTGATGCAGAACGTCGGCGAGTCTATCGCCCGCACGCCGATGACCCCGACCGAACTGCTCATCCAGGCCCTGCTGCTTTCGAACGAGTTCGTCTACGTGAACTAAGGGGCGACCCTCTGCTTCCTCCGAAAGCCGGCCATTTGGCAGGCTTTCTTGTTTTTAGGGCTGAAGGGGAGGGCAGAAGTCGGGGCGCGGTTAGCGGGATTTTGACAAATTTTTAACCAAAATCGCCCAAAGTGCGTTGGCCGGGGTTGTATGAGGTAACAACGACAAACCAGTGGTTGATATCCTTCATCCTGACCCGAGAATTCTCCCCTAGAAGGAACCCCCAGCCGCCCCCGGCTTTCCTCACCCTTTTAATCCGACCGCACCCTTATGAATCGCCACCAGAACATGCTTCGTCTCCTCCCCGTAATCGCCGCCTTGGGGTCGACCGCCATGCTTTGCGCCGCCGACGCTCCCGCCGAACCTAAGATGGACCCGGCCGGCTTGGAATTCTTCGAGAAGAACATCCGCCCAATCTTCACCGAACGTTGTTACGAATGTCACTCGAAGGAGAAGGGCGTCTCCAAGGGCGGCCTAATCATGGACTCGCGCGCGGGCATGCTGGCAGGTGGCGATCTTGGTCCGGCAGTCGTGCCCGGCGATATTAAGAAATCCATGCTGATCGTCGCCGTCCATCAGACGGATCCCGATCTTTCGATGCCGCCGCGTAAAGCGGGCGCCAAGCTTTCTACTACGCAGATCGCGGCCCTTGAGCAGTGGATCAAGATGGGCGCACCAGCTCCCGCCGGTGCCGGTGGCGCCAAACTCACCGGTCTTTCCGACAAGGCGCGCAGCCATTGGGCCTTCCAGCCTGTCCGCGAATTCGCCGTCCCGACCAAGCTCAGCAACGCCGCCTGGTGCCAGAACGAAGTCGACGCCTTCCTGCTCGCGAAGCTCGATGAGAAGGGCCTCAAGCCTAGCCCTGCCACGGACGGTGAATCGCTCCTCCGCCGCCTTTCCTATGACCTGATCGGCTTGCCGCCCACGAGCGTCGAAGTCGACGCCTTCTCCCGCGATTACGACGCCGCGCTCGCCATGGACAACATGGCCGCCCGGAAAGGCCAGGCCGGCCGCTCGGTGAATGCTGTCGTCGAGCGTACTGTCGACCGTCTGCTCGCTTCGCCCCACTACGGTGAGCGCTGGGCTCGCCACTGGCTCGATACCGCCCGTTATTCTGACACCAAGGGCCTGAAGCGTAATGGCACCATCGAGACCTTCGATGCTTCCTGGACCTATCGCGACTACGTCATCGACGCGTTCAATACCGATAAGCCTTACGACCAGTTCATCATCGAGCAGCTCGCCGCCGACCGTCTGCCGGACCTGGCTAAGGACGACGCGCGCCTCGCCGCCCTCGGCTTCATCACCGTTGGGAAGCGTTTCCAGAATAATGACGACACCATCGACGAGCGCATCGATGCGACGACGAAGGGCTTCCTTGGCCTGACCGTATCCTGCTCGCGTTGTCACGACCACAAGTTCGACCCGATCCCGGCCGCTGACTACTACTCCCTTCACGGCATCTTCGCCTCCATCATCGAGCCCCAGCAGAATCCGGTCGTCCGTGACCCCCTCCTCGTCGGCAAGAACGCGCCGACCAATGCCTATCGCGCCGACTACGAGAAAAAGCTCGCCGAGCTGATCAACACCACCGCTGGCGGCTACTACAAGCACCTCGCGGGCATGCAGGCGGCCTACCATCGTGAGTTCGCTCCGCGCGCTCTCTCCGCGTTGTCCGGCGGGTTCCGCAGCACCGCGGGCTTCGATATCCTGAAGAAGTTCGACATGGGTGATAGCCGCGAACTGGGTACCTCCTTCGCTGGTTCGATGAACCGCCCCGATCACCCGATCACCGGGCTGCTCGTCCGTCTCAAGAAGGTCAGCCCCGACAATTTCGAGAAGCAGGCTCCTGCCATCATCGAAGCCGCCTTGGCTGATAAGAAGATCCCGGTCAACCCGCTCGTCGCCGACGGCCTCCGCGGTCTTAAGCCTAAGTCCCTCGAGGAAGTCGCCTTCGCCTACCAGGCGATGTTCAAGAAGAACCGCGATAAGATCGTGGCGCACATCCAGCTGCGCAGTCAGCCGGGTCGCAAGGGCGACAAGGACGACCCGTCCGTCGCCCAGCTCGCCGCCTTCCCCTGGCCCCTGCCCAACATCGAGGACATCTCCACCGTCTCCCTGCTCGAGCGCGCGACCACGAGTCGCGACTTCTGCGAGAGCTGGCAGTTGCCGATCGCCGCAACCTTCGTCAATAACAACATGCCCGCGAAGTACTTCAAGTTCTCCGACATCAACGCGCTCGACATCACGCACCCCGGCGGCCCCGGCACGGCGATGGTGGTCACCGACGTCGAGAAGCCGCGCGACAGCTACGTGTACATCCGCGGCGACCGTAATAAGCGTGGCCCGGTGGCTCCTCGCCAATTCCTCGAAGTGCTCGCCGGCCCGGACCGCCTGCCGTTCTACGAAGGCAGCGGCCGTCGCGAACTCGCCCTGGCCATCGCCAGCCGCACGAACCCGCTCACCGCTCGCGTCCTTGTGAATCGCCTCTGGATGCACCACTTCGGCGTCGGCATCGTGACCTCGCCGGACGACTTCGGCAACATGTCCGAAGCCCCGAGCCACCCCGAGCTCCTCGACTGGATGGCCACCACCTTCGTTGAAGGCGGCTGGTCGATCAAGAAGATGCACAAGAAGATCTTACTCTCGGCGGCCTACCGTCAGTCGGCTAATCCGAATACCAATCCGCTCGTCGTGCAGAAGGCGTCCGTCGATCCCATGAAGATCGACGCAGCCAATAAACTGCTCTGGCATGCGAACCTCCGCCGCCTGGACTTCGAGTCCATCCGCGATTCGATGCTGCTTCTCTCCGGTAAACTCGACCGCGCCCTCGGCGGCCGCGCGGTCAATATCAGCGACGAGCCCTACAGTTATCGTCGCACGATCTACGGCTTCATCGACCGCGACAAGCTCAGCGAGTTCCAGTCCCAGTTCGACTTCGCCGATCCCAACATGGCGAACTCGACCCGCGGCTCGACCATCGTCCCGCAGCAGGCCCTGTTCTTCATGAATAATCCGCTGGCGGTCGAGGTCGCCCGTAACGTCAACGCTCGCCCCGAGATGACCAAGGCCAGTTCCGACGACGAGCGCGTGACTCAGCTCTACCGCATCATGTACCAGCGTTCGCCGACCGTGCAGGAGCGCCAGATCGCCCGCGAGTTCGTGGCCCGTATCGCTGGCTATATCGACGAACCGCCCGTCTCGCCCAAGGCCGATAAGGTCGCCAAAGCTAGGGCCGATAAGGCCGCCAAGGCTAAGGCCGCTGCCGCGGTCGCCACCAAGGCCAGCCCCGAGGTGAAGATCGAGACCTCGGTTCAGGGCGGAAAAATCGTGAATAACGCGGAAAAGGTCGACCGTAAGGTGCCTTCTAACCCCTGGGTCATGCTGGCCCAGTCAATGGTCTGCTCGAACGAATTCGTGTACCTGAATTGATCACCTTACACTCGTAATCTAGTTTGAATATTCAAAATCACCCCCCATATTTAATCCTAACCAAATACCCCCAATGAAAGACTCCAACTGCGGCAATTACGTGCCGACCGCCAACTCCCGTCGAGACTTCCTGCGCCAGACCGGTCTCGGCATGGGCACCCTCGCCTTCGGCACCATGGTGTCCGAGTACATGGTCAGCGACGCTCACGCCGAGGTCATGGCCAACCTCAAGCCGCGCAAGGCTCCCCTCGCCGCCAAGGCGAAGCACGTCATCCACATCTTCGCAGGCGGTGCTCCCTCGCACCTCGACACCTTCGATCCGAAGCCGAAGATGAAGGAACTCGCTGACATGTCCGCTTCCGGCATGAACGGCGTCCTCTTCCCGACTCCCTTCGAGTTCAAGAAGTCCGGCAAGTCCGGCCTCGAGATCAGCGAAATCTTCCCGAAGCTCCAGGGCGTGGCCGACGAGATGTGCGTCATCCGCTCGCTCCACCAAGATCTCCCGGCTCACGGTCCGGCCGCCAAGCTCATGCACACTGGCTCGGCGATTCTCTCCAAGCCTTCCCTCGGCGCCTGGGTCCTCTACGGTCTCGGTACCGAAAGCCAGGATCTCCCTGGCTTCGTCTCCCTCGGTGGCAGCTCCGACGCCCGCGCTTCGGCCTTCCTTCCGTCCCTCTTCCAGGGTGCGAGCACCTCGTTCCGTCCAGGTGCCCCGGCGAACAAGATCATCGCCAACCTCCAGAGCGAATTCACCACTCAGGACGCGCAGCGCAAGCAGCTCGACCTCGTCCGTCAGCTGAACGAGCGCCACATGCAGACCGTCCAGAAGGACGAGCAGCTTGAGGCCCGCATTGAGTCCTTCGAACTCGCGTTCCGCATGCAGACCGCCGCGACCGACGCTTTCGACATCTCCAAGGAGTCCGAAAAGACCCGCGAGATGTACGGCAAGTCCGACCTCGGTGCCAAGCTCCTCTGCGCCCGTCGCCTCGTCGAACGCGGCGTCCGCTTCGTCCAGGTCGATGCCGGCGGTTGGGACCACCACACGAATCTCTTCACGGCGATCGCTGGTAAGGCTGAAGCCATCGACGGCCCGGCTGCCGCCCTCATCGCCGACCTCAAGCAGCGCGGTCTCCTCGACCAGACTCTCATCATCTGGGGCGGAGAATTCGGTCGCACCCCGACCACCGCAGGCCGCGTCAACGCAGCTTCCGGTCGCGACCACCACGGTAAGGCTTTCTGCTGCTGGATGGCCGGCGGCGGCGTCAAGGGCGGCATGCACTACGGCGAGACCGACGAAATCGGCTCCCAGGTCGCTGCTGACGGCGTCGACGTGCATGACCTGCACGCCACGATCCTGCGCCTCCTCGGCTTCGATCACACCAAGCTCACGTTCCGCTACAACGGCCGCGACTTCCGCCTCACCGACAACTTCGGTAAGGTCGTCGATAAGGTCATCGCCTAAGCGACTTCGGTCGTTCCAACGGAAGGGCGGGCACCGAGAGGTGTCCGCCCTTCTTGTTTTCAGGAGGCCGTGGCTTGCGTTCAGCCTCCTTTGGTTTCTAATAGAATCATCCCCATGAAGACGTTACTCCTCCTTGGTATCCTGGGCGTCGCGACGCTCTTCGCGGCGCCGGTCGACCCGAAGAAGGACGCCGCTCGTAAGGACTCGACCCGAGCTGAGATCAAGCCGGCGGCGAAGCCAGAAGCTAAGCCAGCGGCGGAGGTCAAGGTCGCGCCCCGCACGGGCGAAGCCCCAAAGTCCGGCGTCAAGGGCACCGATGCATTCGGTCGCACCCAGACCCGCTATGATAACGGCGTGACGGCCGTGACGACGCCCGACCCCTTCGGCGGCTCTTCCACGCGCTACAGCAACGGCGTCACCGGTTCGACCCGGACGGATCCTTTCGGTGGCTCGACGACCCGCTACAGCAATGGTGTGACGGCGACCACCCGGCCCGATCCGTTCGGCGGATCGACCACGAGTTACAGCGACGGAACGCGTGCCACGACGCGCACCGACCCATTCGGTAATCAGGTGACGACTTATTCCGATGGCCGTCGCGAGACGATTCGCCCCGACCCGTTTTCATCGGCTCCGGCGAAGAAGGATGGGTCGAAAGAGCGGAAATGATAGGGGTGCCGCCCAACAGGGCGCTTGAAACCCGCTACCGTCGGTGCAGTCTTCCGTGTCTTACCCCATGAAGCGTCATCTCCATCTCTGGGCCGCCTTGGCCGCCCTTGTCCTTGCTCTCCCGGCCGTCGCTGCGGAGGCCTTTACTTCCGGTCCGGGTTGGCTCGAGTTCCCTGCGGGCAAAGGCCCAGGCGCTGGCAAACACGTCGTGCTCCTTGTCGGCGACGAAGAATATCGCTCCGAAGAAGCCTTGCCGATGCTCGCCCGCATTCTCTCCGAGCGCCATGGCTTCAAATGTACCGTTCTCTTCTCCCATGACGACGGCGTGATCAATCCGAACAACGGTGCCTCCCTGGGCAAGCCTGAGGCCCTCGACACTGCCGACGCCCTCGTGCTTGGTCTACGTTTCCGTAAGTGGAATGATGCTGCTCTCGCGAAGTTCGACGCTGCCATCAAGCGCGGCGTGCCGATCGTCGCTACCCGCACCAGCACGCACGCTTTCTCCGGCATCCCGAAGGAAAGCGCCTTCGTCGCCTATAACTGGAACAACAAGGGAGGCTTTGGTAAGAACGTGCTCGGCGAGACCTGGGTTAGCCACTGGGGCAACCACAAGGGCGAAGCCACCCGTACCGCCGTCGAGCCCGGTGCTGAGAAGCTCGCGATCCTCAACGGGGTCGGCGTCATCTTCGGCGATACCGATGTCTACGAAGCTTACCCGCCCGCCGATGCGCAGGTCCTTCTCCGTGGCTTGGTCCTCAAGGGTATGAATCCGCAGGATCCCCTGAGCGAACGCGCGAAGAAGCGTGCGACCGACAAGCAGGAGCAGGGTGTTAATTCTCCCGCGATGGCCGTGGCCTGGACCCGCGAGGTACCCAATGCCGGCAACACAAAGAACCGCGTGTTTACCACCACCATGGCCTCTGCCAGCGACCTCGCCGACGAATCGCTCCGCCGCCTCGTCGTCAACGGCGTCTTCTGGGGTCTCGGCCTCGAAGTGCCCGCCAAGGCGGATGTCACCCCGGTCGTGGAATGGAAGCCGAGCAAGTACTCCTTTAACATGTTCCACCCGGGCCTCAAGGCCGAGGATTTCGCGGGCGTACTGCCCCCGCCCCTGACGGCCGCGCCGGCCAAGAAGAAGAAATAAGCCACCGGCTTCTTTCTTTTCCCCACGGGCGCATCGCAGGATGCGCCCGTCTTGTTTAGGCGCGGATGCCGCGGTTCACGAGGAGCTGGATCAGCGCGTCGTTGTAGATGATGTAGGCACCTTCGCGGGCGGTGGCGTCGCGTACCTCGATGTCGTCGCTGACGACGAACCAGGGCGCTTCCACGGTCTTGTCCTTGGCGACTAGGTCCATGATGTCATGATCAGCCTTGGAGCCAGCACGACTGAAGGTAACCCGCACGCGCGAGTTCGTCGTCTTGAGCGCCGTCTGCTGGCCATCGAAGCTCACCCAGACGTGAGCTGTACGACCTTCTGGCGGGCGGCGGTGTCGAGCATGAAGCGGCTTTCGCCTTGGGCGTTCTTCTTCGCCGTCAGGCGCAGACCGAGGTAATCTTGGCGAAGACAGGCGAAGTTGTTGGCATCGAGAGCGAGGCGGGCCTTCTCGCCGGTGGCCACCGCCCGCTCAAGTAACGCGAGCGGTCCAGACTGCTTCTGTTCGTGGAA
>JBEEKW010000057.1:0-12406 GCA_041168485.1 Verrucomicrobiota bacterium
CCTTGCCGCCGGCGAGCACGAGAGGGAGGTTAGCATTACCGTGGCTGTGGCCGTAGGACATCCCGCTGCCGAAGAGCGACATCGTCGAATCAAGGAGGGGCTTACCGCCGAAGTCCTTCGTCTCCGCGAGGCGGCTGAGGAAGTAGCTGAATTGTTCGATCGCAAACGTGTCGTAGTTCGTGAGCTTCTCCATGTAACCGGCATCGCCTCCGTGGTGGCTGAGCTGGTGGCGGGATTCGGTGATACCGATCTCGGGGATGGCGAAGGCGTCGCCCTCGCCGCCGAGGCTGAACGTGGCTACGCGGGTAGTGTCCGTCTGGAAGGCGAGGACCATCAGGTCGTAGACCGTGCGGAAGTAATCTCCAGCCTTGGTGGCCGCGATGTCGCGATTGGTCCGCTGGCGATCGGTGTCGGAGATCTTGGGCAGAGGGGTGTCGAGCCAGACGTCGGCACGGCGGGTGCGGATCTCGGCCTCGCGGACGGAGGTGAGGTATTGGTCCATGCGGCCTTTATCTTCGCTGCCCATCTTCTTCTCGAGCTGGCGGACTTCCGCGAGGTTGGCGTCGAGGACGCTGCCCTTACGGCGGAGTTCACGGCGTTGGACGGCCTTCCCGCCTTTCGGTTCTTCGAAGAGGGAGGCGAAGATTTCGCTGCAGCGACGCATCGCCGGCAGGCGCACACCGTCAGCGGTCCAGGCGAGGGAATCCTGCGTCAGAGCGATCTCCATCGAGCTCGTGCGGGTGTGCTGGGCGGTGACTTCGGCCATTTTCTGGTCGACGGAGATCGTATTGCGATCCGTCGGGCCAAGCTTGCCGCCGGTCAGCCAGGTGCTGATGCAGTTGTGGTGGTGGCTGAGGCTCCCAGGGTGGTGGAGGCCGCTGATTGGGGTGATGGCCTGACGGTGCTTCTCGAGCGGCTTGAGCGAGCGGGAGAACTGGTAGTCCGGGCCGTCCTTGGTGATTTGGTAGTTCAGCGAGTGGACGCCGTTCGCGAGGTAGATGAAGGCGCTGCGCTTGGGCGTGGCGGCCATCTTCTCCGAGGCGCGCAGCGGGAGCATGCACTCCAGCATGGGCAGGGAGATAAGGGCGCCCATCGCGCGCAGGGCGTGACGGCGGTCGATCAGCCAGGATTGGGAGAGGTAGTTGGCCATGGGGTTCTTTGTTAAATAAAGGTTATTAGTTTAAAGAAGTTCTTGGTTCTTCGTTCTTTGTTAAGGGGGCGGGTCAGGAGTTCTTGGTTCCTGGTTTGAAGGTGTTGGGGGACGGGGCGGACAGGAGATAGCGGATAAAGCCGCCGACCTTGACGTGGGTGCGCTCCGCTTGGGCGTAGATGGCGTCGAACTCCTCTTGGCTAAGGTAGCCTTGGTCCAGGGCGACGTAGAGTTGGCTTTGGATTTCTGAGCACGAACGCTGGGAGTAGCGCAGGAACTTGATGAACTCGGGATTGCTGCCGCCGTCGAAGCCTTCGGCGATGTTATGCATCGTTGAACCCGCCGCGCGAGTAATCTGGTCCCGCAGGCCGAAGTCCCGGGAAAATTCACCGCAATGAGCAACGGCGTAGACCTGGCGCGTCAGTTCCCGCGCCGATTGCCAGCCCTCTATGTCCTCAAATCGTCGGATGGGCATGGGGGCGAAGTTCTTGGTTCGTCGTTCCTGGTTCTTTGACCGGGGAGAAACGTCCATGATTCTGGATTCGTTGCCGTGTGCGCAACGAGGAACCAAGAACAAGGAACCAGGAACATTACTCATCGCTTCTGAAGGAGTTCTGATGTGGCTACGGCTTTCACGATGTCCTTGATGCGGTAGTCGTGCTTCTTGGCTTCGGTGGCGATGGCGTTGATATCGTCTTTATCATCAAACGTGAGCACGCGGCGGAGGGCGTAGGTGCAGAGGTGTTCGATGAAGGCTTTCGCGACGGCATCGCGGTCGGCAAGGAGCAGCTGCTTGAACGCCACGGAGTCCTTGAAGGTGCGGCCGTCGGGCATTTCGCCCGCTGATTGGATTGAAGGGTCAGCACCGACGCCGGCCGGGACTTTCTCCTGGGTGCGCCACTGCCCGATGGCGTCGTAGTTATCCCAGGCGAAGCCGAGCGGGTCGATCTTGGCGTGGCACGCGGCGCAATTCGGGTTCGTGGAGTGCGCCGTCAGCTTATCCCGTAAGGAGGCCTTGGGGCTTTGCGCCGTCGGGGGTTCGATCGCCGGTACGTTGGCGGGCGGGGGTGGGGGCGTCTTACCGAAGATTGTCTCGCTCAGCCAAACACCGCGGTGAATCGGGCGATGGCGGGTCCCGTCGGAGGTCAGGCCAAGGATTGCGCCCATGGTGAGCAGGCCGCCGCGGTGGTCCTCGGGCTTGAGCGCGATACGTTGGAAGCCTTCCGTCTTCGGCTCAGGGAGGCCGTAGAAATCGCAGAGCCGACTGTTGGCCATGGTCCAGTCGGAGTGGATGAAACTGTCCACGTTCAGGTTCCGAGCAAACATCTCGCGGAAGTACTCGACGGCTTCGCCGCGCATGCTCGTCTCGAGCCAAGAGTCGTAGTTGGGGTAGAGTTTCTTGTCGGGCGGGAACATGCCCACGCGGTGCAGCTGGAGCCACTGCCGCGAGAAGTCATCGACGAAGCGTTCGTTGCGGGGGTCCTTGAGGAGGCGATCGACTTCTTCCCGCAGGCTGTCGCCTTTGAGCGCTCCACCCTTGGCGGCATCGAAGAGGGCGTTATCCGGCATCGAACTCCAGAGGAAGTAGGAGAGACGTGAGGCTAGTTCGCCATCGGTGAGGCGCTCGCGGGCCTTCGGTTCGCCTTCGACGAGGTAGATGAAGTTGCGCGAGGTCAGTACGCCTTGGAGGGCGACGCGATAGGCCTCGGCAGTCTTTTCGCCAGCGCTGCGTTCGGACGCGTAGGCTTTAAGGTATTGGTCCAGCTCCTCGACGCGGACTGGTCGGCGCCAGGCGCGTTCGGCGAATTGTCGGAGATGTTCAGCGATCGCCTCAGGGGTGGCGTTGTCGGCTGGCATCAGTCCTTCACGGCGAGCCTTCTCGGCCGGCGTTTGCAGCGGGCCTTCCCATTCGATCCAGTCGACGAGTACCGTGGAGAAGATGCCGTTACCCTTGTCGTCGAACATCTGCGGTGCGTTCGTATTGAGGAGCTGTCGTTCGCTGCTGTGCGTGAAGAGGTAGGTCCTGCTGCCGAGTACGTTGCGGAAGGCGGCACCGGCCCGACGGTCAACCCCTTGGGTGGCGACCACACTGAAGTGCAGCGTCGCGGGCATATCGAGGTACACGTCGAACTCGTAGACCTTCGGGCTATCCTCGGGTGCGTTGATGTCGAATTCGACGAGACTGGCCACCGTCTCTTCGCCGGTCGTCTTGCCGATGCTCAGGTGAGCTGGCTGGCCGCCGGGCGGACGAATCCCGCTGGCCTTGAGGCGCAGGCGATAGAGTCCGCTCTGCTCGGGGCCGACCTTACCGAACCACTGAGGCGAAAGGGCGGTCTCGATCCGGCCGGGGAAGAGGAGTTGTCGGAGCGGCCGCTTGATGCCGAAGCGATCCAGCGCCACTTGGGCGGTCTTCAGGTCGCCGTAATGCATCTCAGCCGCCGTCATGCGTACCTTGCGGGTGTCGCCGGTTTTGGCGGGGAAGGCGCGATCCAGCACCGTGTCGGCGGCGCGGTAATATCGGTCCACGTGCGAAGGCGAGAGGGAGAGGGAGGAGCCGATGCGATCGAAGCCGTGCCAGAGCGTATCTTCGTTCAGGCCGCCCGGGATGGCGGGATTGTAGCGTACACCGAGCAGGTCATAGACGGTGTTCTGATATTCCTTACGGCTGAGGCGATAATGGGCGACGGAGGGACGTGCCGCCAGGCGCGCCGACCGGCCTTCCTTGAGGCGGGCGTCGAGGTCCGAAATGAAGGCGGCCATCTCTGCCTGGGTGGGTCTGGGTTCCTTGTCCTTCTTGGGCGGCATCTCGCCAGCATTGACCTGCTCCATGGCTTCCGCCCAGTGATGGGTGTCGGCGCCCAGTTTGAAATCACGCGAGAGCTTATCGAAGCGCAGGTCGCCTTTTTCCTTATCGGGTCCGTGGCAGCGAGCGCAGTGCTTCTGTATGAACGCTTCGTAGGGTTCCGCCGCGCTGGCGGTGCTGATCAGGCCGAGGCTTAGGGCGACGAGGGCGCGGGAGAAATAACCTAGGTACGGCATATGACTGCTGAGACGGGGAATGGGTGCGTACGGGGTAGACGCACGGATATTAATGTTACCCTCTTTAGCACAGTCAAGCCCCCCACCCACTACTCGATGAAGATGACTTCGTTGGCGTTGAGCAGGGCGCGGCAGAAGGCTATTTTACCATGCAGGGCGATGAGCTTTTCAGCGGCGGACCGTTCGGTGGTGGTGGGCTGGCGCTGTAGGGCGATCGAGTAGGCCTGGACGATCGGGTCGGGTCCGTCGAGGCGGGTGGCGAGGGCCTTAGCCATGTCTAACGTGAAGCTGTGATTGAACAGGGTCAGTGACTGCAGGGGCGAAGTCGTGTTGGCGCGTTTGGGCGCGGAGAAGGCGATATCAGGCAGGTCGAAGTCATTGAGGACGTCGACGACGCTGGCACGAGCGTTTTGGTGATAGACGGCTCGGCGGTAAGTCTCAGGTCCTTGCGTATCCAGCGGGATATAGGTGGAGACGTTATTCACCAGGTAGCGATAGAGTCGGAAGCCAGGACCACCCATGGGCTCTAGCTTCAACTGGCCAGCGGTCGCAAGCAGGGTATCGCGAATCTCTTCGGCTCCAAGACGGCGGGGCGGGAAGCGCCAGAGTAGGCGCGCATCCTTGTCGGCACGCGCGGCTGTCGGATTGAAGTCCGCGGACTGGAGATAGGTCTGCGAAAGGACGATCTCGCGGTGCAGCGACTTGAGCTTCCAGCCTTGCTTGATCAGACGTTGGGCGAGGAAGTCGAGCAGCTCGGGGTGGGTGGGCTTGCTGCCCATGAAGCCGAAGTCGCTCGGGGTATCGACGAGGCCCGTGCCGAAGTGATAATGCCAGAGGCGATTCGCGAGCACGCGGGCGGTGATGGGGTTGTCCTTGGTGATCCAGTCAGCCAGCGCGATACGCCGTTCGCCTTCGCCAGCGTCGGCCTTGAGCGCGTAGGGCTTCGTGACGAGGTCGAGTACGGCTAGGCTGGACGGGACGACCTGGGCGGCCGGCTTGGTCGGGTCGCCGCCCTTCTCGACGAAGGTCGGGGCGGGTTTGGGCTGATGGGTGCCGATCCAAGCGGCGGGGAGCTTGGGCACAGCGGCGATGCGCTTGTCGACGTCGGCCAACTGGCGGGTCAGCAGTCCAAGTTGCTTGGCTTCGGCGGGCGTGGTGACTTCCTTGCGGACCCGTTCGAAGGCGTGCGCGGGCGACCAGGCTTCGCGATCGGAGGAATCGGCGACCTTCTTCCAGTCCTTGCCGTCGAGGGAGACGAACATCTCGTATTCGCAAGGCGTGGCCCCTTGGGTATTGTCGCGGACGATTCGTCCTTTGGCCGTGCGATAGCCGAGGCGTCCGATCTTCTCGACGCGGGGCAGGGTGATGACCAGTTCGGCCGGGGTTCCGATATACCACTGTGCGCCTTCGTCGCCGTCGATGGTTAGGGCGGCGCTGTAGGCCGTGGGGAAGTCTTCGGCGGTCATGCCCTTGACGCCTTCGGCCTTGGAGCCGTTGGAGGCGAGGGCGACATTGCGGGGCGTCGGCTCAGCGGTCCAGATCTCGAACTCTGAGATGCGTCCGCCGCCGCCGCTCTTGGGGTTGGCGGAGGTCGCGGACATGGTGAGCTTCACGAAGCGGGCTTCGGTCGGCGTGATCGTTTCTTCGGTCAGCAGGGTGTCCGCCTTCGGGCGCGGATACTTACGGGTGGCCAGCAGCGCCTTAGCTTTGGCTTCGATGGCCTTCGTCAGGGCCTCTTGTTCGTCGACGACCTTGGACCGTTCCTTGTTCAGAGGGCCCATCGCGGCATTGAAGGCCTGGGTCTGCTCTTTGGTCGCGAGCGGACGGCGGCCGTGGACGACGCCTTCGAAGGCGGAGCGTATGCGGTAATAGTCTTCGGTCGGGATGGGGTCGAACTTGTGGTGGTGGCAGCGGGCGCAGTTGATGGTGAGGCCGAGGAAGGCGCTGCCCGTCGCGGTGACCATGTCGTCGAGGGTGGCGGAACGGATGACCTTCTGGGCAACCGGGTCTTGATTGCCGACATCGTCGTAAGGCCCCGCGACGAGGAAGGCGCTGCCGATCTCGACCTCGGGATTGAATTTCCCGATCACGTCGCCGGCGAGGTGCTCACGGATCAGCTGATCGAAAGGCTTATCTTCGTTGACTGAGCGGATGACGTAATCTCGGAAGGGATAGAGGTCATCGATGACGAAGTTGCGTTCGAAGCCGTTGCTCTCGCCGAAGCGCACGACGTCGAGCCAATGGCGGCCCCACCGTTCGCCGTAGCGAGGAGAGGCGAGCAGGCGATCGACGAGGGCTTCGGTCGCTTTACGGGCGTCGGCCTGGTGGGCGGCGACGAAGGCATCGACTTCCGCTTGCGAGGGCGGGAGGCCGGTCAGGTCATAGCTGAGGCGGCGGATCAACGCCTGCGGCTTGGCGGGGGCGTTACGGGAGAGTTTCTGCTCGGCGAGCTTGGCGTCGATGAAGCCGTCGATGTCGGCATGTTTAAATTCCTTGGCCAGCGGTTGGAGTGACCACCAGGACTTGTCGGCCCGCTTCACCTCGCCGGTGGACTCCGTCCGCGGATCGGGCGCGCCCATCTTGATCCAGGCGGCCAGGTCGGCCAACACCGCGTCAGGCAGCTTCGGTTTCTTCGGCGGCATCTCCATGTCCGGTTCCAGGTGTCGGACGTAGCGGAGGAAGAGTCCTTCGTCCGGCTTACCCGGGACGATGGTCGGGACACCGGCATCGCCGCCTTTCTGCCAGCCGGCCTTGGAGTCGAGATAGAGTCCGCCCTTCAGTTTCTTGGCCTTGGCGCTATGGCACTCGTAGCAGTGTTCGACGAGCACCGGTCGGATCTTCTGTTCGAAGAAGGCGATGCCAGCGGGGTCGTCGGCGGCGGATACGGCGACCGCGGCCATGAGCCATGGGATGATCAGAAAGGATTTTGGTTTCATCGTGCGGCGGGGGTGGCCGTGCCTGCCAAGGCATCGATTTCCGACAGCTTGAACCGTACGCTGACGATGGAACAGCCGACGTCCTCTTGGCGGTAATTGGCGTAGGTGGTGGCGACGATGGTGCCATCTGGGAGCAGGTGAAGTCCGGGATAGAGGCCGTCCTTGAAGGTCTTGATGAGGCTCACGCGATACTGGCCGGGCCTGCCTTGTTTGATGTCGTCGTAGCTGCCGACCCAGGCGATCAGGCCCTTGTCCTTCGCATTGGGTGCGGCGTGACGGAAGACGATGACCATGCGGCCGTCGGGTAAGCGAATGCCGTGATGTCGGTCGCCGGTGAGGCCCCAAGGGGCATCGACAGCCTTCGACCACGTTTTCCCATCGTCTCGGCTGAACATTGCCAGGCTGGTGCCACTGCGTTTGTTTTCGCGCATCAGGCAGCACAGCTCGTTGCCATCTGGGGAGCTGAAGACATAGGGCTCACAGGGATCTTTGCCATCTAGCTGCGTACCATCGCAGGCGATCACCGGCTCGGACCAGGTAAAGCCGCCGTCGCGAGAGACGGACTGCAGCACTTGCAGCGTGACGTCCTTGCCCGAGCCGGTAGCTCGATGAAACATGCCGAGGTGCGAGCCGTCCTTCAGCGGAACGATGGTCGAGAAAGCAAACACGCATCGGAAGGGGTCGTCCTTGGCAAGCCGGCCCGCGCCCAGTGGCGGCATCTCCCGCCACGTCTTTCCATCGTCCTCGCTGACGACGCGCGGCACGTAACCTTGAAAACGACCGGGAAAGTCGTTGATCACTTCATCCTTACCCACGGCCGTTTTGCCGGAAAAAACCCACAGGCGGTCTTTACCCTGCGAGTCGGTGATGCGGAAGATGATTCCTCCTTTGAAGTTCACGTAGTTAGGCGGCAGGAGTTCGTCGACGCGCTTCCACGTCAGGCCGCCATCATCGCTGCGAGCCATCGGGCCGGCATGGCCGCCGTGGCCGATGTTCCATACGCAAAAGATCGTTTTGTTGTCCGCCAGCATCGCCGTGGTGGGGTGGGCATGGTATTCCTCCGGCTTCGGTGAGCCACGCGCGATGACGATTTGACGCTGCCTGTCCTCGGAGAGGTCGATGTGCGTCAAGGCCTTGCGGTGTTGCAGCCAAAGCGCCTTCTTCTCAGCGGATGCGGATTCCCAGGCGCGTTTCGCTCCTTTCGTGGCAATCTCCACTTCGGGTTTCTTCAGATCGCGTGGTTCGTCGTTTTGCGCGGACGCGTCGAGCGGCGCGAGCAGCACGGCGGAGAGCAGCACGGCGGAGGGCAGGACGGAGACAGTGCTTCTCATGCGAGGACCGGCTTGATCACGTGGCCGTGGACGTCGGTGAAGCGGCGGTTCACGCCGTTATGGTAATAGGTCAGCTTCTCGTGATCGAGGCCCAGCAGGTGGAGTACCGTCGCGTAGAAATCGTAGCAGGTCGCGACGTCGGTGACGCTGCGGCGGCCGAAGTCGTCGGTCGCGCCGTAGGAGACGCCGCCCTTCACGCCGGCACCCATCAGCCAGGCCGTGTAGGCGTCAGGGTTATGGTCGCGCCCGGTCGTGCCGACCTGGTGGGTGGGCATGCGGCCGAACTCGGTGCACCAGATGATCAACACGTCGTCGAGCATCCCGCGCTGTTTCATGTCGGCGAGCAAGGCGGCGGTGGGCTGATCAAAGACCGGGCAGTGACGATCGTAGTCGGCCTTGAGCGTGCGGTGGGCGTCCCAGTTGAGGAGGCCATCGACCCCGCTGGCGCGGGAGGCGCAGTAGAGGCTGACGTAACGGACGCCTTTCTCGAGGAAGCGGCGGGTCAGGAGGCAGTTCTTCGCGTAGGCTGCCTTGAGTGGATTGGCGTCTTTCGTGCCATAAAGTTCATGGACATGGTCAGGCTCGCGGGAGAGGTCGCTGACTTCGGGGGCGGCCAGCTGCATCTTGGCGGCAAGCTCGTAGGCGGCGATACGGGCGCGGAGCTCGTCGTTGCCGGGATGCTGTTCGGCGTGCTCAAGGTTTGTCGCGCGGAGGAATTCGCGGGTCGCTTCGTCTTCGGCGGAAGAGATGTCGGTCGGGCGACCAAGATTACGCAGCGCCTGCTGGGAGGCCATGCTCACGCCTTGGTGACGGGCCGGCAGGAAGCCGTTACCCCAGTTGGCCTTGCCGTTCGGCGGTTCGCCGCGGACATCCTGGACCGACACGTAGGTCGGCAGATTCTGGTTGAGCGAGCCGAGCGCATGGCTGATCCACGCCCCGCCGCTCGGGTAGCCTTCGCGGGTGAAGCAGGTGTTCATCGCCACGCAGCCCGGGCCGTGGGTATTGCTACGCGACGTCATCGAGTGGATGAAGGCGATGTCGTCCACGTGCTGCGCCATGTGCGGCAGGTTGGAGCTGATCATCTTGCCGCTCTTGCCGGCCGGCTTGAAGGCCCAAGGGGACTTCATCAGGTTGCCGTTCTTGCCTTGGAAGGTCACCTCGACCGGACCGGGCAGGGGAGTCCCGTCGTATTTCTCCAGGAGCGGCTTATGATCCCAAAGGTCGATATGCGAAGCCGCGCCTGGGCAGAAAATCTGGAGGACCTGCTTGGCCTTCGGGGCGAAGTGGGCGCCGGGAGGCACGGCCGCACCGAGGTCGCTCATGAGGAGACGAGACAAAGCCAGCCCCGTCATGCCAGTGGTCATCTGGCCGAGGAAGCGGCGGCGGGTCAGTTCGAGGGGGTCGGACATGGGCGTGCGATTATTCTACTCTCATTCTGACAGCTTACTACTCCCCTTGTTTCACGGGGTAGCACTATCGTCTCACTTGGGCCAGTCGGACCCTTGTTTGTACCTCGCTGCTCAGCGCGAGCGGAAGACGTCGCTGGTCAGGCACTCGACGACGAGGCTGCGGAGGCCGAGGCCCTGCTGCTTCACCTTCTCCTGGATGCGGTCGATGGCAAACTCGTCGGCTGGCTCCATAAGGCGTCCAGTGCTGTAGGCGAGTAACGAGCGGATGAGGTGTCGGGTGAACATCTCCTCGCGCTTGTCGTGCAGGATGTCGCGGAAGCCGGCAAAGTCTTGGTAGGTCTCGCCCGAGGCGAACTCGCCGGTGGTGTCGATCTTGGGCGCGGCGCCCTTCTTCGGCTTGGGATAGGTGATGCGCCAGCGTCCGACGGGGTCGAAGGACTCGAGGCTGAAGCCGAGCGGGTCGATCTTGCGATGGCACTCGGCGCAGGCACGGTCGGTGCTGTGCTTGGCGAGACGTTCGCGGATCGTGGTCGTGCCGCTGACGTCGGGTTCGATGGCGGGCACGACATCCGGGGGAGGGGGTGGCTTGATGCCGAGGATGTTCTCGCTGACCCAGGCCCCGCGGGTGACTGGCGAGGTTTCGACACCGTTGGCGCTGACCGTCAGTACGGCCGCCATGCCGAGCAGGCCGCCGCGGTGTTTATCGCCCTTGAGGCTGACCTTCTGGAAGCCGTCGGCCAGGCGCAGGGTCTTCTGCGCGGGCAGGTCGTAGAGCTGCGCCAGCTTCTTGTCGACGAAGGTATAGTCCGCGTGCAGGAACTGACTCACTGGACGGTTCTCCTTGAGCATGTCGCTAAAGAACAGACGTGCCTCGGCCTTCATCGACGCGGGCAGATCCTCGGCGTAGTAGGCGCGATTCGATTCGCGAGGGGGTGGCATGCCGCCGAGGTCGCGCAGGTTCAGCCAGCTATCGAGGAAGCCATGGACGAATCCGTCGACGCGTTTATCGGCCAGCAGGCGGTCTATCTGCTTCTTTAATTCCGCATCGCCGGTGAGTTTGCCCGCCGCCGCGGAGGCGGATAGGGACGTATCGGGCGGCGCGGCCGAAAGGGCGAAGGCGAGGCGGGTGGCGAGGTCGTAAGGTTGCAGGCGTCGGTCGGCTTCCTTGGTGACTTCGCTCAGGTACAGGAAGGAAGGGGAGCAGAGGATGAGTTTGACTACGTCGAGCGCCGCTTGGCGCGGGCTGGCTTTTTCGGCGAGCCGCTTCTCATGCATGGCACGGATTGACGCGCGGTCGGCGTCCTGCAGCGGACGGCGATAGGCTTTCGCCGCGAAGGCGAACAGCTGGTCGATCGCACGTTCCGACTGGAAGCCATCCTTACCGAAAACCGCGATCTCCTCGGCGCCGCCCGTTGGCTCGCTCACCGGGCCTTGGATGATGATCTCGCTGATGCGGATGTGCGGCAACTTGCCTTCCCGGAGGATGTGTGAGCGACCGACGCCCGAGGAGCCGACGGGAGTCGAGAATTCCTTCTCATAGCGCTTGTTGATCGTCACCACCGAGGCGCGCGATTCATAGGGGCCGTTTGGGAAGATGAAGCGCGGAGTCTGGCCCGCTTCGAGCCAGACGCGGAACTTCAGCCGGGTCGGCACGTTGTCGGGCACCACGCCGCTGGCGAGCAGTGGCTCGATGGCCTGCGGGTAATGGATGTGACCTTTCGTGATGTCGCCGGGCACGACGCCAAGGATGAACGGCTCCGAGAGGTCGATGCCGAAGATGACTGGGTCGTAATGGGTGTCGCGATGCAGGGCCGCGGCCTCGACCTCGATGTCATAGAGGCCGGAGATCGGCACGCCCTGCCTGAAGTCTTCGATGTGGCCGTAGCCGCCCTGGCGGGTGTCGGTGTTCGGCTGTTCGTAGATATTAAGGTAGCGGAAGTTGAAGGCGCTCTTATGAGAGCCCGTCAGCTCTTCGTACTGGATGAAGTTCTTGTTAAAACGCCAGGTCTGCGGCGCGGTAGCCGGCTTGCCGAGGCGGGTTTCGACGAGTCGATTGGCGGACTGGAAATACTGGTCGACCAAGAAACCGGAAGTCACCAGCGACTGGCCGATCGTATCTAGGTGGCGGGCGGTCTTTTCCTTGGGGAAGTCGGCGGTCAGCCCGAGGGTGTCGATACGGCGACCGAACAAGGTCTCGAGCGTGTTCTCATACTCGCGATTGGAGAGTCGGCGCAGGACGGTGCGCGAACCGGTGCTCTGTAAGGTGGCTTGGGCCGCCGCGGTGCCTTCGCGAAGGGCGCGGATCACCGCGAGACGCTCCTCGTCGCTGGGCTGTTCGGCCTTCTTCGGCGGCATCTCCCGCAGTGTCAGCTGGTCGATGATGTCGCGCGCCTCGATGACCGCGGGCAATGCTTTCAAAGGCAGCGTGAACTTGTCAAAAGAGCGGTCGCCCTTGTGGACGTCGGCATCGTGGCACTCCAAGCAGTACCGACTTAGGAATTGCTCCACCAACTTCGCTGGCGGCTCGGCGGCGGGCATGAG
>JBEEKW010000058.1:0-12038 GCA_041168485.1 Verrucomicrobiota bacterium
CATTGCCAACCCTTCCGGGAAGAATCGCGAGGTGATTTTCGGGCTCCTTGCCCGACACGTAATTATCGGCAAACACGTATCGGAAAACTGCACGCCATATAATAGGATCCGCACGATCCACGGAGCGCCCATCTACCTGCTGCGAGACGGCGACAAGCGCACGATCAACGGGGTCAACATCCGTGAAACCGATATCGAGGGATACAACGGACTGGTCAACGTGATCGATAGCGTCATCCCCGATCCGATGGAATTGCCGGAGAAAGATATCTCCACCGTGGATGCCATCACATTTGTACAGGATACGCTCAAAAAAGGCTCTGAGTTCTATGACGCCAACGACTATGAGGCGAGCTGGCGCTACTACATCCGCCGCGGCCAGGAGTTCATCGACAAGTACTCCGCCATCACGCCCGGAAAAGACATTCAGTTACTTCAATCGGCCATTTTCGACCGTCAGCCGATGATCCAGTTCGCGGATGAAGCTTGGACCGCGCGGAATGCGTTCAAGGCGACCCTCCGCAATCTCGAACGCCAGGAAGATCTGATTCAGGACATCCGTTTGTTACAGTCCCCGGAAAAGGCACGTTTCGGAAGATAAGCCCAATCCATGAAAGATTGCGGACTTTACACCCCAGTAGTGACAGCGTGTTCAGCCGCCCTTTAATGGGCGGCTACACTGTTTTGGGGTAAGCGTCCGCCTCCGACCTCGGTTCTACGTAATCCCTCATTTAACCAGCCCAATATGAAAAAATATTACCGCCCTTTCATTCTCGTTCTGGCGTGCCTCGCTGCTGCCGACGCCCCGGCGCAGAATCCCACTCCCATGCAGCCCCCTGCCTATGTCGATGAAGCACCGCTTCCCAAGGGCTGGCCCAAGCCCGGCCCTTACGATCAGGTCAGCGAGAAGTCCTATCCATCCTACCGAGCCGCTTTCACCACGGAAAACAGAGACCCTATTAACGGGGTCTGACCCGATTGTTTTTGCACCCCCTCATCCAATAGAGATTCTCCATAAAAGGACACAACATCATGAAGACTCGCTCCCTCCTCATCCTCACGGCCATCCTGCTTTTCGGAGTCCTAGTCACGATAGGCCTCGTGAGCCAATCGACTTCCATTAAAAAGAGCATCAAGCCCCCCCTGGCTACCCAGAGTAAGCCACCAACGGTGAATGTGGAGAAGAGCGACTCAAAGCCTGCCGCTGGCGAGAAATTTGATCCCTCAGAGATCCGACAGGCTCTGGCCGAACTACAGGCCCTTCAAAAAGGGTCTGGGAGTGTGCCACAAATCCAAGAGAAGAAAGCTGCCCTCAAAGCCGCGATAGAGAGCGGTGTTAAAAAGGACCGTAAGAGCGTGCTCCGCTTGCTGTTGAATATTGAGGAGGAAGGGGGGTGGCTTGGCTTTACTGATTATGGATGTTTGTTTGTTCAGAGCGCTCCAGACTTGGCGATTGCTCTGCTTGATCAAGTTCGCGAGCAAGATCTTGAAAGTTGGGTGGTGGAAGCTATCGGTGCTGCTTGGGCCAAGTCCGACCCGGAGGCGGCTTTCGCCTGGGCTAACCAGCAGACCAACACGAAGGTCAAGGACCTGATTCTTCGAGGGGTAATTGTCTCCGTTGCATCTAAAGATTTTAAAAAGGCGCTTGCTTATATTCAGTCACTTTCGCCCGGCGCCTCGCAAGATAGCACGATCCCTGAGGCTTTCAGAATGGCAGCGTACAATGATTTCCAAGGAGCTCTCGCCGTAATGCAGTCGCTCCCCAAGGGCCGGACTAAAGACCTAGCTACGAAGGGTATCATTTTACATCTGAGTGTCTCTGGGGATGGCGACCGCGACGCGCAAGCAGCGTGGGATATGGTCTCGGTAATCGATGACACGGGTATACGCACTGAGCTACAGTTGAAAAGCCCAGCAGCGGAGAATGCAGATATTTTAACGCGGTGGGCCGTGAAACACCCCGATGCCGCAATTCAGTGGATGCTGTCGCTCCCCGCAGGTAAGACTAAAGACTTGGCCCTAGGCCGTATCTGCCGAGGTATGTACTACGATAACCCGCAAGCAGCGTGGTATTTGGCCTCGGTAATCGGTGACGAGGGCATTCGCTTTCAAGCGAAGAGGTTTGTAGCATGGGAGTGGTACAAGAAGGACCGCGCCGCAGCCCGACAGTGGATGCTGTCGCTCCCCGTGAGCCCAGCTAGAGATGTTGCTTTGAGTGGTGTTAGCGACGGTTTATCTATGTCTGATCGGCAAGATGGCATGGATTTAAAATTAAGAATCAGTGACACGGGCTTACGCACTGAGTTCTTGGATGCTTATGCCTGTGATTGGTGCTCTAAAGACCGCGCCGCCGCGACCCAGTGGATGCAGTCGCTCCCCGCGGGCCCGAATAAAGACCTAGTTGCGGTAGGTATGAGCCGAGCACTGGCTGCAAATGACCCGCAAGCAGCCATGGTTATGGCCACCGGAATCGCTGACAAGGGCATCCGCACCGAAACTCAGAAAATTACTTTTGAGCAGTGGTCCAAGAAAGACCCCGCCGCCGCGACCCAATGGATCAATCGTTCCTCCCTCCCGCAGGAGGTGAAGACCCAGCTGTTACAACGCTAAAGCCCCTCGACCAAAGAACTCGCCCCCGCTACCTATAATACCCCCTCCAGCAGTCGGCGAAGACGGCTATCCCCATCATGGGGTCAGACCCTATTAATGGGGTCTGACCCCATTGTTTTTGCACCGTCACGACTTTACGCCCAACTTACCTCCACCCCCATGCGCCCCCTGCTCTGCCTGATTTTCGCCCTGACGGCTTCCGCCGCCGACCGGCCCAACGTGCTCTGGTTTATCGTCGACGACATGTCGGCCAACTTCTCCTGCTACGGCGAGAAGACCATCGCCACCCCGCACGTCGACCGACTCGCCCAAGAAGGCACCCGCTTCAGTCGAGCCTACGTGACAGCGCCGGTCTGCTCCCCTTGCCGCTCGGCCTTGGTCACGGGAATGTATCAGACGACCATCGGCGCCCACCATCACCGCAGCGGGCGGGGCGAGCTGAAGATCACGCTGCCCAAGGAGGTCACGCCGACGCCAAAGATTTTCCAGCAAGGTGGCTATTACACCTGCATCGGTAGCGGACTGACTGACCTAGACTTCCGCGGTCTACCCTTCGGCGCCGGCAAGGGCAAGAAAGCCAAGACGGGCGGCGCGAGTCGCCTCGGCAAGACAGACTATAACTTCGAGTGGGACCCAGCCATCTACGACTCGCACGATTGGGCCGGCCGCAAGTCCGGCCAACCATTCTTCATGCAGGTGCAGCTTAATGGCGGCAAACTGCGTGAAGGCGCCGAAGCGGGCCGAGTTAAATTCCGTGAACATGTCGTCAGTGAATTAGGTGCCTGCACCGACCCCACCAAGGTCACCCTGCCGCCCTACTATCCTCGCGATACCGTGCTGCTTCAGGACTGGGCCGACTACCTCGACGCGGTCCGCCTGACCGATATGCATGTCGGGCGCGTGCTCGCTCGCCTCGAAAAGGAAGGCCAGCTGGCAAATACGCTGATCATCTTCATGACCGACCACGGTATCAGCCACGCCCGAGGAAAGCAGTTCCTCTACGAGGAGGGTGCGCACGTGCCGCTCGTCATCCGTGGGCCGGGCATCCCCGCCGGACAGCTCCGCCCAGACCTGGTCGAGCATATCGACCTCGCCGCCCTCTCCCTCTCCGCCGCCGGCCTCGGCGTGCCGACCTGGATGCAAGGCAGGGATATCCTCGCCGCCAACTATCCGAAGCGCGACGAGGCCTACTCCGCCCGCGACCGTTGCGACGAGACCACCGAGAAGATCCGGAGCCTGCGCACGGACAAGTTCATCTACATCCGCAACTTCCATCCCGAACGCCCGCACCTCCAGCCCTGCGCCTACAAGGATGGTAAGCCAACCGTGCAGCGCCTGCGTGAACTGCACGTCGCCGGCCAGCTGCCGGAGCTCTCCGAGAAACTACTCTTCAGCCCCACCCGTCCCCGTGAGGAGCTCTACGAACTCGCGAAAGACCCCCACCAAATTCGAAACCTCGCGGAAGATCCCGCATACTCAGCCGTGCTGGCCGAACACCGCCGTCGCCTCGATGCCAAGATGATTGCGACCAAAGACCCCGGCCCCGAATCCATGGCCATGTATGACAGCGACATGAAGCCTTACGTAGGCAAGGGAAACCCCCTGGTTGAAGGCAATATCGCCCAGATGAAAAAGTGGGCCGCCGAAGGAAAATAATCCCATGCGTACTTTGCTCTGCTTACTCCTCACGCTGACGGCTTCCGCCGCTGATCGGCCCAATATCATCGTCATCCTCGCCGATGACTACGGCTACGGTAGCGCCGGCTGCTATGGCGCCGACCCCAAGCTGGTTCGTACGCCCGCCATCGATCGCCTCGCCGCCGAAGGTCGACGCTTCACCGACGGCAACACGACCTCCTCGGTCTGCTCGCCGACCCGCTACTCCTTGCTGACCGGCCGCTACTGCTGGCGCACGACCCTGAAGCACGAAGTCCTCGGCACATTCTCGCCGCTCCACATCGAGCCCACGCGCGTGAACCTGGCCTCCCTACTAAAGCAGAAAGGCTACCGCACGGCCTCCGTCGGCAAATGGCACCTCGGCTACGGCAAAGAGAACGAAGACCCGAAGTGGCGGACAGAGTATAAGGCTGAGCTTTCTCCTGGCCCTCTAGATATCGGCTTTGATTATCACTTCGGCGTGCCGAGCAACCACGGCGACCTCACCGGCGTCTACGTCGAGAACCGCTTTGTCTACGGCCTTCGCTCCGGCCAGATTCCCGCGGGCATGAAGCTCGCCGGACCAGCCGCCGACAGCGACGACTACCAGGCGACTTACGGACCCGAGGATACCGAGAGTGGCAAGGCCAAGATTCTCGAGATCGACGCACCTCGCCGAAAAAAGGAGCGCGTAATGAAGGTGCTGACCGACAAGGCTACGGATTGGCTCGAAGCGCAGCCGAAAGATCAGCCGTTCTTCCTCTATTTCGCCCCGGTCGCGGTCCACAATCCCATCACGCCCGATAAGAATCTCGCCGGCAAGAGCGCGGCCGGACCCTACGGCGACTGGATTCACGAACTCGACCAGAGCGTCGGTCGCATCCTGGCGACGCTCGACAAGATGGGTGCGACGAAGGATACGCTGGTGCTCTTCACGAGCGATAACGGCGGCGTCTTCAGGCCCGAGAACGAACGTCTCCTCCAGACGACTGCCATCAGGGCTGGACTGAAGATTAACGGCACGCTCCGCGGCAGTAAACACGACGTCTGGGAGGGCGGCTTCAAGGTGCCCTTCATCGCCCGCTGGCCCGGCAAGGTGCCCGCTGGCTCCACCGCCCCGCAGATGGTGAGCATCGTTGATATCCTCGCGACCACGGCCGAGATCGTCGGCACACCGCTGCCGACCAAGGAGGTCGGAGCCGAAGACAGCCGCAGTTTCCTGTCCGTGCTCACGGGCGCAGCTGACGTCAAAGGCCGGGAGGACATGATCGTCCACAGCGCCGACGGCGTCTTCGCCGTGCGCAAGGGCCGCTGGAAGTGGATCGAGGGCGCACCCGTCGAAGAGATCAAGGACGGTGTCCGCAAGACTCGGAAGGGCCAGTTCCACTCTCAGCTCTATGATACTGTCGCTGACCCCGCCGAGACGAAGGACGTCTCCGCGGAGCATCCCGAAGTCGTTGCCGAACTGAGGGATCTCCTCCGACGCTACCGCGACGGCGGCTTCAGCCGCGAACTGCCTGCCGCTGACGTGAAACCCCTGCGCGTCGGCGTCGCCACCCTTCCCGCTCTGACCGGTGCGCTCTCCCTCGATGAACCGTTAGCGAAACTCCCGGGCAAGCCGTGGGTCGCTTCCGCCGGCGAATGGTCTGCCCGCGACGGCGGCGTCTTCGCCAAGCCCAAGGGCGGCTCGGAAAAAGCCGCTGGTCTGCGCACCCCGCTAGCCTTCCGCGACGGCACCTTCGACTGCGAACTTAACCTCCAGGGCGCCAACCGCATCTCCCTGCGCTTCGGCTCTGGGGAGGTAGGCTTCCGCCTCGTGGTCTCCCGCACGTCTACGATCCTCACGAAGAACCCCTCGAAGGGCGAAGCCGCCACCGCCACGGAGGACATCGCCAAGAAGAACCTGAAGCTCGCGGCCGACGAATGGTATCCAATACGCCTAAGTTTCAAGGGCGACGAGGTGACGGTCCAAGTCAACGATCAGACCTTCAAGGGCAAGCATCCCAGCCTCGCTAAGGACAAGACCTCCGTCGATTTTCTGGTATTCGGCGATGGCGCCGGCTTTCGCAACGTCCGCGTAGCCAAATAATACCGTGCGCTCCTTGCTTCTCCTGCTGCTCTCCTCCGCCCTGTTCGCCGAGGCCACCGCCGATCGCAAGGTAGTGCTTGGTCTCGTCGACGCCTGCGCTCAGGCGCCTAAGGTCCATGAAGCCGAGGGCTTCAAGCCCGACGGCACAGTCCGCGCCATCTTCTACGACGCGCTGCCTTGGCAAGGAAAGCCGACGCGCGTCTTCGCTTGGATTGGTCTGCCCGCGAAACGCGAAGGCAAGGTCCCTGGCATGGTGCTCATCCACGGCGGCGGCGGCACGGCCTTCAAGGAATGGGTCCAGAAATGGAACGCCCAAGGCTTCGCGGCCATCAGCATCGCCGTCGAAGGCCAGACCGACGTGAACGAAAACAAAGTAAAAGGCCGCAGCTCGTGGGCGCGTCATGCCTTTGCCGGACCCGCCCGCGACGGCACCTTCGCCGATACGAAACTCCCGCTGAAGGAACAATGGATGTATCACGCCCTGGCCGACACGATGCTGGCTAACTCCCTCCTCCGCTCCCTTCCCGAAGTCGACGCGTCGAAGATTGGCGTGATGGGCATCTCCTGGGGCGGCGTGATTACCAGCACGGTCATCGGATTGGATGCACGTTTCGCCTTCGGCATCCCGACCTATGGTTGCGGCCACCTTTTCGACGCCGAGAACCACTGGGGCCGAGCACTACACGACAACGAGGGTTATAAGCAGGTCTGGGACGGCATGAACTACGCTGACCGCGTCAAGATGCCGGTGCTCTGGCTGTCTTGGCCACTGGATGCCCACTTCCCGCTCGGCTGCCAGGCTGAACACTACCGTAAGACGCCCGGCCCTCGCATGGTCTCACTCATCTCCAAGATGGGGCACAGCCACCCCGCCGGCTGGAACCCGCCCGATAGCTACGCTTTTGCGAAGAGCGTCGTCGAGACCGGCAAGCCCTGGGGCAGTTCCCCATCAGCCACGACGAAGGACGGACACGCAATCGCGGTCTTCCATTCCGTTAAGCCACTCACTCGCGCGGTACTCGTGTCGACGACCGACAAAGGCTTCACGGGCACGCGCAAGTGGGTCGAGACGCCAGCCGCGGCCGCTAGCGGTGGAGGTGGCACGACCGCGTCCGCCCCACTGCCTCCTGGCACGACCGCTTGGTATATCAACGCTTACGCCGACAAACTTACCCTCACCTCTGATTACCAAGAAATCAAATGATCCGCCAGCAGTGCGCGTCCCGCACCTGATGAGTTGATTCTGGCTATCTCGACGACAACGGCTTCGCTCACTACGTGCAGTTCCCCGACCCCCAGGCCGCGCTTAACCATGCGATGGAACTCCATCGCACGGGAAAACTCGTCGAGGCGGAGAACCTCTATCGCCAGCTCCAACAGCACTTCCCCCAGGCGACCGACCTCGTCCACCTGATCGGACTGGTCGAAGTGGACACGGGGCGCAAGGACGAGGGCTTCGCCAACCTCCGGCGCGTCATCGCGCTGCAGCCCAACGTCCCCCACTACCACGCCAACCTCGGTGCCCGCCTGCTCGAACAGCGTGAAGCCGTAGAGGCCCTCGCCTGCCTGGACCGGGCCATCGAGCTGCAACCCGACACGGCTTCCCATCACTATAACCGCGGCAACGCGCTCCTGCAGTTGCAGCGCTGGTCGGAGGCCCTAGCCACCTATCGTCTCTCGCTCTCCCTGCAATCGGACAACCAGGCCTGCGAACTTCAGCTCGGCCTAGCCCTGCACTCGGCTGGCCTAACCCTGGAAGCCATCGCCCATTACCGCGATATGCTGCATCGCCAGCCGGCCGACCTTTCCGCCGCGACGAACCTCGGCGCGATGCTCCAAGCGGAATGCGACCTCGACGGCGCGGCCGAAGCTTTTCAGCACGCGCTCCGTATCGAGCCGAATAATACGATTCCCCTGAATAACTTGGCCGTGATCCATAAGGAGCTCGGAGAGACCGGGCCGGCTATCCAGTTGCTCCGCCGCTGCGTCGAACTCCAGCCCGACTCCAAGGAGATCCGTAGCAACCTGATCCTGATCATGCACTATGATCCCGCCACGACCGACGGCGCGTTGGCGGAACAGCACGCAGAATGGAACCGGCGCCATGTCCAGGCGACGACGCCTCACGCCAACCCGCCCATCCCAACTCGCAAGCTGCGCATCGGCTTCATCTCGCCCGACCTCCGCGACCACGTTGTCGGCCGCGCCCTCCTACCCTCGCTCACCCGGCATGACCGCTCCCAGTTCGAGATCTTCTGCTATGCCGGCGCCCATCCGGATGCGTTCGGACAGAAATTCCGCGACCATGCCGACGGCTGGAGAGAAACCACTGGCTGGCCGGTCGACCTATTCGACCGCCGCATCCGCGAAGACCAGATCGACATCCTCGTCGACCTTTCCCTCCACACCTCCGACAACCGTCTCGATGTCTTCGCACTGAAACCGGCCCCGGTTCAGGTCTCGTGGCTCGGCTACCCTGAGAGTTCCGGACTCTCGACGATGGACTACCGGCTCACCGACACGCACCTGGAACCGCCCGCCGGCAATCAAATCGCGGCCGCTGGCGAAAAGGCCTGCCTGCTTCCTGACTGCTGGACGTGCTACGAGCCACCCGCCGGCCATCCTGCAGTCAACGAACTGCCGTCTGGGAAGGGACGCCCATTCACGTTCGGTTCGCTCAACAACTCCTGCAAGATCAACGATGAAGTCCTCGGTGCCTGGGCCCGCATCCTGCTGGCCCGACCCGACGCCCGCCTCCTGCTCCTCGCCAAACAAGGCAGTCACCGCCGTCGCTTCACCGAAGCGCTCACGAAGCTCGGGGTCGCCCAGGCGCAGATCTGCTTCGCTGACTACCTGCCCTCCACGCCCGACCTCTCTCAAGGCGCCCTGCTCGCCCGCTACCACGAGATCGACCTCGCACTCGACACGTTCCCCTACGGAGGCATGACCACCACCCTCGATGCCCTCTGGATGGGCGTGCCGGTCGTCAGCCTCATCGGCCCACGCAATCTCGGCCGCGCCGGTTTGAGCATCCTCAGTAACGTCGGCCTTGCGGACTTCGCCGTGCCGTCCGTCGATGCTTACGTCGAGACCGCTATCCGCCTCTCCAAAGATAAATCGGCCCTGACCGCACTTCGTGCTAGCCTACGGTCCCGGATGCAGGCTTCGCCATTACTCAGTGCGGAGGGATTCACCCGTAAACTCGAGGTCAGCTTCCGTGACATGTGGGTTGAATGGTGCGCAGGTCAGCCTAAGGTGGGCTGACCCCCATGCGCCTGCTGCTTTCCCTGCTGCTATCTTTGACCCTTTGCGCGGCTGACGCGCGTAAGCCTAACATCCTCATCATCCTGGCCGATGATCTCGGCTATGGCGACATCCGCGCCTACAATCCGACGCGCGGCAAGATCCCGACCCCGCATCTCGATAAACTCATCAGCGAAGGCATGCGCTTCACGGACGGACACTCCTCCTCAGGCGTCTGCTCGCCGTCGCGCTATGCGCTGCTCACCGGCCGCTACCACTGGCGCACGCGCCTGCAGTCGGGCATCGTCGGCGTCTTCGGCGAACCGCTGATTGCTCCGGACCGGCTGACGGTCGCAAGCCTGGCCAAGCAACACGGCTACCGCACCGCCGCCATCGGCAAATGGCACCTCGGCTGGGATTGGCCGATCCCCGAAGGCGACCGCACCCTGTTCCGCAATTTCAAGGAAGCCGATAAGTCTTCGCCCGAAACCAATCGTGCCACCTGGGCCAAGGTCTTCGACCAGAAGATCTCCGGCGGGCCGACGACCCGGGGCTTCGATTCTTACTTCGGTACCGACGTTCCGAATTGGCCGCCTTACTGCTTCATCGAGAACGACCGCACGATTGGGATTCCGAGCGTGCCCCTGCCCGCCGAGTTCTTCCGTAACCACCTAGCCAGCACGCCGGGACCGGCCCTGCCCGATTGGAAACTCGAAGCCATCCTGCCCGCACTGACCGAGCGCGCTTGCACCTTCATCACCAACGCCGCCCGCAAGCCTGAGCCGTTCCTCCTCTATCTTCCCCTGACGACTCCGCACACGCCTCTGGCCGTGAATGAAGAGTGGAAGGGCAAGAGCGGCCTCAATAACGCCGCCGCCGACCTGATCATGGAAACCGACGCCGCCGTCGGCAAGGTGCTCGCAGCCCTCGAGGCTAGCGGCGCCGCCAAGGACACGCTGGTGCTCTTCACGAGCGACAACGGGTTCGCGTCCTACGTCGGCGTCAAGGACCTCGAGAAACAAGGCCACTTCCCCAGCGGCCCACTGCGCGACTATAAGACCTCGGTCTATGAGGGCGGCCATCGCGTCGCGTTCGTCGCCCGCTGGCCGGGCCAGGTCGCCGCCGGTTCGACGTGCGATCAGCTCGTCCATCAAGCCGATATCATCGCGACCGTGGGCGACATCCTTCAGGCGAAGCTCCCGGCAAACGCCGCCGAAGACAGCTTCAGCTTCCTCCCTCTGCTCAAAGGCTCATCCACCCCAACGCGCCAGAACGCAATCAGCTGTGCCGCGGCCGGCACGCCCGGCCTTCGCCTAGGTAGTTGGAAATATATCCCCACCCAGCCGGCCCAGCTCTACGACCTCAGCAGCGATCTCGGCGAGACGAAGAACCTCGCCGCCGAACAGCCTGAGCGGGTGACTACAATGAAAACCCTACTGGAGAAACTCATCATGGACGGACGATCCACCCTCGGCGAAGCCCAGAAAAACGATGTCGAAGTCGTCCGCTACCCCAAGGCCGGTGCACCCAAAGCTAAGGCCGCCAAGAAGGTCAAGTAACCTCCGCCACCGGATGATGACGCTCGCCCGCTGAGTCGGAATCCGACTCACTGCGGTGGATGCTCGATTGGATCCATAGCCAGACCTTACTCCCCGCCGACGGATGGATCCTGCTGCTCGCGCTCTTCGGGGCGATGTGCATCGGGCTCTCGAAGTCCGGCCTGGCGGGCACGGCGACGCTTAACGTGGTCATCATGGCCAAGATCTTCGACGCGAAGCCTTCCGTGGGCATCGTGCTCCCGATGCTCATCGTGGCCGACCTGATGGGCTACCTGATCAACCGCAATGGTGGGAGCTGGAAGCAGATTGTCCCAATGATCCCCGCCGCGGTCGTGGGCGTGCTCCTCGGCTGGCTGCTCCTCGATCGAGTCGACAACGGTACGGCCCGCGTCGTCATCGGGATACTCATCCTCGCGCTCCTCGCCTTCAACGTCGTCCTCAATCGCCGCCGGGAGCAGCTCCTCGCCCTCACCCGCGACCGTACCTTCACTTGGGGCATGGGCGGCATCGCTGGCATCTCTACGATGCTCGCCAACGCCGCCGGCCCGGTGATGACGGTCTACCTGCTCGCCCAGCGATTAGAGAAAAAAGAGCACCTCGGGGTCTTCTGCCGCTTCTTCCTCTTCATCAATCTCTTCAAGCTGCCCTTCAGCGGCAGCCTTGGCCTCGTTACCGGACCGTCACTGATGACCAATATTATCCTACTCCCCGGGGTCATCGCGGGCATCGTGCTCGGCTGGCTGATCTTGAAACGTATGCCGCAGAACGCCTTTGAATCCGTGCTAGCCTGGCTCACGGCCTTCGCGGCGGTCTGGCTGATCGTCGGCTGACCGCTTGACTCCGCTCGGCGGCAGCTTGGAAATAGGGGTCTCATGAAGACC
>JBEEKW010000059.1:0-11506 GCA_041168485.1 Verrucomicrobiota bacterium
GCGCGCGGACGGAATTCGTCGAGCAGCGAGCAGAGCAGCTTCACGAGGTCGATGTTCCGGCGCTCGTTGTCGCCGCCGATGCAGTAGGTACGGCCGGGGCGGCCCTTCTCGACCGCAGCGAGGAGCGCGCGGGCATGGTCGTCGACATAGAGCCAGTCGCGGATGTTCTCGCCCTTGCCGTAGACCGGGATGGATTCGCCGCGCAGGCACTTCAGAATGACGACGGGGATCAGCTTCTCGGGGAACTGGTAAGGGCCGTAGTTATTGGAACAGTTGGTCACCACGACCGGTAGGCCGTAGGTGTCCATCCAGGAGCGGGCGAGGTGATCGCTCGAAGCCTTACTGGCGCTATACGGGGAGTGCGGATCGTAAGGGGTCGACTCGTTGAAAGCCGGATCGGTCGGACCAAGGGAGCCAAAGACTTCGTCGGTCGAGACGTGCAGGAAGCGAAAGGCATCCTTCGCGGCACCTGAAAGGGAGCGCCAGTGACCCAGAGCGGCCTGGAGGAGCTGGAAAGTGCCCGTGACGTTGGTGGCGATGAACTCACCCGGGCCGTCGATGGAGCGGTCGACGTGGGATTCGGCGGCCAGGTGCATAACCACTTCGGGCTGGGACGAAGCGAAGGCCTGGCGCATGGCCTCGGCGTCGCAGATATCGGCCTGGATAAAGGTGAATCCCGGCTTGCCCTGGAGTTCAGAAAGGGAGGACAGGTTACCGGCGTAGGTAAGCTTATCGATGACCGTGACGGCATGGCCGCCCGCGACCAGAAGGCGGGTCAGATTCGACCCGATAAAGCCCGCGCCGCCAGTGACCAAAATACGCATAAGCAGTGGTGAGTAATTTCGGGGAAGCGGGTGTTTTAAGCCAGAAAAAAGGCGGCCGAAGGCCGGGGAACACATCACTAGTAGTTGGCCGGAGCGATACACAGATAGTTGACCAGTTGAACGGTTGACCCGTTGGCCAGAGGGGGTGAAGCCGGTTGGCCAGGGCTTACGCGGCCAGGGCTTATTTCTTCTCGCCCAGCTTCCGAAGCTCTGGATCACGCATAAGTGGCAAATCCACCGGCGTTCCGCCTGCCTGCGCAGACTGATAGAGGGCGAGGATGAGTTCGACCGCCTTACGACCTTCAGCCCCGTTAACGGCGGGCTGCCGTCCCGCTCGGATTGCGGCGACGGCTTCTTCCAGATTTGCGCGATGCCAGGCATGGCCAATAGCCTTCGGATCGTTGGCGCCAGCACCACCGCCTTCGGTCGCCGGAGCGATGACCGTGGCGTCCGCGGGCAACGGCTTCTCGAATTCGAAGGCGGTCAACTTATCGTCGCGCAAGACGGCGGCTCCGGTCGTACCGTGAATGCGGATCTCGGCGGGGAAGCCCGTCGCGGACCAGCACGCGGTCGAGCTGGCGAGCGTTGCGCGGCAGCCGTTGGCGAATTCAATCCAGCCAGACGCGATATCCTCGACCTCGATACCCTCGTGAGCGATCAGGCCCGCGGTAGCGGAAACGCGCTTAGGCGCGCCGAGTAGCCAAAGAAGCAAATCGACGGTGTGGATGCCTTGGTTCATCAAGGCACCGCCGCCATCGAGGGCGAACGTGCCGCGCCAGGCTGCGGAATCATAATAGGCCTGAGTGCGCCACCAAGGGATGAGCGCGCCGGCCATGGTCAGACGACCGAAGCGGCCCGCGCCGAGGGCGGACTTAAGCGCGACCGCACCGGCGCCGAAACGGCGGGGCAGGATACCGGCGACCGTCACGCCGGCCTTGGCACAGGCGGCGGTGAGTTCATCGCAACGGGCGAGGGTCACCTCGAGGGGCTTCTCGACGACGACGTGCTTGCCGGCTTTGGCGCAGGCGAGCGCCGGGGCGAGGTGATCGCCGCTGGGCGTGCAGAGGCAGACGATGTCGACCGCTGGGTCTGCAAGGAGCGCTTCGGGCGTCTCCGCAAAGACAATGCCGTGCTTGGCGGCGAACTCGCGCCCTTTGGCGGCCGAGCGATTATAGGCTGATGTCAGTTTCACGCCGGCGATCTCGGCGAGCGCCTTCGCGTGGAACTCAGCAATCATGCCGGTTCCCCAGATACCGAAACCAAGAGGCCGTTGGGACATGCGGGTAGTTAGGGGACAAGTGGGCACGGGAGCAAGGGGACAGCGACAGAGACAACACTAGTTGAACGGTTGGCCAGTTGGCCGGAGGGGGAAGCACCTAGGGACTAAGGAGTGGGCAGAGTCAGGCTTAAGTCCTCAGATCAGTTTTCGTGAAATAACGAGAGTGTGATAGATGATGGGTACATGGATAAACCGCCGCCTAACACCGAGCCTTTCACATTCCGAGACCTGATGGTCTGGAAGCAGTCACGGGCACTCGCTTCCGATATCTACCGGCTGTGCGCTACTTCAAAACTGCGAGGCCACTATGCTTACTGCGACCAACTGGGCCGAGCTGCTTTATCCGTTCCCTCGAATATTGCTGAAGGAAACGACCGCGGGACTAATAAGGAGTCCCTGAGGTTCCTGCTTATCGCTAGGGGTTCATTAAGTGAACTGGAGACACAGCTTTGGATAGGCCACGATCTCGGCTGGATCGAGATGGCGGAGTATCAACGCCTATCGGAAAGGAGAGCTGAAGTAGCGAGGTTGCTCGGCGGCCTCATCCGCATGCGACAAGAGCGCCTGAAGTCATCTGAATCCTGACTCACCCTCTGCCCGGGTCTGCATCTGGCCAACCGGCCAACCTTTCAACAGTTCAACTAACTCTTACTTCTCTCTCTCTGGCCAACTGGCCAACCGTTCAACCGGTCAACCAACGCTGTATCTCTCTGGCCAACCGGCCAACTAATTACTGCTTCTCCGCTCCGCGGAACTCTTCCAACGGCGGCGCGTTCTTATCGCGCTCCGCGCCGCTGCGCGCCAGGACCTTGAAAAAGGTCATGACGACGATTCTCATATCGAGCCAGAAGGAGCGGTGATCGATATACCAGACATCGAGGGCGAACTTCTCGTCCCACCCGATGGCGCTTCGTCCGTTGACCTGCGCCCAGCCGGTGACACCGGGCTTCACTTCCATACGGCGGGCCTGGAAGGCGCTGTAGCGCGACACATAGCGCATGAGCAGCGGGCGCGGGCCGACGACGCTCATGTCGCCGATCAGGACATTCCACATCTCGGGGAATTCGTCGAGGGAGGTGGCGCGCAGGAACTTGCCGAAGGGAGTGAGGCGTTGTTCGTCCGGCAGGAGTTCGCCGGCGGGTCCGCGTTCATCAGTCATGGTGCGGAACTTGACCATGCGGAATGGGCGTCCAAGGAAGCCCGGACGTTCCTGGATGAAGAGCACGGGCGAGCCGAGCTTGAGGCGCACGAGGATTGCGACGATAAGTAGGAGCGGCGCGAAGCCGATGAGCCAGCCCGCCGAGAAGACGATATCGAACGCGCGCTTGAACATCAGCGGGCCGAAGATGCAGGAAGGTCGATCAGTTGCACGGTGGCCTCTTGGATGAAGGCCCCGCCCTTGAAAGCGATTTCATATTCTAGCCCCGTGGCCCAAGTCGGCGTCATCGCAGGGACGACGGTTTGTCGCGGGTGACAGACCTGGGTGACCTCGGAATTGCCGCCGGGGCCGGTGAAGCGGAGGGTCACGCTCACTTGCATTTCAGCGATGTTCAGGCGTTCGGCCCAGGTCCAGAGCTGTAGGCGCACGAGCTGACCAGCGCTTAGCGGAACCGGAACGACGACAGGGCCCACCTTTCCAGCAGGGGCAATAAGGCGAAGGCCGGCGGGCAGGCGATCGACTTTATTTTTAGCATGAGGCGCGAGGTCGAGGTCTTCTTTGGCTTCGGGCGACGAAAAGTCGTGGCGATGCGCGACGGGGGCTTCGGCCTGCTGGGCGACCCGATAAGCTAGCCAGCCCTTGGGCATATCGTTCTTGGCCCAAGTTTCGAGCGGAGCGGGGTCGCCTTCCACGAGATAACGCTCCGACCACTGCGCGCGCGGGTTCTCGGCGGGGAACGTGCTCCAACTGACCGGCCAGCCGTACGCGCCCCAGACGCGGTTGAAGGCGGCTTCCTTGGACGCGTAGTCGGACTCGACCGCGGTGAGGTGACGCAGGGAGGCGAGACGGGCGCTGAAATCGGGCACGACTTGGCGCGCCTGCACGGCTTCACGATAACCAAGATAAAGCTCCCAGGCTTCGGCGAACTGCTGCAGGCGCCAGGCCTGGCGGCGGAGGCTCGGAGTCTGTCGCACCGCTAAGATTTGCGCGTCCTGCGCCGACCGGATGGCGGCCGAGATTTCCGCGACTTCACCTGCGGAAAGGACGAGCGCCCCGCGCTGGTCACGGAAATGGCGAAGGAAGGCGTCCTTGCCGCCAATCTGCGCGTCGCGGCGCCAGCCGGATTCGATCTGTACATACGCATCGAGCATCGGCGCGGCCGCGGGTCCATAGGCAGCGTCGAACCACTTCTTAAGGAGCGCGCTCGCGTCGGCGTGCTTATTCTCGAGTAATTTCGCGGCCAGCCAGAGCTTCGGGGCGTCGAAGGCCCAGAGCGGATAGGCTTCGGCATACCAGCCGGTCGCACCAGCGGTGTGGGTGGCCCGAATGGAGCCGGTGAGCGCTGTGAAGTTGACGCGCGGCGAGGCGACGTCGGCACCATAAAGGTAATCATAGACCCCAAGGCGCTTCACACCGGACTTCGCCCAGGCGGCGAGATTAGCACGGTCTTGCGCGACGAATTCCGCGGAGCCATAGCCGATACGCTCCATGCAAACCCAGGGGAAGATTTCGGGGCGCAGCTTAATCGTCGGTGCTCGCAGGGTCTGCATATAGGCGAGCGCGCCGATCGCATGGCTCTTACCGTCATTGTCGCCACCGGGAGCCCAAACGGAATCAGCGACCTTGTTCAGGAAGCCGAAGACGTAATCCGTGCGGACCGGACGGTCGCGGAACCAGCCTTCGGAGAGGGCGCTATCATCGAAGGAGAAGGTGTCGTTGACGCCCATTGCGACGGAGAACGCTTCCGGATTCTTGCGAAAGAACTCCCGGGCATAGCGGGCGCCGATTTCGGGCGCGCGCGGATTGTCGAGGTGCGGATTCGGATCCAGACCATTACCCTTCGGTTCGACGGGCTTGCCGCCGACGAGCGGGAAGAGCATCGGCTCTTCCTGCCAGACCTTCCGGTCGAAGACGCGGTAGAGGCCGTGGGAGAATTCCGGGGTGCGACCGTAACCGACCGAGAACGCCCAGTCGGAGGATAATTCGTTCAGGCCGCTCAGCTGGCGCCAGCGGAAGTCAGGCGTGAATTCGTCGGGGCCCGGGAAGCCTATCTGATAACGTGGCTTCCATTCCGCGCCCTGCTCTCCCGGGAAGGCAAAGAAGATACCGAGGTGCTGTTCGCAGAAACGCCCGACCGCGATGCGGGTGGCCGCGGGATTATTGCCGACAAGGTAGACCGACTGGCCGACGACCGCGCGGCGGGCGGTATCGCCTTCGGCGACCGGAGCGGAGATACCGGCGAACTTCGCGCCGACGGTCTTACCGACATAAATGGCGAGTTCGGGACCACGGACGCCTTTGGTCTCGTGCACGATGACCGGACGAACGCCCGAGACGCGCTCGCACCAATCGGCGAGCGTGCGGGCGGCGTGCCATTCATCGACCTCGGGTTCGGCCGGCAGGACGATCGGAGCCCAGGCGCCAGCATCGAATAAACCGCCCGCATGGCCGACGGCCGAAAGGAGGAGGAAGCAGATCAGTGCCAGGGGGCGGGGCATGGGTTGAAACTAGGGGGCAAGTGGGCATGGGGGCAAGGGGACATGAGTGGAGGACTGGAGGAGTGGAGGACTGGAGGAGTGGAGGACTGGAGGGCCGGAGGGCCAGAGAGAGGCAACACTAGTTGACCAGTTGACCGGTGGGCCAGTTGGCAAGGTATGCAACAGGTAGGGACAGCACCACGTGCTGTCCTAAGTGTCACACGTTTCAGGTGGCGGGTGGCGGCCCCAGGTGGCAGGTGGCGTGATCTGCGTTCCCAACCGCTAACCGCCAACCGCTTCCACCTGTCATGGGTAGGGGCGCCACTGCGTGGCGTCCGTTCGAAGCCGCAGCCGTGAAGTCATCGGATCTCAGCTAAGACCATATCCGCCCTGCCCTTTCCTGGCGAACGGACGCGACGCCGTCGCGCCCCTACCCCTTGGCCACCATCCGGCGGCCTAAAATAAAATAGGACAGCACGTGGTGCTGTCCCTACCTTACATTGGCACAAAAAAGCCGCGCAAAATGCGCGGCTCAATGTTCGCCTGCTGACTTCAGAGTTGGGCTTCTTCGAGCAAAGCTTGGTAGGCAGCGGCAAAGCCAGCGCGGTACCTGGCCCAGGTAAGACCTTCCGCCACTTTCCGCGCCGCTTGGCCTATCTCGTAGAACCGCGCGCGATCAGCCAAGCCCAGCTCGAGCAACTGCTTGAGGGCCGCCACGTCACGGATCGGGGTGACGAAGCCATCTTGGCCATCGGTAATCAGGTCAGCTCCTCCGGTATTATGCGTACAGATTACCGGGACGCCACAGGCCATGGCCTCGAGAATAGCCAAGCCGAAGCCTTCGGCAATCGACGGCAGCACCATGACATCCGCTTGAACGATATCCTCCGCTAATTGAGCATTGGACAAGCCTGCCTTGATTTCGACGTCCAGACTCCTGAACTCCGCACGGAATGCCGGATCGATGGGAGCCCTCGTATAGATCACGAGACGGACGTGCGGGGCCAATCCGTGCAACGCCCTGAGTAAGTATAAAGCCCCCTTGCGCTGGGTGAAGGCCCCGACGAAGGCCACGGTGAACTTACCGCGTGGAGCGACTTGCCGACATCGATATAAAGCGGCGTCCACGCCATAAGGCACGACCTTGATGGGCGCGCTCACACCCGCCTCGAGGAGCGTGCGTCGGGTGAAATGACTCGCGCAGAGGATTCCCTGTGCCTGGGACGGAGCGGCCTGCTCGGCCTCGGCGTGGGCGTCGAGCGGGAGCATTTCCATCTCGGCCGATAGCGAAGCGCGGGCGGCGGGCTCGCGCTCAATTTCCTCCTGATAGAGACGACGCAGGGGTAACACCGGCGGATGTACCTGGAAAAGGAGCCTGCTTCGGAGATTTCGCCCGGCGTTGAAAGCAGCGCCTGCGTGATAGCTATAAGCTAGGAGATGGGCGTCCGAGCGTTCTGCGACCCAAGCAGCGTGCCGACCGATAGCGGCATCCTTGCCGTTACGGCAGGCCTGCTGGCCCAACCAGGACAGACGTCCCACGGACTCCCAGAAGAAGGCGCTGACGGAAACAGAGACAGCCGACGCCTCAATCAGCGGATGCCGGCGCACATCAGTATAACGACGGATAGGGCCGGGCGCATAGTCGTGCCAGGCCTGTGCGCCGAAATAGGCATCGGTCACTAGGCGCTCGAGCTGGCCGGATTCGGCCAGCGCAGCGGCGCCTTCGTAGTGATCACGTGGTCCCGCGAAGCAAACCACAGCGCGCGCAGAGGAGCTTGTCATCTCAGGTGTTGAATTGCCCGCCCTTGCCAATACTGCGGAGAGTCAGGCCCGCACGACGAACCGCTTCAGCGTCCACGATATTGCGCCCGTCATAAATGACGGCGCCGGCCTTGAGCATGCCCGCGAGGCGTGCCCAATCCAGCTTCGCGTAGGCGGACCACTCGGTGAGCACGGCGACACCATCGGCCCCGGCCAGCGCGGCCTCAGGGGTGGCCGCAACCTCGACCCCCTGAGTGCCGATCTCCGACGCAACAGAATCCGGCGTTACCTTATAATCATGCACGGCCAACGTGGCTCCTCTAGCCAGCAGCCGGCGGCATACGTCAATCGCCGGCGTCTCGCGCACGTCGTTGGTGTCCTTCTTGAAGGCAAAGCCGAGGATGGCGATTCGCCGGCCGCGGAGACTTCCCTCGGCGGTCGCAATGGGAGCGGCGATCTGGTCAGCAAAGCGGTGCTTCTGCCATTGATTGAGATCGACGACTTGCTGCCAATAGGCGGCTACTTCGGTCAGGCCGTAGCTCTCACTGATGTAGATGAGCGAAAGTAGGTCCTTCTGGAAACAGGACCCGCCGAACCCCACGGAGGCGCGTAAGAATTTTGGGCCGATGCGTGAATCCGTGCCAATCACGGACGCGACCTCCTCGATATCCGCGCCGGTGACCTCGCAGAGGGCCGAGATAGAATTAATCGAGGAAACGCGCTGCGCCAGGAACGCATTGGCGACGAGCTTGGAGAGTTCGGCTGACCAGAGATCCGTGCTCAGCACTCGCTCCGCAGGCACCCACCGCCGGTAGATTTCCGCCAGCGCTGCGATGGGCTCGGGACGTTCCCCGCCGATCAGCACCCGGTCCGGCTGCTCGAGATCGCGGATGGCTGTGCCCTCGGCCAGGAACTCCGGATTGGAAAGGATATCGAACGTCACACCCAGACCAGCGGAAGCCAGGATTGATTTGATGCGATCGGCGGCGCGGACGGGCATCGTCGACTTCTCGATGACAATCGTGTGGCCCTTAGCGTGCGCAGCGATGAAGCGCGCGCAGGACTCGACATAGCGAAGGTCCGACGCCTTGCCAGCGCCCTCCCCGTCCGTTTTCGTCGGCGTATTGACCGAGATAAAGACCGCGTCGGCCGCCGCAACGTGGGCGGCGCCCTCCGTCTGGCCGACAAAACGCAGGTTCCGGCCACGCGCCCGACTCACCACCGCGGCGAGCCCAGGCTCATAGATGGGAAGTTCTTCCGAATTCCAGGCAGCGATGCGCACCTCATTAAGATCGAGCACCGTCACGTCGATATCAGGGCAGCGATCCGCGATGACGGCCATGGTCGGGCCGCCGACATAGCCGGCCCCGATGCAGACGATTTTGTTAACCAGAGGTTTCATTAGGCGCGAGGTAAGGCTTTGAAATACTCGATGGTTTTCACGAGCCCAGCCGCCAAAGGTACTTGTGGCTCCCAGCCGAGGAGGCGGCGGGCTTTAGCGATATCCGGTTGCCGCTGCCGGGGGTCATCCTGCGGCAGCGGTTCGAATTTCAGCGGAAGGGCGGTCCCGGCAATCCGTTGCACCTCTTCGGCGAGCTGCAGCATCGTGAACTCATGCGGGGTCCCTAGGTTAATCGGCCCAGGATTAGTCGGGTGAGCCAGCATACGGACAAAACCTTCGATCAAATCGTCTGCATAGCAAAATGAGCGCGTCTGCTTGCCGGCGCCATAAAGAGTGAGCGCCTGACCGCGCAGCACTTGAGCGATGAAATTAGTCACCACTCGGCCATCGTCGGCTCGCATATAAGGCCCGTAGGTATTGAAGATGCGAACCAAGCGGGCATCGACTCGGCCGAGCCGGGTAAAATCCGCGCAGAGCGTCTCCCCAATCCGCTTACCTTCATCATAGCAAGAACGCACCCCGATGGGGTTGACGTTGCCGAGATAATCTTCGGGCTGCGGATGCACGAGCGGGTCGCCATAGATTTCCGAAGTCGAGGCCTGCAAGACCTTAGCCTTATTTCGCTCAGCATTTTCGAGGGCATGGAGCGTGCCGAGGAAAGCGATTTTGGCCGTGTAAATCGGGTCCCGTTGGTAATGCGGGGGCGAAGCTGGACAAGCCAGATTGCAGACGACCTCGCAGGGGATGTCGTACGGGGTCACCACGTCGTGCTGAACGAACTGAAACCTCGAATCCAGCCTGAGGCGGGAAATATTCGCCTCGGCTCCTGAATGAAAATTGTCGAGGCCGATGACCTCATGTCCCTCGGCGAGAAGTCGAGAGGCCAGATGGGTGCCGAGAAAACCTGCAGCACCGGTGATCAGATAACGCATAAATTTTAAGAGAGCTGGCGCACGATGGCGTGGACTTGACGGGCGAACACGGCGGGGCCGTGGCTCTGGGCGGCGGCGACGGAGGCGGACTGCGCCTCCTGGAGCTCCGCGGTTTCAGCTAATTGCACCATGGCGGACGCCAGGCCGATTTCATCTCCCGGACGGAAGGTTCGGGCGTTCGCGGGCATAGCGAAATCTGGTGCCGAGCCGACCGTCGCGGAAAGCAGCAGCTGGCAGCCAGATAATGCAGCCTCATGCACCACCAGCCCCCAGGCTTCGGCGAAACTGGGTAAGGCAAAGACGCGGGCGTTGCGGTAAAGCTCCCCAAGCTGCTCGGGCTGGACGAAGCCATGGACCCTGATCTGCGGATGGTCGGGGATGGCTGACTGTAAAGGTCCGCTGCCATACATACAGAGCTCCCAGTCCGGGAGCATAGGGGCGACAGAGGCGAAGGCCCGGGCAAGCGGCACGCACCCCTTCCGCTTGATGTACTGACCTACGAAAATGATGCGTTTAGGGCGTTCGGATAACGGGGGGCCGTTGAAGAACAGCCGTGGATCTGCGCCGTACATTCCCTCGAATATCTTCTCATCCGGCATTCCGTACCAGCGCGCCAAACGCCTGCCGGACTTCCCGGGGACGAGCACGGCCGAGAACTTACGCCGCTGACAAAGTCGGAACCACGGCGCTCCCAGTATCTGGCGAAGATCGCCGCGCCAATTATTGTCCATTAGCAGGCAGACCTTGCCGCCGGCGGCGCGCACTTCGTCGCCTAATGCATTGAAGGCTGGATAGGCCCAGCCGGATTGGAAAAAAACCCGCGGCACATCCAGACCGAGTTCGCGCCACGTCGTCGGACGTGAGGCCTCCACCCAGTGTACCGGTCGGCCCAGAGCCGCCTCGACTCCTTGAATCGGCACTTGCGCACGCGAGCCGACCACAGGGCAGTCCTGCCCTAGCTCAGCGCTCGCGGCGGCAAGCTGACGGGCCGCATATTGCGGTAGGCCATTCCACGAAAAGGCGATTCGGCTCATTCGAAGATGATTTCGTCGGGCACGAGCTTCCTCAGTGGGCCGAGCCGACGCCGTTCCAGGAAAAAATTCCGGACCGTTAACGTTAGCACCACGGGCCAGAGCAGAACAGGGAGCGCCTGGAGCTGGGCGAAGAATATTCCGGGCTCTCGCTTGAACAGGGCGACGACGAGTGGTGCGCTCGCCTGCGAAGCCGGCTTGAGGCACAACTTCCAATAGGCGATCCGGCTCAATCCATAGCGATCACGGGCTTCCGGGCCGAACGTCTGGTAGAAATCCCGGAAGTCACGGTAAGATCGCTGGTTCTTGCGCGAGACGACCGCGACCTGCTGGGGGTGTACGCGCGTGAGCGTCCAATGATCATCCACCACGAGATAACCATGGTCCTGGACTAGGCGGGCCCAGAAAAATACGTCGAAATGCACCCAGCGACCGTCGAAGCCACCGCGTTGCATAAACACGGACTTCCGGACGGCCGCCGTGGTCACGGATGGCAGATAAGGCAATTCACCCTGCCGCAAGGCGGGGCCCACCGTCGAATCGGCGAGGTGATGAGCATGGGTGGGGCTACCTGCCACGGGAGCTGCCATCAGTTCGGCACGCGTTTCGACCATACCGACTCCGTTCCGATGGCGATAGGT
>JBEEKW010000060.1:0-10694 GCA_041168485.1 Verrucomicrobiota bacterium
CGCGCGCGGGAATAATACCCGAGCCCAGCCCAGAGCGCGAGGACCTCGGCTTCTTCGGCCTTCGCGAGATCTTTGAAATCCGGCCACTTGGCGGTCCACTTTTCAAAATACGGAATCGCGGTGGCGATCTGGGTCTGCTGGCACATCAACTCCGACACCACGGTCCGATAGGCCGAGACTTCTTCCCGCCACGGCATCGGCCTGCGGTTACGACCGAACCAGGCCAAAAGCGCCCGGCGCATCGCAGGGATGCTGGCATTACGGGCGGGTTTCGCGGCGGGCATGGATGGGGCTGGATTCGGTGGCCAACTCGGGTAGACCTTGGGACTCATGGCACGAAAGGCAAAGCAGGACTCCGACGACGAGCCGAAGAAGGTGGCGATGCACACGCTGAAGCTCGACGTGGCTGAGGCCGCGAAGCTCCGCACCATCCTCGTCGCCAAGGGCTGGGTCTCCTTCCCGGTCGACCATGCAGCCTTCGCCTTCAAGGGCGAGAACCTGAACATCGTCCACTACAAGTCCGGCAAGTGCGTCATCTCCGGCAAGGGTACCGAAGACTTCGTCAAATTCACCCTCGAGCCCGATGTCACCGGCCAGGCGGTCCTGGGCTATGAGGAAGCGAACAACCCGGAATGGTTCGAAGAACACGCCGGCCTCGACGAATCAGGCAAGGGAGACCTCTTCGGTCCAGTGGTCTCAGCCTGCGTCATTGCGACGGGCGAGATGACCCGCGAATGGATCGAACTCGGCATCAAGGATTCCAAAAAGCTCACCGACACGAAGATCGCCGAGCTCGACCGCATCATCCGCTCCACCCCCGGTGTGGCGGTGAAGACCACGTTCATGCGCATGGCGAAGTATAACGAACTGCACTCGCGCTTCGGCAAGAACCTCAACCGCCTGCTGGGCTGGATGCACGCGACCTCCTGCGAAGAAGCCCTCAAGGATTTCGAGCTGCAGCACCAGCGCCGCCCCAAGTGGGGCCTGCTCGACCAATTCACTGAAGAACCCCTCGTGCAGAAGGAACTCGCCCGCAAAGGCGTCGAGTTCGACCTCCGTATGCGCACCAAGGCCGAATCCGACCCTGTCGTCGCCGCGGCCTCCATCGTCGCCCGCGCGGCCTTCGTCCGGGAGATCGACCGCCTCTCGCAGGATGGTGGCGTGCAGCTGCCCAAGGGCTCCGGCTCCGAAGCCAAGAACGCCGGCATCGAACTCGTCGGTCGTCTCGGTCCGGCGATCCTCGTCAATTTTGCCAAGCTCCACTTCAAGACCGCCTACGAGGTTCGTGGGCTCGAGCCGCCAGCCACCAAACCGTTCGTCCGCCGCAAGAAGGCGGAGTAAGCCGTGGCCTCACTGGCATCATTCGACCGCAAGAAAGGTGCCGATCGTCCGGGCATCACGGGAGTGGATGAAGCTGGCCGCGGTTCGCTCTGTGGACCCGTGATCGCCGCGGCCGTGCTGCTCGACGCCGGTTTCTACGGGGAACCGACCTGGCTGCGGAAACTCTCCGGCGCGAACGATTCAAAGAAACTGACGGCCGAGAAGCGCGCAGAATTTCGCGAGATCATCGCGAAAATGGAAGCCGAAGGAAAACTCAAGACCGCCTGGGCCGCGGGTTCGGTGATGGAAATCTCGGCGCATAATATTCTCGGCGCCACCCGTCTCGCGATGGCGCGCAGTATCGCCAAACTCGCCGTCGGGCACATCGCTCCCCTCTTCGCCGCCGCAGGCACCGAAGGCGAGCTCTTCGGCCGCACCGATGCGCGTACGTTCCTCGTGCTCGTCGACGGGCTCCCGCTGCGCCCATTCGCCTGGGCGCATGAATCGGTCAAGGGCGGCGACGGCAAGAGCCTCGCCATCGCGCTCGCCTCCATCGTGGCCAAGGTCGAACGCGACCGCATGCTCGTCGAAATGCATGCGCGCTATCCCCAATACGGCTTCGCCACGCATAAAGGTTACGGCACGCCGGAGCACGTCGAAGCCCTGCGCGCCCACGGCCCTTGCGCCGAGCACCGCGATCTCTTCGTCCGCACCATCCTCGCCGGCGACCCCCCGCCGCCCGAAGCCACGGATGGAGAGTTTAGTTTCGAGTGAGATTATGAGGTAGGGACAGCACCACGTGCTGTCCTAGTCTGCCTTTGGTAGGGGCAGCACCGCGTGCTGCCCTAGCTGCCTTGGGTAGGGACGCGACGGCGTCGCGTCCGTTCGCGGGAACCCGAAGCCGATGGCCGAGGGCTGAAGGGCCAACTCCTGAATGGCCGATACCCCGGTGGCCGCCACCCGTCACCTGGAATGCCTCCGTCATATCATTAATATGCCGATTAATCGTCAAAACTGACCATTTAGATTGTAAGCCATTACCGCTCATTTACTACATCCTCACTCATGAAACTGCTCAAAGCCTCATTCCTCCTCGCCGCCACCGCCACCCAACTCGACGCGACGGATTACCGCGTAGAATGGTCGAGCGGAAGCGCCAAGATGACGGCGATCCTTTCAGTAGACTTGGCGCAACTCGATCCGAATTATGCCGATTTCCACACAACCGGCCCGGGCACTTGGCTTACGGGGTTAAAAATTACTGCGACGGACGGAACGGTGGTCAGCGGACCATTCACAACTCTCAACGACTATCGGCATGGTGGAATCATGTATTCCGGGCAGACGGTTTTTATCGGAAGAGAATTAACGTCATCTGAGATGCAAAATATGAACTTCCACTGGGGAAGTTCTGGAGGATCGTTCAACTTCCATAGTAACATGAATGAAATGGATGTTTTTTCCGGTTCATATCCCGGAAGCATGCAAATGTCCTACTTCGGACCGGCTTTCTCTGGCGTCACCGACGTCGTCACCTGGATGTCCTCGATCAACAACCAGAACCGCATCTACGCCGCGGGTACCACGCTCGCGGGCCTGCCGCTCGAAGGCGCCCACCACCGTCCGATGCTTTCCTTCGACCGCATGGGCAAGGAATCCCAGGCCTGGGCGACCGGTGACTTCGGCTCCTCCTCCCGCACCCGCGATGTCCATGTGACCAGCGGTGAAGCCGGTATCAACTGGAACATCGGTAAGTCCTTCCTCTTCGGCGTCGCCGGTGGTCATGCCGTCCAGAACCAGGACCTCGCTTTCGGCGGCTCCTCCGCCACGAAGGGCGACTTCGTCATCGCTGAACTCGACTACCGTCCGGAAGGCACGCAGTGGATCGTCTCCCTGCTCGGTATGGTCGGCTCCTGGGAATCCAAGACCAACCGCGGCTACACCAGCGGCGGCTCGACCGACTTTTCTAATGGCGTCGCCGACACCATCACCCGCTCCGCTCGCCTTCGCGTCGACGCCCCTTCGCTCGCGACCTTCGGTGGCTTCGGCTTCGCGCCCTTCGCTTCCTACACCGTGACCCAGACCATCGTCGGCGCCTACACCGAAACCGGTGGTGGCTTCCCGGCCTCGTTCAACGAGCAGGATCATAACGCCACTGAGGCCCGCCTCGGCGTCACTGCTTCCAAGGATCTCTCCGAAAAGACCAAGCTCCTCCTCAGCGTGGAAGCCATCCACCGCTTCGACGGCGTCGGCCCGGCCCTCACCGGCCAGGACGTCACCGGCGGCGTGGCCTTCAGCCTCCCTGGCGTCGCTCCTCGCCCGGACTGCGTCCGCTTCGGCTTCGACGTCGACCACAAGCTCAGCGCCGATACCCTCCTCAACGTCTCCGCCCACGTCTCCACCGTCGGCGAAGCCCACGACGTCTCCGCCGCGATCAGCATCCGCCGGGCGTTCTGAGCGCGAGAGACAAGGATCAAAAAAGCCGCCCACCCGGGCGGCTTTTTTGTTGGGGCGACATAAACTCAAAGGGAAACCGGAGACCGGATGATTGGCTGGGGGCACATTCTCAGGTCCCAGGTCTCGACTACAGGTACGGGTGCGGGTGCGGGTGCGGGAATCAGGCCCGGGACCTGTACCCGTACCTGAAGACCTGAACCTGATACCCGACGGCCGAGACCTGGGACCCGAGAATGACTACATGCCCGCAGCATCCTCCCGGTTTCCGGTCTCCCTATGAGTTCAGAGCCACCCGCCACCTGCCACCCGGGGCTGCCACCCGCCACCCGAAACGGATAACGGATACAACTAGGACAGCACGTGGTGCTGTCCCTACCTCAAGACAGCGGATGCGATGTCATCGCATCCCTACCCACACAAAAAAGGGCGCCGTTTGGCGCCCCTCTTAAATTACCTAGCCCTGTCCCTGCCCCTGTCCCTCCGCGAAGTTTACTTCGCGGCTGGAATCTCATTCAACGTATACCACCCTTCGCTGTGCCACAGGGTCTCGCCGGCTTTGGACTTAATATCGCCGAGGACGAGGTGGTGGACGTTACCGCGGACGAGTCCGTCAACGATGAGGCGCACTTTGAGTCCATCGGCGGACACGGTGGCGGACTTGACGGTAGGCGTGGTCTGATCGACCTCGGGGCTACCGTAGCTCGACTGATAGATATAGGTGAAGGTATCCATGGAGTAGTTCGCGACGTCGGCGGCCGCAGCAGCGTCGACGGGGTGCGTGAACGTGACTTCGAAGCCATCATTGCGGGCGGAGATAGCGTGCATCTCGAACGGGACCTTGCCCTTGAAGCGCACGCGCTCGAAGGTGAAGTTCTTCGAACCGCGCGAACCCCAACCACGATTGGAACCACCGACGAAGAGCGTGCCGTCTTCCTGGTCCATGCGGACAGGGATCAGGCCAGCCTCGAAACCACCGAGGAAGTGGAAGACCGCGCCTTGATAGAGGCCGTTGACGACCTCGAGGTTGGCGCGCTGGACCTGCGAAGCGGTCTGCTCGCCAATGAGCATGTGGCTTTCCCACGGGCCGAACTTGCCCTTGGACATATCGCACGCGACGCCGGACGGAGAATTGCCGACCTTGCCGTGCGGCAGGATGAGCGCCGGTGGCACATACTCGGGGAACTTCAAGCGCTCGGCGAGGGTGCGCGAGCCGCTGGTGGGCTCGGGCGGCGTGGGGAAGTTGGCGAGAGCGGCCGACTTATTACCGGTGGGGTTACCCTGGAACGAGCCAGCGCGGAGCCACTTGAGCGAAGAGGAGCCGTTCCAAACGCCCTGATTATCGGTGTAGAAGAAATCACCCTTATCATTGGCGCCGATACCACCTGGCGAGCGGATGCCGGAGGCAACAGGGATGAACTTACCCTCGGGCGTGATCTTGGCCGCCCAGCCGCGCCAAGGAGCGTGGGCGTGGAACGAACCGGTCAGGCAGAGGACCATCCAGACGTCGCCGTTCTTATCCGGATCGGAACCGAAAGCGTATTCATGGTAGTCGCCGCTGACGCCCCACTGGGAGCTGACGGTGTCGAAGCTGTCCGCGCGGCCATCGCCATCGCGGTCGGTCAGGCGCGTGAGCTCTGGACGCTGCATCGCATACATCGAACCTTCCTTCCAGAACATGCCGAGGGGCTCGTGCTGGTTGGAAGCGTACTTGGTCCACTTGATTTTGGAGAGGTCGGCATCGTAGGCGCCTTCGGCGACCCAGATGTCGCCGCGGCGGGTGCCGATGGCGACCTTCTTGCCGGGGAGCAGCGCGATCGACGACACTTCGGTCACCTCGCCCGCGGGCGTGGGAATCTCGACGCGTTCGTAGAAATCGGACTGGCGGGCCTCGGCGACGCGGATGGAGTCAACCGTCGCGAGCTTGCCAGACTTGGCAGCCTTGGCAGCCTTGGCGGCTTTGGCCGGAGCGGCTGGTGCGGCGGACACGCCGACGGCGAGTCCGGCGAGGGCGAGGATAAGGGAGAGCTTCTTCATAAAAGTGGGTTCCAGTGATTGGGTTAGCGGAAGGAGTAACCCAGCACGGCGGTCTCGCCGGGCTTGAGGGTGAGCGTGAGGCTCTTGTCGTTGGCGTTGGTCTTCGGAGCCGGGCCGCTGACAGCGCGCACCAGCAGGCCACCGGCGATTTCGGAGACACCGTCGCTCGGACCGCTGACCGCGAGGTCGCGGGCTAGCACAATCGTGACGGCCTTAGCGCCAGTCACCTTGAGCGAGCGCGTGAGCGAGGCCTTACCGGAATATTCTTCGGGCAACCAAGCGTCGGTGAGCGCGAAGCCTTCGCCCGCGGAGCGGAAGGTCGGATTGCCAGCCTTATCGAGGTCGTAGCCCTTGAACTCGGCCGCGACCTTGATCGCAGAGAATTTCCATTCCTTTTCTTCCTTCCCCTTCTCGCGGACGTAGCGAACGACGTCGCCGGCGACGCCTTCGAGCAGGACGCCCTGGCCATCGGAGAGCTTGATGACGTTAGTGCCCGCAGGTGGCTCGTTGCCGGCGCCACGGTCGGTCCAGTGGTGACCGCCATCCATGAACTTACCGTTCCAGAAGAGCTCGGCGGCGAGATTGTCGGCGCTGTAGGCGATGTTCAGGCCGTTCGGGAAACCGATGCCGATGGCGCGCGGGGTGATCTTATCGATGAAGTTACGGTAGATTGCGGCGACGCCGTCCTTGGGCTGAATCGGGATGAAGACCCTCGGCTTGGCGGCCTTGCCGGCCTTGCCGCCCTTGGCCTTGGAGAGCCACTTGTAGTCCTTATCCTTCGGGCCCTTGTAGCCGAGCACGACGACTTCCTGGCCAGCGAACTCGACATACTCGACGCGCAGCGGGGTCAGACCCTTCTTGAGGATCACGGGGACTTCCTTGGCGCGGCCGCCGACGGGGCCGATACCCTTCACTTCGGCGATACGTTCGCCGCCGACGTAGAGGGCGCCGAAATCGTCGCAGTCGAAGAGGAAGGTATACTTACCATCCGCCGGGGCGTCGAACTGGCCGGTCCAGACCATCGCGAAAGCGTCCTTCAGTCCAGACTGGTCGGGGTCGATCACGCCGACGTTGAAATCTTCCATCAGCGCAGGCTTGAGCGTGGAGAAGTCAGGCATGACCTTCCACTCGCCCTTGTACATCGTGCCGACGAGATTCTTGAGTGCCGTCTTGGCGGGCGGGAACGGATGGTCCTTCAGGAGCTCTTCGGCGGTCCAGGGCGTGGTGCGCTGGGCGGTCGCGGCGCGCACGACCTTGACCTCGTCGGGGGTGACGGCACCAGCGCCGCCCGCGAAGGCTTTACGGACATACGTGAGCGCAGCGGCAATCTTCTCGTCGCTGAGCACGGCACCCTGCGGGGGCATGACGATGTTGTAGGTCTTGCCGGCGACTTCGACCGGACCTTCCATGCCACTGAGCACGATCTTAATTGAGCGCGCGGCCGGGCCCTTGGGCCAGTCGCTGCCGACCAGGGGCGGCAGGCCATTGAGTCCTTTACCGTCGGGGCCGTGGCAGGCGACGCAGAGGGTGTTATAGACTTGGGCGCCGTCTTCGGCCGCCGTCACGAAGACAAGCGAAGCCAGAAGGGCGAGGAGCGACGAGGTGCGCATAAGGGGGGTATCCGACCATCAAGCCGCCTATTTCAGACGGTGCAAGTCGGATAGGCTCGGGAGGTAGGGACAGGTAGGGACAGCACCACGTGCTGTCCTAGGTGCAAAGGTGCAAAAGTGGATGCAAGTTTCGGGTGGCGGGTGCCTTAGGTAGGGTCGGGACCGCGTCACGACATAGGTGAATCCATTCTCAGGTCCCAGGTCTCGGCCATCGGGTATCAGGTTCAGGTCTTCAGGTACGGGAACAGGTGTCGGGTAATGCATTTCCCAACCGCCAACCGCTTACCGCCAGCCGCCATCACCTGACATGGGTAGGGTCGGGACCGCGTCACGACATAGCTGGATCCGTTTCGGGTGGCGGGTGGCGGGCCCAGGTGGCAGGTGGCGGGACTGGAGGTAGGGGCAGCACCGCGTGCTGCCCTAGTTCGCCGCAGGGCGAACCATGGTAGGGGCACGATTTATCGTGCACTCCTTAGCGGAGGGCGCGGCGAAGCCACGCCCCTACCCTCGGCCGCCCTACGGCGGCCCGCAGCATCCTATCCGGTCTCCGGTCTCCCTTTGAGTTCATGTCTGAAAACAAAAAGGCCGCCTCAATAGGCGGCCTTACTAGGACAGCACGTGGTGCTGTCCCTACCTTGGGATGCTCAGCGTGCCCGATACAATCCCTGCGGATCGTAGAGCCACCAGGCGTCGAAAGGATTGGCGAGGGCCGGCAGTTCGAAATACGGGCGACCTTTGTCGTCGACGCGCGAGGTGACGCCCGAGATCTCGGTGCGGGTAGGCGGCTGCGGTAGCGGCGACGGCATTGCGGTCGGCGCGACCGGTACGGGAAGGAGATCGAGGATAGCGGTCTCCTCGATGCGCTCGATGACGTTATCGACCCACTTGAGTTCCTTAGCCTTGTCGCCAAAGGCCTGCCAGTCGCCGCTGGAATCGTTGGCGTACATCTGCTTCACGAATTCCTGGAGCGAGATGCCCATCTTCTTGGCGACAGGGGTGGCGAGGCGGTCGAACCACTGGTTGGTGAAATCGATCTGCTCCTTGAGCACGGTCATGTTACCGCGGACGACGTTCGAAGCCTGGTGGTGCAGGAGGATGGTGTTCGGGTAGCAGTAGGAGCGCTCGGCGAGCGTGCAGATGACGGCGGTCATCGAGGCGGCGAAGCCCTTGACGACGACGTGCACCGGCGCCTTGGAGGCAGCCATGGCCTTCTGGATCTGGTAACCCGCGGCGACGGAACCGCCGGGGGAATTGTCGACGACGATGAAGATCGGGAACTCGGACGACTGGTTATTATAGAAGGAGATGCGCGTGCAGACGTAGTCGGCGAGCTGCTCGGTCACGGCTCCGTTGAAGGAGATGCGGCGATCGCTGATGTAGAGCACGCCGTCGACGAGCGGGTCCTTGAGATACTTCGGCTTGGCCTTGCTGGCGATCTTGCGGGCCTCGTCCTCCTTCTGGAAGCGCTGGATCTCATTGGAGAGGCGGGCGATGGTGTTGGCGGCTTCGAGCTGGAGCTGCTTGGCTTCGGCTTCGAGTTCGCGGATCTTGTTGGAGCGCTCCGTCAGGCGGGCGCCGGAACGGGCGGCCTCAAGCGCGGCTTGGCGCTCGAGCTTAGCGCGCTCGTCTTCGAGGGCGGCGGCTTCGGCGGAAGCCTTGGCGAGGCGGAGCGCGCGCTCGGTGGTCAGGCGGGCGACTTCGGCGTTAAGCGGGGCGAGTTCTTCGGCGCGCTTCGCTTCAGCGAGGGCGAGTTCGGCGTCGATGCGGGCCTTCTCGCCGCGCATGCGATCCGCTTCCTTCATGGAAGCCTTCTGCTCGGGCGTGAGCTCATCGCGCGGAATCGGGGCGCCTGGAGCGATGGTGGTCGGCGCGGCGGCGGGAGCCGCGGGAGCCGCGGTCGGGGCGTCGGCGGCCGGAGCGGCGACGCGCTTGGCCTTGGTCTGCTGGGCGAATCCAGGCGTGGCCGCGAGGACGGCGAGGGCGAGGACGCGGAGGGAGGTGCGGAGATGCATGAGGTTGTTTTTGGTTTTAAATTAGCGGAGGACGAATTCGACGGTGGGGTCATACATCCACCAGAGATCGCACGGCCCGAGAGGCGGGAGCTGCTGGCGGACGCGGCCGTCTTGGGCCTTGCCGGCGTTAAAGCCATCGGGATTGGGTTCAGCCTGAATCGGCGGGACCGCCGTGGCGTTGAACAGGGAGTCTTCGGCCATACGGTCGACGACGTCGGTCACCCACTTGCGGCGGCCAGCCTCGTCGCCGAGGATCTTCCAGTCGCCGGTCGAGGTGCCTTTATACATCTGGGCGACGAAGTCGTCGACGTTAGTACCAATGCGCGCGGCAACCTTCTCGAAGATGCGTTCGCACCAGACCTTGGACCACTTGAGCTGCTCCTTGAGCTGGGTAACGTTACCGGCCAGGCCCACCGAGGCCTGGTGATGCAGCACGATGGTCTGCGGGTAGACGAACGAGCGCTTGGCGAGGGTCGTGATGATTGCGGCCATCGAGGCGGCGTAACCCTTCACGACGACGTAGACCGGGGCCTTGGAGGTCTCCATGGCCTGCAGCATCATGTAGCCCGACATCACGGAACCGCCGGGTGAACGGTCGATGACGATGAAGATCGGGGCTTCGCTATCGATGGCGTTATAGAAGGCGATGCGACCGCAGACGAACTGGGCGAGCTTGTCGTCGACGCGACCATTGAACGGGATGCGGCGATCGGAGATATGCAGGACGCCGTCAATGAGCGGATCCTTCGGGTAGCTCACCAGGGCACCGCTCGCGATATCGGCGGCCTTGGCCTGAAGCCGGGCGATCTGGGCGACGGAGGAGACCTTCGCGTATTCGACGGAGACTTCGGCGGTGGCGAGGCGAGCCTGCACTTCGAGTTCGGCGCGGGCGCGATCCTTGTCGGCAGAGGCGACGGCAGTCTTGGCGGCGGCGAGCGCGGCATCGAGTTTGAGCTTCGCCTGCTCCGCGTCGACCGGAGCAGCGGCAGCATCGGCGCGCGCGGCGCGGAGGGCGGCTTCGGCTTCGAGCTTACGAATCTCCAGAGTCTGCGTCAGCGCGGCGAGACGACGCTGCGAAGAGGCGAGGTCGAGGCGTGCGCGGATGACGTCAGTCTCGATCTCGGCCTTAATGATCTCGGGGGTTCTCTTGACGGGGCCCTGTTGGGCCATGACGAGCGCTGCGAAGAGAAGAGGGACAAGGGCCAGGCGCGACATGGGGGTAAGGAGTGTTTTGACAGATATATGGTTCCCTTGAAGCCCA
>JBEEKW010000061.1:0-10599 GCA_041168485.1 Verrucomicrobiota bacterium
CGTAGCCGATGACTTCATCGGCGGAAGGCGAGGAACGCACGACGTAGCCGAGGTGGGCGCGGTTGGGCCCGCGCACGAGGTTCCAGCCCAGGCGCGGGATATTCGGCTCGAAGCTAGTCGCATCAGGGAAACCGGAGCCTTGAATTTCCTTTAGCGAGAGCGGGGTGGGAAAACGCAGCGAGACGTAGTTGCCGGAAAGGCGTTTCTGGATGGATTCGGTGATCGCGTAGGCCGTGAGCGTCGAGCCGGCGTAGGCCTCGAGCTTCGGGGTCGGTTGCGTCGTCGGTCGCCAGTCCTTGAAGGATTTCTCGAACGCGGCGTTGCCACGCAAGGTGTCCACGTGCTCTGGCGTGTCTTCGCTCGAGAGGATGCGGGTGCCGACGATCTTCTCCTGATTATCGAGAGCCACGAGCACGTTACTCGGGCCGGCGTAGCCGAGGATGCTGTCTGCGTCGGGCGAGGTCGTGACCAGGCGCCCGAGGCGGTTGCCGGACTCGTCTTGGACGAGGAGCGTCTGGTTGGGGCCAGACTTCAGCCGCTTAGCTTCGGGGAAAAACGCCTTGGCGTCATCGAGCCCGAGACGTGTCAGCGCCGACTCCGTGAGGGGAGTCGTGCGCTGCAAGAGCAGGGCGGCGAGGAGCAAAGCCGCGAGACGCCAGCCTTTGACCAGCCAGGCGCTGACGCGGGGCGACGGCATCGCTTAGTCGGCGAGGATCAGCTGGAAGGCGTCGGCGTGGACGTTGCCCTTAGCGCCGTCGGACGAGAGGACGAGGGTGTGGGTACCAGCGGCGAACTGGAACTTTCCGAGTTTATTGGCCTGCTCAATTTCGCCATCCTTTTGGTTAAGGCGAAGGGTGACGGGCTTCTCGCCGACGCGATTGATTGTCAGGACGGAGTTGGGCGAGCGGTTTTCGTGGCCCTGCCAATAGCCGCGGAGCTCATACTTGCCACCATCCTTGACCTCGAAGGTGTAGGTCGCGCGGTTTCCGGCGCCCGAGGCGTAGTGGTAGCCAGCACCTAGGTGGGCGAGACCGTGTCCTTGGGTCCATTTACCTTCGAACTTCGCCTGCGCGTCGTCGACGATGACGCCGCCGAGCTTGGCCAGTTCCTTGAGGTCGTCGGGGGAGAGCTTCGTCGGCGTGCCCTTAGTGAGGTCGAGTGCGGCGCGGTGGGTGGGCAGTTCCTTGTAGTCGGCGATCGACGTGTCGAGGAAGAGGTCCGAGCGGAGGTCGCTGCGGCGCATGCGTCCGGGCTGTTCCATGAGCTTGATGAGATCAGGCAGGTGCTTCTGGTACACGCCGCGAGGGTCGGTGTTTTCGCGGACGGCGAGGTAGGCGGCCTTACCGACGACTTCGCCCATCATGCCGATGGTACGCATGACGCGGACGGTGCCGAGGGCCTCGTGGGTGACCGAGATGTGGCGCCCAGCGAAGAACAGGTTATTGATGTTCTTGGAGTAGAACAGGCGGTAGGGGAGCGGGTAGCCGTTGCGACGATCGACCGCGTGCACCTGCTTACCGCTGGCGTCGGTGTAGCCGAACGCGGCGCGCGAGATGAACGGATTATCCGGAAACTTCTTGGCGAACTGTTCCTTGGCGTAGTGGAGGTCGATGTCCCAGGTTGTGGGCACGCAGCCGTCATCGAAATCGCGGCGGGTGATGATATCTTCCTTATTCAGGATAATGTCGCCGTCGAAGAGGCGAGATTCGCGGGGGCCGCCGACGTGCGAGGCCCACTTGAGGTCGGAGTTGGCATACTTAGCCTTATCTGGGCCGTTCTTGAGGGCGGAGAAAGCGCCATACATCGCACGGAAGTTCCAGTCGCGGATGTATTCGAGGTCCTTGATCGGATCCTTGTCGAAGCCGGATTCCCAGAACCATTCGGCCTTCATGAAGGGCTTGTCGTCGATCTTGGCCTTGGATTTCTGGAGGAGAGGGAAATCGCCCATCTCGAGCGGCAGCGCCCAAGGGGTCGCGGGCCAGCTTGAAGCTTGGTCGGCGTCTTGGTAGAACCACATGTTGGACATGCCCATGCGCTTGTCGGGCTCGGTCCGGAAGGTCGCGCCAGCGTAGGCGCCCACCCAACCATGGCCGGTGGTATCCGCCACGAACTTCGCGCGGAAGACCTTTTCGCGGCCGGTCTTCACGTCGATGGCCTTCACGGCGGCGATGCGATTACCGTCCATGATCACGCCGGTGGCGAAGTGGCCGAGAAAGAGAGCGATATTCTTTTCGTTGCGGACGACTTTTTCCTTCAGGTCATCGCCGAAGCTGTCGATACGACCAGGGCTGTCGGGCGAACGGTCGCCAATTTCTTCGATCATCTCGCCGAGGTGCGGGAACTTGCCGCGTGTGGTACCACCCATGGCCCAGACGCCGATCTCGGAGCTGCCGTTGCCGCCGAGGACGAAGCGGTCCTGGATGAAGGCGACCTTGAGGGACTGGCGGGACGCGGAGAGCGCGGCGCCGAGGCCGCCGTAGCCGCCACCGACGACAACGAGGTCGAACTCGCCTTGGTCTTCCGAGCCCTTGGGGCTATTCCACTGCGAGCGGGCGGCGACAAGCGCTGCGCCTTCGGGCGGGGTGAAAGAAGCGTCCTTGCTGAAGAGGATGGCGTCGGCACGACCGGCGAAACCGGTGAGGTCATGGAGGGCAATCTTCACGTCGCCCGCGGGCAGGGTGATCTTGCCGCCCGCTTGCCAATGCCACTCGGCGCCTTTCGTGCCGAACTCCGTGGCGACGGGCTGGCCGTTGACGATCAGCTGGAAGCGGCCCGGGGTGCCGGGGGCGTTCCAATGGGCGACCCAATCCTTGGTGCGCACCCAGACGCGGTATTCGCCTGCGGTGGCGATGCGGACCGAGCCGGTGGCGTCAGCGACCGGCTTGCCGAGGCCGTGGGCCAAGAGGTAAGGCGAGCCGACGATATTCGTGAAGGAGGTGTCGAGCTTCCAGCCGCCCGCAGAGGCGAGGGATTCGGCTTCGACGAAGACCGTATCGGCGGACTGGGCGCGGCCGACGACGGCAGCCAGCAAGGACAGTCCAAGGAGGGGGAGGACGCGAGGGGACATGGACTTATTAGATGGCAGTAGGATGGGAGAGTTCCAGCGGAAAAGGGGTAGGGAACGGGGTCTTAAATGAGGACTGAGTCGATGACGGATGACAGAGGGCAGGATTCCCGCCACCTGCTGCCCGAAATTCAAGGGGCAGGAACAGGGGCACGGACAGGTTACGATGCCTAGGGGCAGACGCTGGAATAGCGGCAGAACAGTATCACCTGTGTCTGTGACTATCCCTAAGTCTTGGAGCCCGTCCCCGTCCCTGTCCCTAACTTATCTTCCTACCTTCGGCTCCCCCTTAGTTCTTCCCATGGCCGGAAACCTCGCCTTCATTAGTCCTATCATGAAGCTCAGCCTGCTCATCACGTTATCCTGCCTCAGCCTAGCAGCCGCCGAAATTCCGTCCACCGGCTTAATGGTTGATCTGGATGCGTCGAAGGGAGTCACGGTCGATGCGCAAGGTCGAGTCACCGCGTGGCAGAGCCAGGTCGGTCCAGTTGCGGCCCGTGATTTCGTCGGCCAGCCGAAGGGTCGGGCAGACGCGACTTCGGGATTACCGTCGGTCGCCGCCGGCTCCGCTCCGGCGCTCTCCTTCCGTCAGCAGGAACTGGTCTGTCATGACGAGGCGGCTTTCGACGGACTGATCCGTGGCGACGGCTGCACCTGGGTCACGGTGATCAAGGTCTACCCGCAGCGCGTCGGGCTGAAGGATGTGAACTCGTTCTTCGGCAACCTCCGTAACGGCCAGAAATATGAAGGCATCTGGGGCTGCCTCGATGACGACAACACCGTCTGGTGGGGCGCACGCAATGGGCTCACCTTCGGCCGCTTCGATATAAATAATCCCAAGCTCGTCGGGCCCAAGCTCGCCGAAGGACGCTTCCATGTGCTCGCCGGTCGCCTCGGTGCGGGGCAGGGCGAGGTCCTCGCCGAATTCTTCGTCAACGATCTCAAGGCCTGCGCGACCGCGCGCTTTCCGATCAATCCCCTGGCCGACGCGTCGAAGTTAGCGATTGGTCAGGAACGCGACGCGATTCAGCATCCCGGCAAGGAATCCTTCGACGGTGAAGTCGCCCGCTTCCTCCTTTGGAACCGCCCGCTGACCGATGCGGAATTGAAGACCACCTTCGATGGGCTGAGGTAGGGGCAGCACCGCGTGCTGCCCTAGTTTGTATCGAGGGTAGGGACGTGATCACTATCGCGTCCTCCCCTTGGACAGAAGTTGCTTAGGACAGCACGTGGTGCTGTCCCTACCTTGATGCAGGCTATGTCGTGACGCGGTCCCGACCCTACCCGAGGTAATCAAACTGGCCCTAGCCCTAGCCCTGTCCCTCGCCGCAGCTTTTCTGCGGCGTCACTTCTTCTTACCGCCCTGCTGGAACTGCTGACGGCGCTGCTTCATGCGTTCCTCGACGGCGTCGAGGACCTTGTCGGCGACGTCATCGGTGATGTCAGCATCGGCCGCCATCATCGCGGCCCTGGTGGCCGTACGAATCTCGAGCTGGATTTCCTCGAACTGCTTGACCATGCCCTTCTTTTCGTCGTCCGAGGCATATTGGGCTTCCTTGAAGAGCTCGCCTTGCTTCGCGCGCGCGGCCTTCACGTCTTCATCCTGGAAAGTCTTCATCATCGCGACCTTGCACTTATCGAGCTGCTCGGCCGTGACGCCGTCGATCTCCTCGGGGAGGAAGCTACCCTTACCGCCGAACTTCGAGTTGCCAGGCTGGCGCGGGGCTTCCGAGGCCGGCGCATCGGCTCTGGCGACGGCGGTGGACTTGCCGGCGAATTTCGGGGCAGCGGTCTTCTCCGTGACGTCGGGCGCGTTCGCCGCGGACTGCCTGGCGTCCATGGCGAAGTAAGTCGCGGCGGAACCGATGGCTACGCCGAAAAGGATGGGGAAGAGTTTGTTCATAGGGGTAAGGGTAGGTTACGAATTTAACCCCGGGGCTGGGGGGAAGTTGCGGGCAGAATCGATGACAGAGGGCAGAGGACAGAGTCCCCGCCACCTGAAACGAACCCCCAGCTAGCCATCCGGTCTCCGGTTTCCCTTTTGGTGGATATCTCGACGCAGTGGCGTCCCTACCTGACGATACACGGCTGACCAAGGATGGTCAGCCCTACCCATTACCCCTTTGCATCTAATCCATTCAGTCCTCGATACAGGCCTCTGTCATCGACTCAGTCATCTATTCTGTTTCGCCGTCACTTCTTCTCCCCGAACGGGAAAGGCTTGAGCGGGGTCTTGGTCGCCTTGGTCGCTTTCTTCGCGGCGGCGGCCTTGGCGCGATTTTCAACCGCTTCCATGATCTTCTCGAGGGTTTCCTTGCTGAGGGAAGGGGCGGCCTTGCTCACTGCGGCGAGGTTGGCTTTACGCATATCATCCATCAGGACTTCGAAGTCGTTGCGCATGTTCTTCTTCTCATCAGGGGAGGCGAATTCGGCCTCCTTGCGCATCTCGTTCTGCTTGGCCTTTAGTTCCTTGACCGTCGGATCCTTCTGGGCGACGAACGCGGCGATACGGAATTTTGTCATGTCTTCGGCGGAGACGCCTTCGACGTCGGCGAGCAATTGGGCTGGAGTCATCGGCTTTTCTTCGGTGGCCGCGGCGACGGCCGTCTCGGGCTTCGCTTCCGGGGCGTCCTTCTTGGCGAGCTTGGCTTCGGCCGCCTCTTTTTCGCGCGCCCGTTGCGTCGCTTCCTGACCGCGCTTCTTGGTGGCTTCCTCGATGGCGTTGAGCGTGATCACCAGGGAGTCCTTATTGATCGAGGGGTCGAGCTTCAGCACGGAGTCAATCGTCGCCTTGACCATCGCATCGCGGGCCTTTTCGAAATCGAGACGTAGGTCTTCGCTTTCGTTGCGACCTTTCGTGAAGCGGGTGCGCTCCTTGAGTTCGTTCAGGCGGTTGCGGGCGGCCGAGATGGATTCGTTGCCGTAAGACATCAGCAAGGCTCGGCGGATCTTGGTGTATTCTGCTTCCGGAACACCCTCGACGGATTCCGGGAGGACGTTCTGACCTTTGGTCTGGCGGACAGGATTCTTGGTTGCAGCGGTGTCGACCGCAGCATCGGCGGCGAAGCCGACTAGGGCGAGCAGGGTGGCGAAAAGGAAGAAGGCAGGGCGCATGGGGGGAGGGAAGGAGTGGAGGGCTGAGTCGAGGGCAGATGACGGAGTCGATGACAGAGGGCAGAAGTGATGAAAAAGCAAATCGGGTCTCGGCGAGTGGTATTTTTCTCAGTTCAGCCCTCGATACAGTCCTCTGCCATCGACTCAGTCATCTATCCTCCAGTTTACTTTTTCTTCTTCATCCCGTCTTTCGACTTCTGGCGGGAAGCTTCGAGGTAGGTCCGGACGAGTTCGGGATTCAGGGAAGGGTCGGCTTTGATCATCGCCTTGGCGAGGGCATCGTCGGCGGAACCGCGGGCGCCGCCTTTCTTCTTCTTATCAACTTCGCCCTTCGGCTTCTCCTCGCCTGCTTTGGGGGCGGGAGCTTCTTGCGCCTTCAGCCAAGCGGCTTGCAGTTTCACGCCGTCGCTGATGGAGACGCCTTCGGGGATCTCGGGGATACCCATGAGCTTCTTCGCCTTGGGGACGGCTTTTTCGGCCGGCTTGGCGGCAGGCGTATCGCCTTTGGGTGCGTCGGGCTTAGGCGCGTCCGCGGCAAAGAGCGCGGACGTAGCGAGCAGGGCGAGCAATAGGGCAGAGGGGCGCATGTTTAAGAAACACCGGAAGCAGGAAAAGGTTCAGGCGGATAGCGGTTGGCGGATGGGAGACGCACTCAAAGGGGAAACGGAGACCGGAGGATTGGCTTGGGTGAGGGTATTCTCGGGTGACTGGTGCCAGCCACGGGAGCCAGCGCTCCAGGCGTCGGCCGTTCAGGTTTCGGCCGCTGGCCTCCGGATCCTTACTGCCGATGGCTAAACAGCCGACCCCTGCATGGCTGATGCCCCGTTGGCCGTCACCTGTCACCTGTTCGTTCTAACCGCCAACCGCCAACCGCTAACCGCCTTCACCTTGTTTTCATCCCCAAACAAAAAACCCCGGCGAACCGGGGTCTTGTTCTAGCCTGTAATCCGAAGATTACTTGGCTTCCGGCTTCTTACCGCCCTTGTCGCCCTTGTCGCCTTTGCCCTTACCCTTGGCGCGGCTCGCTTCGAGGGCCTTGAAGACGGACTCGAGAGAGGCGTCGGCCTTGAGGATGGCGGCCTTGGTGGCTTCCATGACAGCCTTACCAGCAGCCTGCTTTTCTTCAGGGGTCTTGGCGTCAGCGGCCTTGGCCTTGGCGGCGATCACGGCTTCGTCTTTTTGAGCAGCCTTCTGGGCTTCACCGAATTTCTTCCAGGTGGCTTCGTCGACGGACTCAGGCTTCTGGGGGGCCTGCTTCTTGCCGCCCTTGTCGCCCTTGCCTTCGCCCTTCTTAGGAGCGTCGCCCTTAGGGGCGTCGGGCTTGGGAGCGTCTTGAGCGAGGAGGCCGGCTGAGGTGATCAGGGCCAGGAGGAGTGCGAGTTTGATTTTCATGTGTGTGTTGGATTGGGGTTCGCCTTTGAAACCCCATATTTCTGCGACAGTTGCAAGATTCTAAATCTTGTTATGACACTCTGCATCAATGATTTAAGTCTTGATCTCTCCTTAAGGTTGGCACACTACTCCGGATGACCCCCGTTTTGCTGCATCTTCCGCATGATTCGACCGTGATTCCGTCCGCTGACCGCGCGGATTACCTGATTTCAGACGCCGACCTTGGCCTGGAACAGCTCCGGCTGACCGACTGGCATACGGCGGCCCTCTACGCCGAAGGGATGCCCACCGATGAGATTGTGCGGGCAGAAGTGTCGCGCTTGGTGGTCGATGTCGAGCGCTTCGCCGATGATCGCCTGGAGCGATGTTCCGCTTTCGGCATGGGCGCGACGTATGTGCAGACCTGCGACGGGCGGCCTTTGCGCGCGCTCTCGCCGGAGCGTCGCAAGGAGCTGCTCGATCGCTATTACTGGCCGCACCATCATCGGCTCAACGAAGCCGCGGCGGAGCGACTCGCGCGCTTCGGTCGTTGCGTGATCCTGGACGCGCATTCTTTTCCGACTGGTCAGTTACCGACGCAGGTCGGTTTCTCGGCGCCGCTGGAAATCGGCGTTGGCACACAGCCCGGCCACACGTCGCCGGAACTCCGAGCGCTGGCCGAGGATTTCTTTCGCGCCCACGGCTTCACGGTCGGCGTCGACATTCCGTTCAGCGGCGCGATCGTGCCCAACCGTTTCTTCGGCACCGAGCCGCGCGTTCAGTCCCTGATGATCGAAGTGCGCCGGGATCTTTATATGGATGAGTCCACTAGCGAGCGGCACGGCGGCTTTGCGCGTATCCAGGCCGTACTCACAGACTTCCGCGCGGAGTTCGCGCGTTTCGCGACTACTTGACGCCGGCAGCGGCCTCGCGGGCTGATTTTTCGACTTCCTCGCGGAGCAGGCCGAGCGCTTCCTTCCACATCGCTTCCATTTGCGGCACCACGGCCGCCTTGGCGTCGTCGTCCTGCGTCTTCCAGGCGGCTTCGGTCGCCTGCCATTGGGCGATGATTTCTTTCACACGCGGCTGCGCGTTCCAGCGCTTGGCCGCGTCGTCGAAGACCGCTAGGTTCATTTGCTTGATCTCCTGCAATTCGCCGAGGCCCGTGCGGACGATACTTTCGCGGCGGGCGTTCGGGGGCCGTCCGTCGGCAGAGATATCCTGTTTATCGTCTACCGTAAGCCCTTGGATGCTGCGGGGCGCGCTGGCGGCAGGTCGGGAGCTAGTGGTAACCTTATTGGTGCCGCGCGTCGTGGGGCTGCGGCCGGAGGCTTTGCCTTCGGATGTGTCGGAGGCGAGCCAGGTGAACCCCGCCCACACCAGCCCAAACAGCAAGCAGCCGATGAGCAAGGGGCGGCGAGCGAGGAAATCTTTCATGAAGAGAGAACGACGGTTAGGCCGTCGTCGACCTTACTCAAAGACGACCGGAGCAGCCGGGGGTGGTGCTGGAGCGGCCGGTGCGGCGGCCGGAGCGGCTCCGTTGCCGGGATTCACGACGCCTGCTCCGGTGATCGTGACGGTCGGAGCAGCGGTGGCAGGTGCGCCAGATCCGGCCTGCTTGAGCATGCCGAGACCGCGGGAGCGAACCGAACCGAGCTCGTCCATGATGGATTGCTTCTGGTCGTCAGTCGCGGAGCGATATTGGGACTCCAGTTCACGCATGCGCCCGTAGTTGGCTCGGAATTCGTCGTTCGCCATGGCTACGCGGAAGGCGTTGCCGATCTTTTCGCGGTCGCCGCCAAACATGTCCTCCACGGCCTTGCGGCCGTCATCACGCCAGGTGGCAAATTTCGCATCGAGTTCGGCTACAGGCTTAGACTGTTTCGCGAGATCCTTCTCTTCGACGTCGGTGCCGACGTCATCCTTCCGGCTCAACTGAAGGGTTTTAGCGGTGCGGACCGTTCCTTTCTCCATGACGAGCTTGCTGACCGGGGAGCCGCTCTTCTTGGCGGTGCTCCGGACGACGGAGACGTCCTCAGGCTGCACCCACTGGTAGAGGGCGTAGCCGGCGCCAGCCAGGATGATGACGCTGAAGATCGCGAAGAGGCGGTTCGAGTTCATGGGGACTTTGTATGGAATATAACCCTGCGACCAAGGCGAAGTTTCCGCCCTGGGCCTGCCAGCGGCTATTTAGGGCTCTTCGAGCCTGCCTCGGCGCGGGTTTTGACGTGTTCCAGCACCCGGAGCTGGACCATGTGGACGATTTCCTCGGTCCAGAGGTTCCAGTAGGCGGCCGGGGCGATGTTCAGGAGGTAGTGGCTTTCGCCGGTCAGCCGGGTGCGGCCATCGGGTAGGGTGGTCAGTCTGAAGCCGCCTTCGAGGCTCGCGTAGGCGCTATGGATATGGGTCGTGTCGATGGTCTGCCCAAAGAAGCCCAGTTCACTCATGGAGGGCGGCGTCGAGAGCACCTTGAAGCGCAATTCCTGACCAGGCTTCCACACGGTGATGATCTCGGGCATGTCACCGGTGCTGAGCTTGCAGAGACGCGCGGCGCCGACGCCTTGTCCGTCGGTCACCGTGCTCACCGGGTGAGCGACGCCGAATTGGAATAGGAAGTTATCACCGGCGGCCGGTAGGTCGCGAATATCGTGCAGCTCCGCCCAGACGCGCTCGACGGGAGCGTCGATGATGACTTCGCTCGAGGTGGTATTCTCTAGTGGTGCGGGCGGATTCCATCCTTCCAGTGCGACGATCACGACGATGCTTAGCCAAGCGGCGGAATGTAGCGTGCCGTCGGCGGCCTTCGTGCGGGCGAGGAAGTAGCCACCGACCACGCCGAAGAAGGCCACAGCCGCACCGATAGGGGCGGCCATGACGACGCAGATGATACCTTCCATCGCCATCGCGCAGAGGACGAGAATGACGGCGCCGACGAGGGTCATCGACGCGGCGATGGCCTGACTGAAGGTGCCGCCCGCCCGGCGCAGAATCACGCCGCAGCTCACGCCCGTTGCGAAGGGCAGGCCGGCGAAGATCGCCAGGCCGAAGTA
>JBEEKW010000062.1:0-10523 GCA_041168485.1 Verrucomicrobiota bacterium
AGCACCGGGTGGTCCGCGGGCTGCGACGTACGTTCCAGGACGACGGCCTCGCGGCGGGCGTCCGATGCGGCGTCCTCGATGACTTCGAGATACATCTCTTCCGAGACGCGGTGCGAACAGGAATAGGTCGCCAGGATGCCGCCCGGGGCGAGCAGGCGGAGGGCGCGGAGATTCAGCTCCTTGTAACCGCGGAGGGCGCCATCGACGGCGTCTTTGCTGCGGGCGAAGGGCGGCGGATCGAGGACGATGAGGTCGAAGGAGGCTTCGCGGTGTTCGGTGAACCAGTCAAAGACGTTGGCGACTTCGAACGAGGCACTGAGACCGTTGCGTTCGGCGGCTGAGCGGGCGGCGGCGATGGCGTCTTCGGACTGATCGAGGCCGAGCACGCTGGTGGCGCCGGCTTTGGCGCAGGCGAGACCGAAGCCGCCCTGATTACAAAAGGCGTCGAGCACGCGGCGGCCCTTGGCGAGCTTCGCCACGTTCTGATGCTGATCGAGCTGGTCGAGGTAGGTGCCGGTCTTCTGGCCGCCCATGAGGTCGATGAGCACCTGCACGCCGCCCACTTCCATCCAGGAAGGTTCGAGCGGCTTACCGGAGACCGTGCGGATTTCCTGACGCAGGCCTTCGAGCTTACGCGTGGAGGCGTCATTGCGGAGGACGATCTCGCGCGGCTGCAGCAAGCGCTGGAGCACATCAATGATCGTGGCGAGGCGGCGATCCATTCCGCAGGTCAGGGCCTGGATGGTGATCAAGTCGTTATAACGGTCGACCACGAGGCCTGGAAGACTGTCGGCCTCGGACCAGATCAGACGGCACACCGACTTACCCGCGCGGCGGTTGACGGAAGCCGTGACGAGTTCTTCGAGGAGCGGGCCATCGAGCGTGATCGGGCGGCGCGAGTAGCGGCGCCAGGCGATCTGCGACTTGCCGTTCCAGAGGCCCGCGCCGAGGCAGCGGCCTTTGAGGTCGGTCAGTTCGACGCAATCGCCGTCGACCGGCGGCTCGCCGACGAATTCGACTTCACCGAGGAAGGCCCAGGGGTGACCCCGGAGTGCGCGCACGGGACGTCCGGGGCGGATACGAATAGCTCTAAGCATGGATTAATTGACGGACCTCAGCTTCGGGATGACCCAAACCGCGACTAGCACGGCGGGAATCCAGGCCGCGATCATCGGCGGCAAGGCGCCGCTCTCGCCAAAGGCGGCGCAGAACGAGGTGAGGAAGTAGAAGGCGAGGAAGAGGCCGAAGGTCTTGGCGACGCCCACCATCGGGCTGATACGGCCAGCGCCGACGGAGAAAGGAATCGCGACGGCGACGACGATCAGGCAGATGATCGGCGTGGACATGATCGAGTGGTAACGCATCGCGTAAGCGGCGTTCTGGCCGCCCGGATTGGAGCCCGCTTGGTCGACGAAGCGGGAGACCTCGCGCAGCGAAAGCTTATCCGCATCCTTGGTCGAATAGAACATCACCTCGGGATCATCATCGTAATCGGGTAGCGTGAGTTCCTTGAAACGCGGCTGAGCCATGAGCGAGCCGGTCGCCGGATCGAAGCGCATATCCCGTCCATCACGGAAGGTCCAGCGCCAGCGACCGTCGCTCTGCTTACTGAATTCGGCGAAGCGGGCCGTCACGCAACGGATCTCGCGATTCTTTTCGTCGAACGAATGGACGATGACCTCGAAGGCCTGGCCGGTGGAGAGACCGAGATTGGAAATGAGCCAGAGTCGGCGGGCCTTCGCGTTCTCGAAGGAGACCGAGGAGGCCTGACCTTTCGGGATGACCGTGCCGCCTTTGGACTTGAGCGCGGCGAACTGGGCTTCCTCGACGAGGCTATTCTGGGCTTCTAGCGCATCAGGCACCAGCACGGCGTTAAGGAGGGCCAGGAGGCCGGCCAGGCAGAGGCCGGCGGCCCAGAGCGGGGCCGTTAGGCGCCACATGCCGATGCCGGCGGCGCGGGCGGCGGAGATCTCGTGATTACGGTTCATCGTCGCTAGGACGAAGATCACCGAGATCAGCAAGGAGATTGGAATGAGCATCGACAGGTTCTTAACCAAACTAAGGAGCATGAACTGCAGAATCGCACCGAAAGAAGCACCCCAGCCGAGGAAGTCGGGAATCCAGTTATACCCCTCGGAAAGCAGCAGCAAACCCATGAAACTGAGCAGCGTCAGGGCGAAGACCTTGGCCCATTCGGCGAGGATATAGCGATCAAGGATGCGCACTGCCCGGAATGACAACAAGGGTCCGCTTGCCAGCAACCCCAAACCAAGCCCCAGTCCCCGTTTCCGCCGATTAAATGCGAGATTCCGCCACGAGGCAGAAGTCCCCACCGTTAGGGTTGAAACCTTCCCGCAGGGAGACTGTCTTATGCCTACCCCATGCCCCGGATCAGCCCCATCCTCGCCGCGCTCGTCGTCGCCCTGCCCGCCTTTGCCGCGAAGGTGGACTATAACGAGGACGTCCGCCCGATCCTTTCGGAAAATTGCTTCTACTGCCACGGCCCTGACGGCAATAAGCGCAAGGCTAAGCTCCGTCTCGATGTCCGCGAAGCGGCGTTGCAGAAGAAAGCCTTCGTCCCCGGCGACGCCGAGGCGAGCGAACTGGTGAAGCGTCTCTTCTCTACGGATTCAGAAGAGGTCATGCCGCCGCCGGATTCCCATCGCTCGATCAGCGCCGCGCAGAAGGAGATCCTCAAGCGCTGGATCACCGAAGGCGCCGAGTATAAAGCCCACTGGGCCTACGCCACGCCGGTTCGCCCCGCCCTGCCCGCCAACGGCGAGACGAATCCCGTCGACGCCTTCGTGGTCGAGAAGCTGACCAAGGCTGGCCTGACGCTCTCACCCGAAGCCCCGAAGGCCACGCTGCTGCGCCGCTTGTCGCTTGATCTTACCGGACTGCCGCCCACGCCCGAGGAGACCGCCGCCTTTCTTGCCGACCAGAGCCCCGACGCCTACGGCAAGCAGGTCGACCGCTTGATGGCGTCCCCGCACTACGGCGAACGGATGGTGCTACCGTGGCTCGACGCTTCGCGCTATGCGGACAGCAATGGCTTCCAGCAGGACGGCGACACCTTCCAATGGATTTGGCGCGACTGGTTGGTGAAGAACCTCAACGCCGACAAGCCCTTCGATCAGCTCAGCACCGAGATGCTCGCGGGCGACCTGCTCCCGAACGCGACGCTCGACCAGAAGATCGCCACGGCCTTCAATCGGAACCACATCCTCAATGGCGAAGGCGGCAACATCGCCGAGGAACAGCGCTACGTGAGCCTCTTCGACCGCGTCGAGAGCACGACGACCACCTGGCTCGGCCTTACGGTCGCTTGTGCCCAGTGCCACGACCATAAATACGACCCGATCTCGCAGAAGGACTACTACCAGTGGATGGATGCCTTCAACCATGTGAAGGAACGCGGCGTGCCCGCCGGCGGCCCCACGCAGACCGGCGGCCGTAGCCGCTTCCGCCTCGACACCACCGTCGTCGAAGCCCCCTCACCCGAACAGGCGGCCGAACTCGCCAAGCTCCAGGCCAACTTCGACGCGCTGAACAAAGATTTCTTCCCCGTGCAGACCAAGGCCTTCGAAGCCTGGCTCGCCAAGCCGACCAAGGACAAGGGCATGCTGCCCAAGGAACTCGAACCCCTGCTCGCTCCCGACAAGAAGCGCGTCGCGGCGGAGACGAAGAAACTCCGCGACCATTATAACAAGAATGTCTTCACCGAAGACCGGAAGAAAATCCCCGAGATAAAGAAGATCGACCAAGCTAAGGTGCTGCTCGACGGCTACCGTGGCGACGTCCTGCCGCGCGTGATGGTAATGGCCGACGACCAGCCGCGCGAAACCAACATCCTCGACCGCGGCGCCTACCTCGCGAAGAAGGAGAAGGTCACCTTCGACGCTCCTGGCTTCCTGCCGCCGCTGCCGAAGGACGCCCCGAAGAACCGTCTCGGCCTTGCCCAATGGCTCTTCCGTCCCGAGCATCCGTTGACCGCTCGCGTGCAGGTCAACCGCCAGTGGCAGGAGCTCTTCGGCAAGGGCATCGTGCGCACCTCCGAGGACCTCGGAGTTCAGAGCGACCGTCCCACGCACCAGGATCTGCTCGATTGGCTCTCCGTCGAATTCCGCGAGTCTGGCTGGAAGATCAAGGCGCTCCAGAAGATCATCCTGACGAGCAAGACCTACCGCCAGTCTAGCCACGTCACGAAGGAGCAGTTACAGAAGGATCCGGAAAATAAGCTCCTCTCGCACGCCCCGCGCCTGCGTCTGCCCTCGATGGTGCTCCGCGACGTCGCCCTGCGTTCCAGCGGCTTGCTGAACGCCCAGGTCGGCGGCGTGCCGGTTTATCCGTACCTCCCCGACAGCCCATGGGAGAGCCTCGCGATCACGAAGGAGCGCGACTTCACCTACCCGCAGTCGAAAGGCGCCGACCTCTATCGTCGTTCGCTCTATACCTTCTGGCGCCGCACCATCGCGCCGGTGAACATGTTCGACATCTCGGCGCGCCAGACCTGTCGCGTCCGCACGGCCGTGACATCTTCGCCGCTACACGCGCTCACGATGCTGAACGACCCCACCTGGGTCGAAGCCGCCCGCGTCCTCGCCCAGCGCGTGACCAAGGAGCAATCGACTGACGAAGCCCGCCTTGCACGCGCCTTCGCCCTCGTGCTCGGCCGTGAACCCTCCGGCAAGGAACCCGCCCTGATCGCCAAGATGCTCGCCAATCAACGCGCGGTCTACGTCGCCGACGTGAAGGCCGCCGAGGCGCTGCTCGTGATTGGCGAAAGCAAACGCGATCCGATGATCCCCCTCGCTGAACACGCCGCGCTCACCGCGACCTGCCTCGCCCTCTACAACCTCGACGCCGCTATCACCCGCGACTGAAAACATGGACTTCGAACTCTCTCCCTCCGAATGGCGCGAGCGACTCACGCGCCGTAGCTTCCTCAGCGCCGGCGTCCAAGGCATCGGGGCCGTCGCCCTCGGCTCGCTCCTCGCCCGCGACCTCAAGGCGGGGCCGAACCCGATCGGCGCGCTGCCGGGCCTTCCTCACTTCGCCCCGAAGGCCAAGCGCATGATCTGCCTCTGGCAGGGCGGCGGCCCTTCGCACGTCGACCTCCTCGACCATAAGCCGTTGCTCGCCAAGATGGCCGGCCAGGACATCCCCGCCAGCGTCCGCGGCGACACGCGCCTGTCGACGATGTCGAACAGCTACCCGAAGTACAATTGCGTCGGCGCGATCAAGCCCTTCAGGAAATGGGGCAAGAGCGGCATCGAGATGAGCGAGATGCTCCCGCACACCGGCGCGATCGCCGATGATCTCTGCATCGTCCGCTCGATGAACACCGAGGCAGTGAACCACGCCCCGGGCGTGACGTTCTTCATGACCGGCTCGCAGATCCCTGGCCGCCCGGCGATGGGCGCTTGGCTCTCCTACGGCCTCGGCACGATGAACGAGGATCTGCCTTCGTATGTCGTGATGACGTCGTCCGACGCCGCCAAGACCTGCGGCCAGCTCTTCTTCGAACACTATTGGTCCAACGGCTTCCTGCCCGGCAAGCATCAGGGCGTCCGCTTCCGCGGCGTCGGCGACCCGGTCCCGTATGTCGGTAATCCGGCTGGCGTCAGCCGCGAGGCGCGCCGCACGATGCTCGACGACATGCAGGCGCTTAACCGCGAGCACCTCGGCCAGGTCGGCGACCCCGAGATCGATACGCGCATCTCGCAATACGAGATGGCCTTCCGCATGCAGGCCTCCGTGCCCGACCTGCTCGACTTCAAGAACGAGCCGAAGTCCGTCCTCGAGATGTACGGCCCCGACGTCCTCAAGCCCGGCACGTTCGCGAACAACTGCCTCATCGCCCGCCGCCTCGCCGAGCGCGGCGTGCGCTTCACGCAGCTGATGCACTCCGGCTGGGACCAGCACGGCAACCTCTTCAGCGGCCAGCTCGCCCAGCAGTGCCTCGACACCGACCAGCCCAGCGCGGCCTTGGTCAAGGACCTCAAGCAGCGCGGCATGCTCGACGACACCCTCGTCGTCTGGGGCGGCGAATTCGGCCGCACCCCCTTCGGCCAGATGCGCCAGGGCTTCAACGCCGAGCCGACCGGCCGCGACCACTTCGGCCGCGCCTACTCCTGGTGGCTCGCCGGCGGCGGCGTGAAGGCCGGCCATGTGCACGGCGAGACCGACGAGTTCGGCTGGAACATCACCAAGGACCGGGTGCATATCCACGACATGCAGGCCACCCTGATGCACCTCTTCGGCATCAATCACGAGGGGCTCCTCTTCCGCTACCAAGGCCGCCAGTTCCGCCTGACCGACGTCGAAGGGCACGTGGTGAAAGGTATCCTGAAACACGCCTGAACAAGGAAAGAGGCAGGGAAAGGGGCAAAGTCGGCATTTCGCCCGCTTTTCCCCTTGCTCCCGCCCCTTCCACCCCTTTTCTCCAAACTTCCACCCACCTTACGGCCATGACCCAGCACAACAGTTTCAAGTCCAGCGCCTCCTCCTCCGGAGCGAAGCGTAACGTCCTCAAGCGCTTCGAACGCGTGGAACTGCTCAAGAAGCGCGGTACCGTCAAGGACCTGAAGCGCGTGACCAAGCTTCCGAAGACCAAGCCTGACGCCTAAGTCCGGGTCTCGCACCTTTGCGAAAAACCCACCCGGACTTCCGGGTGGGTTTTTTGCTTTTAGGAGCCCAAACCCACGCTCGCCAGCCCTTCCCTCCCTTCCCACCATCCGCACTTCGCCCGCCATGGAATCCCCCCGGCAGAAATACCGCCCCTTCGAGACCGTCCGCCTCCCGGATCGCCGCTGGCCGGACGCGCGCATCGAGCAGGCCCCCCGCTGGTGCTCGGTCGACCTCCGCGACGGCAACCAGGCCCTGGCTATCCCGATGAATGTGCCGGAGAAGCACGAGCTCTTCCAGACCCTCTGCCGCATCGGCTTCAAGGAGATCGAGATCGGTTTCCCGTCCGCCTCCGACACGGAGTTCGCCTTCGCGCGCGAGCTCATCGAAAAGAAACTCATTCCTGAGGACGTCTCCGTTCAGGTCCTCGTCCAGGCCCGCGAACACCTCATCCGTCGCACGATCGATTCCCTCAAGGGCGCCCGTCGCGCGATCGTCCACCTCTACACGCCAACCAACCCGGCCCAGCGTGAGATCGTCTTCAACCTCTCGAAGGCGCAAGTCCTCGAGATGGCTGTCACCGGCACCAAGCTCATCCGCGAGCTCACCGACGCCCTGCCCGACACGCAGTGGCAGCTGGAGTTCAGTCCGGAGACGTTCGTGCTCACCGAGCCTGACTACTCCCTCGAGGTCTGCGAAGCGGTCGCCAAGGCCTGGGGCGCTTCGGCCAAGCGCAAGATCATCCTCAATCTCCCACTCACCGTCGAAGCCGGCACGCCGAACACGCACGCCGACCAGATCGAGTGGTTCTGCCGTCATCTCAGCAATCGCGAGATGGCCATCGTCTCCCTGCACACGCACAACGACCGCGGTACCGGCATCGCGGCCACCGAGCTCGGCCTGATGGCCGGCGCGGACCGCGTCGAAGGCACGCTCTTCGGTAATGGCGAGCGCACGGGCAACCTCGATATCGTCACCGTCGCGCTGAACATGTTCTCGCACGGCATCGACCCGCACCTCGACTTCCGTAACCTCGGCGCCATCCGCGAGGTCTACGAACGCGTGACGCGCATGAGCGTTCACGACCGCCACCCGTACGGCGGCGACCTCGTCTTCACGGCCTTCTCGGGCTCCCACCAGGACGCCATCAAGAAGGGCATGGATCGTCGCGGCAAGATCGGCCACGACGCCCTCTGGGACGTCCCCTACCTCACCATCGACCCGATGGATATCGGCCGTTCCTACGAGGCCATTATCCGCATCAACTCGCAGAGCGGCAAGGGCGGCGTCGCCTACGTACTCGACCGCGAGTTCGGCTTCGACCTCCCGAAGCTAATGCACCCGGAAGTCGGCAACCTCATCGGCAAGCACGCCGACAAGCACAGCAAGGAACTCTCGCCGGCCGAGATCCACGACTGCTTCCGCCAGAATTTCGTCAACGTCTCCGCGCCCCTCGAACTCGTCTCGTTCAGCTCAGCGCCAGTCAATAAGCAGACCGTGCGCTGTGAAGCCGAGGTCCGGCACGACGGCAAGACCCTCACCCTCAACGGTGAAGGCAACGGCCCGATCAGCGCGCTCGTACACGCTCTCGACTCCAAGGGCTGGGCGAACTTCTCCCTCAAGGATTACCGTTCGCATGCTTTGACCGCCGGCTCGGAGTCTTCCGCCGCCGCCTACGTCTCCCTCCAGTCCAAGGACGGACGCACCGTCTGGGGTTGCGGCGTCGACGCGAATATCGAGCTCGCCGGCCTCAAGGCGCTTGTCAGCGCAGCCAACCGCCTCGAACGATGACCATCGAGACCATTGCCGCGACGGATATCGAAGCCGAACGCGCGCGAAATTCGCTGCTGCTCGACGTCCGTTCGCCCGCCGAATTCCGCGGCGGACATGTCCGCGGCGCCGTCAATCTTCCGCTCGAACTGGTCACCGTCGCTAAAGTCATCGCACTCCGCGGCGGTAATGCCGACCGCCACGTGGTACTCCTATGTGCTGCTGGCAAACGCGCCACCATCGCGGCCGAACGTCTCTCCGGAAAAGGCCTCCAGCTTCTGGTGGTCACCGGAGGCACCGCCGCTTGTGCGACAGCGGGACTGCCTCTGGATAAGATTTCAAACGGGGTCATTTCCATCGAACGCCAGGTTCGTATCGCCGCGGGCACGCTGGTTTTCGGTGGCGTGTTGCTCGGCGCCAACGTCCACCCTGGCTTCTACGGCCTCAGCGGCTTTATCGGCTTCGGCCTGATCTTCGCCGGCGTCACCGATTGGTGTGGGATGGGATTGCTCATCGCCCGGGCACCGTGGAATAAGTGAGGTAGGGATAGCACCACGTGCTGTCCTAGCGCATTCGTTTCGGGTGGCAGGTGGCAGCCCCGGGTGGCGGGTGGCAGGATGAACTGCATCCGTTCGCCGCAGGGCGAACCATGGTAGGGGCACGATTCATCGTGCACTCCCCCGCGGAGGGCGCGGCGAAGCCACGCCCCTACCCTCGGCCGCCCTACGGCGGCCGGACGCCCCGGACGCGACGCCGTCGCGTCCCTACCTGTCGCTCGACTTTCCGTCCTAGCCGTGTAGAACTCCCCTATGTCCAAAAAGCCTGCCAAGCAGACCAGCTACCCTGTGTTCCTGAAGGAACTGCTCGAAGCCAAATCCCCGACCGGCCACGAGTTCGCGGCCCAGAAGGTCATCGATGACCATGTGGAGAAGTCGGCCGACAAATATTCCAAGGACGCGCTCGGCAACCGCATCGCCGAGCTCAAGGGCGACGGCGGCCCCACGCTGATGTTCGCCGGCCACATCGATGAGATCGGCCTGATCATCTCGCACGTCGACGACAAGGGCTACCTGTACTTCGAATTCCTCGGCGGCCACGACCAGATCATCCCCTCCGGCCGTCGCCTCCACATTCTCACCCGCAATGGGCCCGTGCTCGGCATCACCGGCAAGCGCGCCGTGCACCTGCTCTCGCCCGAAGACCGCAAGCGCGTCCCGGAGCGTCATGACATGTGGATCGATATCGGCGTGAACAACCGCACCGACGCCCTCGCGATCGTCCGCATCGGCGATCCCGCCATCTACACCGACGGCCCGGAAATCCTCCGCGGCAGCATCGGCGTGGCCCGCGCGTTCGACGACAAGGCCGGCGCCTACGTGTGCATGGAAGCCTTCCGCCGTCTCTCCAAGGAGAAGAAACTCGCCGCCCGCGTGGTCTCCGTCGCCACCACCCAGGAAGAGATCGGTACCCGTGGTGCGCAGGTTTCTGCCCAGGGTATCAACCCGCAGGTCGCCATCGCCGTCGACGTCGGCCACGCCACCGACCACCCTGACGCCGACAACCGTAAGTTCGGTCGCTTCACCCTTTCCGGCGGTCCCATCATCGCCCGCGGCCCGAACATCAATCCCATCGTCTACGACCAGATGGTCGAAGCTGCTGAAGCGATCGACATCCCTTACCAGATCGGCGCCGAATCGCGTCCGACCGGCACCGATGCCCGCGCCATCCAGATGGCTAACGGCGGCGTCGCCTGCGGCCTGCTCTCCATCCCTCTCCGCTACATGCACACCCCGGGCGAAGTCGTCGACCTCAACGTCGTCGAGCAGTCCGTCCAGCTCCTCGTCGAGTTCGCCCGCCGCGTGAAGAAGAAGCAGAGCTATAGCTGGTGAAGCAGGGCTAGAGCCAGGGCCAGGGCTAGTTTACGATTCAATGGGTGAAAGCTTTGGTCGACTCTTCTGCTCAACCGAGCCTCTCGCAGCTAACTAGCCCTAGCCCCAGCCCTAGCCCTATTCAGCCTCATCCATTTGCACTCTGCCTTTCGGCTGTTAATTTCACGCCATGCCCACTCCTGCCATCGTCTGGCTTCGCCTCGACCTTCGTCTAGCCGACAATCCGTCGCTTGAGGC
>JBEEKW010000063.1:0-10258 GCA_041168485.1 Verrucomicrobiota bacterium
TCGGGCATAGTCCCTGCTAACAACCCCATACGGGCGTTTCACCCCAAACCCAATTTCCATGGATAAGGACAAAAACAACAATTTCACTCCCCGCGCCCGCAAGGTCGTGGAACTGGCCCGGGCGGAAGCCCGCCGGTTTAATCATAACTACGTCGGCACGGAGCACATCCTGCTCGGGCTCATCAAGCTCGGCGAGGGCGTCGCCGTCAATGTCCTCGGTCGCATGGGCCTAGATCTCAAGACGGTGCGTGGCGCCGTTGAGAAGCAGGTCGGCCCCGGCCCCGAAGAAGCGAAGGCTCCCGATACGATTCCGCTCACGCCGCGCGTACAGAAGGTCATGGCTCACGCCGTCACCGAAGCCCGCGCCCTTGGCCATGCTTACGTCGGCACTGAACACATCCTTCTCGGCCTCCTGAAGGAAGGGGAGGGCGTCGCCGCTCGTGTCCTGCAGCAGCTCGACGTCGATCTGGAGCGCTGCCGCAAGGAGATCCTCGCGGACATCGATCCTTCCGCCGCCGACGAATCCGAAAAGAAGGACGGCGAGTCGCCTCCGCCTTCTGAGGATTCCTCCGACGACACCCCTCCGCCTTCGCGCCGCGCTTCCGGTGAAGATAGCGCCCGTCCTGGCCGTGGCGAACGTCTCTCGCTGCTTAAGACTTTCGGCCGCGATCTCACTGAGCTCGCTAAAGCCGGCGAACTCGATCCGGTCATCGGCCGCAAGGAAGAGATTCGTCGTGTGGTGCAAATCCTTTGCCGCCGTACGAAGAATAACCCTGTCCTCATCGGCGAAGCTGGCGTGGGCAAGACCGCCATCGTTGAAGGCCTCGCCCAGGAAATCGCTTCGGGTATCGTCCCAGAAATTCTCCTCGACCGTAAGGTGATCACCCTCGACCTCGCCCTGATGGTCGCGGGTACAAAGTATCGCGGTCAGTTTGAAGAGCGCATCAAGGGCATCATGGACGAGATCAAGCGCGCCAAGAATATCATCCTGTTCATCGACGAGATGCACACGATCGTCGGCGCCGGCGCCGCCGAAGGCGCCATGGACGCTTCCAACATCCTCAAACCAGCCCTTTCCCGCGGCGAAATCCAGTGCGTCGGCGCCACCACGCTCTCCGAGTTCCGCAAACACATTGAGAAGGACGCCGCCCTCGAACGCCGCTTCCAGTCCGTTAAGATCGACGATCCGACCCCGGAGGACGCCGTGCTCATCCTGCGCGGTATCCGCTCGAAGTACGAAGAGCACCACAAGTGCGAATACACCGATGCCGCCATCGAGGCCGCCGTCCGCCTCTCGCACCGCTATATCACCGCCCGTCACCTGCCGGACAAGGCGATCGACGTCATGGACGAGGCCGGCGCCCGCGCTCGTATCCGTTCCCTAAACGTCCCGGCCGACATCGACACGGTGCAAACCGAGATCGACAAGATCGTCCAGCAGAAGGAAGACGCCTCCCGCCACCAGAAGTTCGAGGAAGCCGCCAACCTCCGCGACACGGAGAAGAAACTCCGCGCCAAGCGCGAGAAGATGCTCGAAGATTGGCGCAAGAAACGCGACGAGAAGCGCATCATTGTCGGCGAAGATGAGATGCTTCACATCGTAGCTGACTGGACTGGTGTGCCCCTTAATCGTCTCGAGAAGAAGGAGACCAAGAAGCTCCTCGAGCTCGAGACGGACCTGCAGACGGCCGTCATCGGACAAGAGCGCGCCTGCGAGGTCGTCTCCCGCGCCCTCCGTCGCTCCCGCGCCGACCTCAAGGATCCGCGACGCCCGATCGGCTCCTTCCTCTTCCTCGGCCCCACCGGCGTCGGCAAGACGCTCCTCGCCCGCTCTCTGGCTGAACGTATGTTCGGCGAGAAGGAAGCGGTCATCCAGATCGACATGTCCGAGTACATGGAGAAATTCACGGTCTCCCGCCTCATCGGTTCGCCTCCTGGCTACGTCGGTCACGACGAGGGTGGTCAGCTCACCGAAGCGGTTCGTCGCAAGCCTTACTCCGTCGTGCTCTTCGACGAGATTGAGAAGGCCCACCCAGACGTCATCCAGCTCCTCCTGCAGGCCCTCGAAGACGGCCGCCTGACCGACTCGCTCGGACGCGTTGTCGACTTCCGCAACACAATCATCATCCTGACCTCCAACGTCGGGGCCGACGTACTGCAGCGGAACAACTCGGTCGGCTTCGATGTCGGCGTGGATTCCACCCGCGACTACGAGAAGCTCAAGGAGCGTATCATGGATGAGACCAAGCGCGCCTTTAAGCCGGAGTTCCTCAACCGCCTTACCGACATCGTTATCTTCCAGCAGCTCGCGAAGGTGCACATGACCAAGATCGTCGACATCGAGGTCGACAAGGTCGCCAAGCGTCTCCTCGACCTCGGCGTGAAGCTCGTAGTCAACGAAGCCGCCCGCGGCTACCTGGTCGACAACGGCTGGGATGAGAAATACGGCGCCCGCCCGCTTCGTCGCGCGGTCGAACGTCTCCTCGAGGACCCGCTCGCTGAATCCATCCTGCGCGACGACTACAACAAGGACGAGCCCGTCATCGTCTCGATCGGCGAGAAGGGTCTCGTCTTCACGCAGAAGAAGAGCGGCGCCGACACTGGCGCCTAAGCGATGAACCGTCTGGTCACCGCAGGGCTCCTCGGCGCCATCGCCATCGCGCTGGGGGCCTTCGGCGCCCACGGGTTCAAGGATCGCCTCGCCCTGATCCCGGAGGCCGCCGGCTGGTGGCAGACCGCGACTTTCTACCTGCTGACTCATGCGGTCGCCATCGGTGCAATCGCCGGGCGCTCCATCTGGCCGGCGAGTCTTTGGGCTATCGGCTCCGTGATTTTCGCTGGGACGCTTTATGCCATGGCCTTGGGCGCGCCTCGCTGGTTCGGTGCCATCACGCCGATTGGCGGGTCGCTACTCATCGCGGGCTGGTTGCTGCTCGCTTGGTCTGGTCGCAAAGAATCCTGACTTGCCGAAATCGCTTCGGCCTCCGACCGTGAGGCATGGCGGAGCCTTTCACCTATCATGACGACGGCGGCGAAGATCTCGAACCCGCCGCGCGCGAGGTGGCCTGCCGTTACTTCCTCGATGCGGGTCCCCAGCATACGGAGTTCGTGACGCAGTTTCTCGGGCCCAGCGAGTGCGGCAAATTTGATGTTCTCTGGGAAGAGTCCGATTGGACGGAAGATGTCACTGTCGCCGTCGCCTGGATGCCGCGCGGCAAACTCCAGGGCTTCGAGCTCTGGCAGGCACTCGCACTGGCTTTCTGGAATGTGAAGAAGGAGGGCGAGTATTGGGAAAACGCCGACTGCATCGAAATCATCGACCGCCCGGACACCTTGGTGGATGCGGACGCCTTTCGGGCTATTTTGGCGGCCGTTTGGGCCAATGATTCAGCGGACGAATAGGCGGCGTCCGCTTGCCACCGGGTCGGCCATGGCTACGATTTGCTTATGCGATTCCTCGCCCTAGCTTTGACGATACTCATGACTTCCTTGCACGCTGACGACAAAGCTCCCGGACTCCTCGGCGTCTCGGTGAAGGATATCGACGACAAGGCGACCACGCTCGGAGCCATCAAGGGCGGCAAGGTTTGGCTCGTCGTCAACGTCGCCAGTCAGTGCGGCTACACGCGCCAGTATAACGGACTGCAGGCGCTGTATGATAACTTCAAAGCCAAGGGCCTCGTCGTCGCTGGCTTTCCGTGCAATGACTTTGGGGGTCAAGAACCAGCCTCCGACAAGGACATTAAAAAGTTCTGCAAGACGAAGTTCAATGTCACCTTCCCGATGTACGCTAAGATTGCCATTAAGGGTAGTGCCGCCCACCCGCTGTTCGAAAAACTTACCGGTAAGGATGCCGGGCACCCCGGGCCAGTAGGTTGGAATTTCAACAAGTTCCTGATCGGTGCCGACGGTAAGCTGATTGCCCGCTTCGGTTCCGACGTCGAGCCAGACTCGGAAGAACTCGAGAAGGCCATCGAGAAGGCGCTAAAGTAAGCCCGCTTTGACTTTTTAGCGTGGCAACCTAGCAAAGGTGTATCCCTATGATGCGCCTCGTTGTCATTTTACTCCTCGGACTTTCCGCACTCCGCGCGGAGGAGCCTCAGTTCTATGACGTCTGTGTTTATGGCGGGAATGCGAGCGGCGTGATGGCTGCCTGCGCCGCCGCGAAGGAAGGCGCCAAGGTCATCGTGGTCGAGCCCAGCCGGTGGCTGGGTGGCATGACTGGCGGAGGCCTGATGCATATCGACTGGGGGCGTGAAGAGGCCGTCAGCGGCTCGACCCGTCCGATCCTGAAGAAGGACTATAATGATGCGCAGTATCGCACGGTCTTCGCCGAGATGCTCAAGTCCGCCGGCGTCACGGTGCTGTTCGAGCATCGCGTGAGTGCGGTGGAGAAGTCTGGGGGCGTCATCCGTGCGATCACCTTGGACCTGGCACCCTTCGACGAAACTGGCTGCCCGCCGGCGGCGCCCACGAAAGCCGGCGCCCGCGTCGTCGCGGCGAAGGTCTTCATCGATTGCTCTTACGAGGGTGACCTCATGGCCCGCTCTGGCGTCGCGTATACTTTCGGCCGCGAGGCCAAATCGACCTATAGCGAAAGCCTGGCTGGTGCGCAGCCGCCGATGTCGGTCTACGCGATTGATCCTTACGTGAAGGCCGGAGATCCGCAGAGCGGCCTCCTGCCAGGACTGCAGTCGACCCCCGTTGCGCCTGTCGGCGAAGCGGATAAGCTTACCATGGGCTATGGCTTCCGCTGGCGCTTCGTCTTCAAGGGCGAGAGCCTGCCGATTGAGCCGCCGGCCAACTACGACCCGAAGCAGTTCGAACTCTATCGCCGGGCCTTCCGACAGGGCGTCGACATCCTCTCCGGTCGCGTGATGCGCGGCCAGGTCGATGGCTGGGAGAAGAGCGGCGGCCGCGTCTATTCCGGTGGCGCTGGCAACCTCGCCCGCGCCTTGTTCGCGCCCACGAACTACGGCCACAACGCCAGCTACCCGGACGGCGATTACGCGACCCGGGCGCGTATCTGGAAGGAGCAGCAGGATTTTGTCCGCGGCATGACCCACTTCTTGCGGACCGACCCGTCGGTGCCGGTGAAGCAGAAAGAAATCGCGCTTAGCGCCGGCCTGGAGAAGGGAGCGTTTGATGACACCAAGGGCTATCCGCACCAGCTCTACGTCCGCGAGGCGCGTCGGATGATCTCCGATTACGTCGTCAGTCAGAAGGATATGGAAGGGCGAACCAATCCCGCCGATTCGGTCGGCCTCGCTTCCTATGGCGTCGACGAATGGCCCTACGCCACCGTGCCGCTCGACGGTAAGGTCGCACTTATGGGCGGCTATTATTCCATGCTCTATCTCGAGGAAGAGCACCGCGGCATCTATCGTATTCCTTACCGTTCGATCGTCCCGAAGAAGGAGCAGTGCACGAATCTCCTCGTACCCGTGTGCGTGTCCGCCAGCCACATCGCCATGACCTCCATCCGGATGGAGCCCGTCTGGATGATCCTCGGCGAATCGGCCGGCGTCGCGGCGTCGATGGCCGTGAAGTCTGGGACGGTCGTCCAAGATGTGCCTTACGCTGAACTTTATCCCAAGCTTCGGGCGCTGACCCAGAAGGTCGACCTCCCGAAGAAGAAAGAGACTAAGCCGAAGTAGGCCCAGCGATCCGGAGGTCTCCGACAATCTTCCCACCGACGAGATGCTCGGTGATGATGCGGTCGAGGTTCTCTGGCGTACACTGTCCATACCAGACGCCTTCCGGGTAGACCACGGCGATGGGACCGGCGACGCAGACGCGCAGGCAGTCGGCCTTGGTGCGCTGGATGCCGCCTTTCTCCGATAGGCCCAGCTGTTTCAGGCGGATCTTTAGATGTTCCCAGGATTTCGCCGCGAGTTCGCCGCCGCAGCACGTCTGCTCGGTCGACTTCACGCAAAGGAAGATATGCCGGCGGGTGGCGCTCAATCCCAACGCCTCGGCTGCGCGGGTGGCTTCCGGGTTCATTCGAACCGCGGGATCAGGCCGTCCTGCTCGAGCTTTAGGAACAGCTCGCGGCTGAACCAAGCATCGTTGGCGGCGTATTGGATCTGACGTTCGTCGAGCGGCTTAGCCCAGTTGGAAGTCTGTACCTTCTTCGACTTCTTCATCTGTAGCTGCAGGAAGTGGGCGGCGAGGGCTTGGAGACCCGTGTTCACCAGCCCGGTCTTCTTCGTGTGGTCGGCGATGTCGATAAAGCCGCGGTCATCAAAGGGCGCTCGGGCGCGGAGATTCTTGACGTCATCGCGGACGGCGACGCCGACCTTGGCTTGGCGTTCGTTGCAGAGGACCGGGAAGGCGAGGGGGATGCCGCCGCAGTGGTCGAGGCGGAAGACGAAGATGTGGTGCTCGCCGGCCAGCTGCAGAATCGAGGGTAGGTTGTATTCGCCGCGAGTGTGAGACGGCTTGGTTTCGGTATCGAAGCCCAGGACGCGATCGCGGGCGAGGGAGGCGATGGCCTTTTCCGCGTCCTTCTCAGACTCAATCAGTTCGATTGGTCCGTTCCACTCGCCGACAGGCAAGGACTCGATGAAATCTTTTTCAATCCGGATACCGCCCTGGCCGCGGCCGCCTTGGCTGTTGGCTTGGGCTTCGGCGCCCTGTTCGGCTGGTTCTGGCTGGTTTTCGGACTCTTCCACGAGGGGAAGGCAAAGCAGCCACCGCCCATTGGCAACCAGAGACTAGGAAGGGTGGGAAAAAAGCGTTGACCGTGCCCGCACCGTCACGTTTGTTTAACTTCCCATTTAACGGGGCCTTAGCTCAGCTGGTAGAGCGCTTGCATGGCATGCAAGAGGTCGTCGGTTCAAGCCCGATAGGCTCCACCATTCAAAACCGGCCGTCTTCCCTCGGGGAGACGGCCGGACTCTTTGACGGCGATCTGGCTGGGGTTCAGCGCAGCACTAGGGTCAGCAGGGCGCGGCAGTCCGTCTGCAGGCGAACCTCGACGGCGGTGGTCTCGCGGGTGACCTTGCCAATCGACTCAGCGCAATTCTCAAGAGCTTTCTTGAGGACCACCAGTTCGCCCTTGGAGGCCTTGAGCTCGGGTTTTTCGGCGAGGTCGCTGGCCATCTTGGCGTACTTATCGAAGATAGCCTTCATCGCCTCACGGTCAGCGGTCGAACGGCGGAGCATCATCCAAATCGGTTTACCCTTGGTGCCGCCTTCGGCTAGGATACGCAGATAGCCGAGGGTGTTGTACGGCCGGGTGCCTTCCGTGAAGTCCTTCCGAGCCATGGCTTCGGCGGCCGCCGCTTCGGTGCTCTTGCGGACCTTGGCCACAGTCACTGACTTACCTTTGACCTTGGTCTTGGTGCCCGTGTCCATGTTGTCTTCGACTACGGCTTGGGGACGGGCGGTGGCTTCAAGCTTCCCGGACAGCTGGCTGGCACGTTTCAGGTCTTCGAAGCCGAGCCATAAAAGGTTTTCGTCGAGCTGGAATTCGTTGCAGACCGCCTCGGTCCGGTTCGCGTCGAGCGACATGCCTTTGAGTCCGTCCTGAAGGGAGATCAGCAGGCTCTTCACGAGTGACTTCGTGTCGGTTGCGGTAGCCTCTTGGGCGAACGGGTCGACTTCGGCCTCCTTCTTAGTCATCTTTTTCTCAGCCTTGGCGTCTGACAGTAGTAGCTCCCGTTCGGCCCAGATCTTCGGGTTGTTCTTCTTAATCCAGTCGAGGTCGAGATCGTCCCACTTATAGTTCAGCACGGCATCGGAATCTAGGCGCTTCACCATGATGGCGGTCTCGTCCTGCGTGATGTACTCGAAGGTGATGATGGTGGCATTACCGGGACGACGCAACTGGACGGTCTCGGCGAAGGCCGGGAGGGCAGTCAGGGCGAGGGATGCGACGAGGAGGAGGCGGACGAGTTGCACAGTCGGGAGCGTGGGCGGGGGGTGGAGGGTCGGCAAATCAAGAACACCGCCAGGGGCGGAGGGTTGCGGACTCCTCTAAACAAAAGACCGCCTGGGGGCGGTCTTTTGAGGGGGCATGGGGGTTAGCCCTTACTTGCCCTTGGCCTCGAACTTCGGGAGGAGGTAGTTGGCGCAGGAATCAAGGGAGGCCAGTTGGACGTAGTCGGCTTCCGGGACTTCGATACTGTGCTTCTTGCGGAGCTCCATGACGATATCCAGAAAATCCATGGAATCCAAGGAGAGCTGGTCGCGAAGGCGGACCTCCGGTTTGACGGTGGTCAAGTCCTCGTCCGGCGCGATGTCGGCGATGATATCGAGAACCACCTGCTTGATGTCGTCCTTAGTCATGTTTTCAGGTCTGTTTCAAACGCCAAAACCCTGTCAGGCAACCCCATATTTCTTAACAATGAGGGCGGAATTGATGCCAAGCATGCCGAAAGAGTTATTCAGGATGGTATCCACCCGGGCGACTTTGATTGGGTGGTTGATTACGAGGCCCGGCATGGCGCACTCGGGGTCCAATTCATCGATATTAATGGTCGGGTGCACCCAATTGTCCTCAAAAGAGGGCAGATTACCTGCTAATTCGAGGGCGCCGGCCGCCCCCATGCAATGGCCGATGAAGCTCTTGGTATTGTTGATCTTGGTGTCCGGGCAGTCGGTGAAGACATTGCGGAGGGCGGTGCATTCCTGGATGTCTCCCAGGGCCGTCGCGGTGGCATGGGTGGAGACGATGTGGATGTCCTGCGGCTTCATGCCAGCGCGCTTGAGGGCCATATGGACGCATTCGGTCTGGCGCTCAGGGTTGGGCAGGACGGCGTCGGTGGCGTCGGAATTGATGCACCAGCCGGCAATCTCGGCGATGATGCGGGCACCGCGGGCGAGGGCGTCATCGAGACGCTCGAGGACGTAGATGGCGCCGCCTTCGGAGATAACGATGCCGTTGCGGTTCTTATCGAAGGGGCGGGAGGCCTTGGTGGGATCCTCATGGGCACCAAGCGCTCCCTGGTTCTTGAAGCCAGCGAAGATGCCGAAGGTATGAATGGATTCGGAGACGCCGCCGGCGAAGGCGATGTCGACCTCACCGAGTTGCAGCATCTGGGCGGCTTGGATGAGCCCAGCGTTACCCGCGGCACAGGCGGCACCGATGGTGTAATGCGGGCCAGTGATGCCCATGTTCATCGTGACCTCTCCGGCCGGGTTGTTCGCCACGGTGCGGGGGTTGTGATGGTGAGTCCAGTATTTGGTGTCGTTGCCGAACTGGGAGATATTATGAATCTCATTCTCGGTCTCGACGTTGCCGTGCTCGGTGATGCCGAGGTAGACGCCGACGCGGGACTTATCGACTTTGTCCCAGTCGAGACCGGAGTCGCCGAGTGCCTCGCGGGAACAGAAGATGGAGATCGACCCGACACGGGTACCAATGCGGAGTTCCTTCCGCTTCTGCCACTTGGTGGTATCGAAGTCACACACCCCGGCGGGGTGCTTGCCCATATGGCGTACGTCGATTACGGCGATGCGGGCCTTGCCGGCGAGCAGGTTGGCCCGGAACTCGCTCAGCGAGTTGCCGTTGGGGGCCGTGAGGCCGAGGCCGGTGATGACGATGCGGGGCTTGGAAGACATCTGACGTCCTCCCATCAAGTGTCCGCTGGCCATGAAGTCAAACCCCGCCCCCCGCTTGCCCTTGCCAATTGGCCCCCTTGCCGTTCTCTGAAGGCAGATGTCTCAGCCGATTAAGTGTTCGCTCTGCGAGGAGGCCGCCACGGTCCACCTCTCCCAGGTCGTCCATGGCAATGTCACGAAGGTGCATCTCTGCGAAGCCTGCGCCCAGAAGGGTGGGGCAACCGATCCGGCCGTCTTCCAGCTGGCCGACGCCCTGACAACCGCCTCCCCGGCCCCCACGCTCACTTGCCCGAAATGCGGCTTCACGGACATCGATTTCCGCAAGCGCGGCCGGCTCGGTTGCCCGGATTGCTGGGAGACGTTCGGCGACGCCCTGGGCGGCCTGCTTCTTAAGGTGCAGCACGAGGCTTCCCATGTCGGGCGCGCTCCTGCGGGCACTTTGCCCGCCGGTCAACTCCGCCGCCGCCTCGACGACGCCCGCCGCGAGATGGAGAAAGCCATCACTGGCGAAGATTATGAAGCCGCTGCGCGCTTGCGCGACGAGATCGCCGGCCTCGAGCAACAGCTCGCGCATTCCTGATCATGTCCTCCGTCGAAGACATCCTGGCCGCCGAAAACGAACTGACGCACCTCTTGGGTGCGCAGCAGGCGGTCGTACTCAGCACACGTATCCGCCTCGCCCGTAATCTCG
>JBEEKW010000064.1:0-10175 GCA_041168485.1 Verrucomicrobiota bacterium
GCGTGGTGCACCACGTAGTCCGTCTCGGAGCGGACTTCCATGAACACATACGTCACCGACGCATCCTTCTTGCCGAACCAGGAATGCTCCGGATTCAGCTGGTCGCCAAGGATGAGACGAATGGTGTGGGCCACGCCCGTAAGGGAGGAAGAACTCGAGGAATGGCAAACGATGTCCCAAGGTAGGGACAGCACCACGTGCTGTCCTAAGAATCAGGTCGCAATCCTCAGCTCCGATTTGCGCTACGGGACAACCCTGACTCCCTTGTGACTCCATGCGCGGAGTAAAGAAAACCGACTTGCCGACCAAAGTCTGTCCGACCTGCCAAAGGCCGTTCAACTGGCGTAAGAAATGGGAACGCTGCTGGGCGGAGGTCCGCTTCTGCAGCGACGCCTGCCGCCGCGGCACCCCGCGTGGCACGGCACAAAAAAGCCCGGGGTCTCCGGGCTGATTTTAAAACCTCGGGCCCTCCGGCCCTCAGGTCATCGAGTCCTCGATTACTTAGGACCGCCGCTGCGACGGGTGCCAGGGCGACCGAAGGGTCGGTAGTTACCCTGGGAGGCGCGGAAGCCACCGTGACGACCACCCTGAGGGCGGCCTTCGCGTTCGCTGTTGTGCGCGCCGGCGCGGGGATCCTGGTGGCGCTGGAAATCTTCCGGGGTGCGGGGCGGAGCCTGCTGGGTGTAATCGAAGCCCTGCAGCTTGCCGCAATGGAGGTGCTTGCCGACGATGCGTTCGAGGCGGCGGAGTTCGCCAAGGTCTTCGCGGGTGACGAAGGTGATGGCGGTACCAGTCGAGAGCGCGCGGCCGGTACGGCCGATGCGGTGGACGTAGTCTTCAAGCTGGTCAGGGAAGTCGAAGTTGAAGACGTGGGAGATGCCGTCGACGTCGATTCCGCGCGAGGCGATATCGGTCGCGACGAGCACGCGGACCTCACCGTTCTTGAAGGCCTGCAGGGCGCGCTGACGCTGGCTCTGCGAACGGTTGGCGTGGATGGCGGCACAGCTGATATCTTCACCCTGGAGTTTACGGCAGACACGATCGGCGCCGTGCTTGGTCCGCGCAAAGACGAGCACGCACTTAAGGGCCTCGTCCTTCAGGAGGTGGTGCAGCATGACCTGCTTGAGGGCACCCGGGCACTCGTAGAGCAGCTGGGTGACGGTCTCGGCCGGGGAAGTACGACGGCCGACCTCAATCATCTGAGGGTCGCGCTGATACTGCTTCGTGAGGGTCTCGATCTCGCGGGAGAGCGTGGCGGAGAACATCAGGGTCTGGCGTTCCTTGGGCAGCGCGCGGACGATGGTGTTGATCGCGGGCAGGAAGCCCATGTCCAGCATGCGGTCGGCTTCGTCGAGAACGAGGAACTCGACGGCGGAGAAGTCACCATGACCCTGGCCACCGAGGTCAAGGAGACGTCCCGGGGTGGCGATAAGGAAGTCGCAACCACGACGGAGGGCGGCGATCTGGGGGCGTTCGGAGACGCCGCCGTAGCAAGTGGCGACGGTCGCACCGGAATAACGGGAATAAGCGGCGACGTTCTCAGCGATCTGGACGACGAGCTCACGGGTCGGGGCCAGGATCAGGCAGCGGACGCGGCCCTGGTGGGTGTTGTTCTTCGTGCGGACCAGCTTGGTAAGCAGAGGGAGGGTGAAAGCGGCGGTCTTGCCGGTGCCCGTCTGGGCTACGCCGATGACGTCCTTGCCCTCGATGATGACCGGAATGGAAGCCTTCTGGATCGGCGTCGGTTCGGTGTAGCCCTGGTCGGCCACGGCTTTGAGGATGGAGGCGTCGAGGCCTAATGATGCAAACGGCATTAGCGCAAAGTGAGTAGAGGAATTGGAAAGGGCGAGAAGAATAGGAAATGACCCAGAATCGGGGCTAGGGCCTGGGCCAGGGCTAGTTTCCCTAAGAAAGACAGGCGGAGGCGAAGCCTCATTCGCAGAGCTTCCGACAACCGTCATCAATACTAACCCTAGCCCAAGCCCTGTCGCTAGCCCTGAGCAGGCCCTGCCTGCTCTGAACGATTGCACTCTACCCTGCTACGCATAGTAAACCCTCACCCACCAACAGCATGACGACCAAACAACCTGACGTCTGGAGCTCCAAATTAGGCGTCATCATGGCCGTCGCCGGCAGTGCCGTCGGGCTAGGCAACTTCCTCCGCTTCCCCGGCCTCGTCGCCGACAAGGAGACCGGGGGCGGCGCCTTCCTGATCGCCTACTTCATCTCGCTCCTGATCGTGGGCCTGCCGATCTGCTGGGTCGAGTGGACCCTCGGACGCTTCGGCGGCACGCAGGGCTTCAATTCCTCGCCAGGCATCTTCCATGCCATCATCAAGAAGCCTTGGGGTAAATACGTCGGACTCCTTGGCTTCATCATCCCGGTCGGCGTCTACTTCTATTACGTCGTCATCGAGTCGTGGTGTCTCGGCTACGCCTGGAATAGCTTCACCGGCGGACTCGACCTCGGCAAAGACCCGAAGACCTACGCCGACGCCTTCGCCGCATTCACCGGCCTGAAGGCCGACGGCACCGTCCTCGGACTCGGCGCCCCGTTCCTGTTCTTCGTCGGCGTGTTCATCCTGAACTTCGTCATCATCTACCGCGGCCTCTCCAAGGGCATCGAATTCATCTGCAACTGGGGCATGCCGCTCCTGATTGCCATCGCCCTCATCCTGCTCGTCCGCGTGCTGACGCTCGGCACACCCGACCCCGCCCACCCCGAACTCAGCGTCTGGAACGGCCTCGGCTACATGTGGAATCCGCACGATATCTCCAAGGGATTGTCTAATCCGGCCGTCTGGCTCAAGGCCGCCTCGCAGATCTTCTTCACGCTCTCCGTCGGCTTCGGCGTCATCATCACTTACGCCAGTTACCTCAAGAAGAACGATGACGTCGTCTTGAGCGGCCTCACCGCCACCGCCGCCAACGAGTTCTGCGAGGTCGGCCTGGGCGGCATGATCACCGTCCCCGCCGCCTTCGCCTTTCTCGGCGCCTCGGCCGTCGCGGGCGGCACCTTCGCCCTGGGCTTCAACGTCCTGCCACAGGTCTTCGCCGGCATGCCCTACGGCCATCTCTTTGGTGGACTCTTCTTCACCCTCCTCTTCATCGCCGCCATCACCTCCTCGCTTTCGATGCTCCAGCCCGGCATCGCCTTCCTCGAAGAAGGCCTCGGCCTGGATCGCCGCGGCTCGGTCGCGCTACTCGGTCTGGTCACCGCGGTCGGCTGCACGCTCGTGGTCTACTTCAGCGAGGGCCTAAAGGCGCTCTCGACGGTCGACTTCTGGATCGGCGATATCGGCATCTTCCTGCAGGGCACCATTCTGATCTTCGTGTTCAACTTTGCCTTCGGCTCCGAGCGTGGCTGGAACGAAGCCCATCACGGCGCTGACATTCGCATCCCGCGCATCTTCAAGTTCGTCATCCGCTGGATCTCGCCGACGTTCCTCAGCGCCATCTTCCTGATGTTCGTGCTCAAGAATGTCGCGGGCTGGAACCTCTCCTTCAGCTCACCCGTCTTCACCCCGACCGACCCGATCCTCGACCTCATCGGCGGCCCCGGCCACCCGGCCAGCGGCGTCGCCCGCCTGACGGCCTTCTTTCTCCTGCTCTTCGCCGCCTTCTCGGCGCTGATGATCCATCGTGCCGGCAAACGCTGGGACGCCCGCTAAACCTTACCCGCCATGACACCCGCTGGACTTCTCTTCATGCTCATTTCGGTGGGCGCGGTGACCGGACTCTTCGTCTGGTGCCTCATCAAGGTGCTCACGGGTAAGAAGAACCCCGAGCACCTCGCGCACGTCGAACCGGTCGAGACCAAGGATCTCGACCGTCGCTGAGGAAGGCTACTTCTTCGCCGATGTGGCTAGCTCCTGTCGCGTCGCGATGGGAACGTAGCCAATTTCGAGTCCCTTGGGCGGGGTCAAGACCTGCGCGGGATCGAGTGCGGCCAGCTTGCCGACGGTCGGAGGCGCGAGGTAGTCGCGGTCCTTAGTCCAGGAGCGGTGGAGCTTCTCGACTTTGACCTGCAGTGCTTCGCGTTCGGCCGGCGTGAGGTCGGCGTTGAGGATCGCTGGCTGGTCGGCGAAGCGATACCAATAATAAGTGACGACGCTACCGTCGCCGAGGAAGGCTTGGAACGGACCGGCCTTCGGACCAGGGATCTTCCAGGTCGTCTTTTCGCCGGGCTGGGTCTCCCGAGGCAACTGCGGCTTTTCCACCGGGGGCTCGAAACTCATCTGCGCCAAGCCGGTCGCGGCCGGCACCTCGGCGGCCTTCACCGGAGTCCACTGCCCGTTCTTCCCGCCGGTGCCGAAACGATAATACTGGGGTAGCGTCACGAGACCGGGAGTACTGCGCGAGACGAGTTTGTCGTCCCACTTGTAGCCATAGGTCATCGGATCCGGCGAGTGCGGGGTGGCGAAGGATTTCCAGGCGAGCCCCGGCTTGGCCTCCCGCTTGGTGCCCTGCTTGTAGATGCTCCACGTCGAGCCGCCGTTGTTCTTGAAGTTCTGGATGAACGCGCCGGCGGAATTGACCGCACCCGTCGCCACCGGGCCACCGTCGAACCACGCCTTCACGCCGTCGTACATCGCCCGACGGTCATACGACGTCAGCCGATGCAGCACGACGGTCGTGCCGTCCGCGCCGACCGGAAAGGACGTTGGCGCCACGCGCGCATAAGTCTCCCCCTTCTCGTCCTTAGCCTGAGCAGCGGGGACATACTGGGTCTCCATCTGGAAATGTTTGTTCGGATCGGAGCCTCGAGAGTCCAGCATCTGCCCAGCGACCGCCGGATTGCGGAGCGCCGCGCGCGCCCAGAAGTTCGGCGTGAAGAAACAGACCGGGCCCTTGAAGTTCGCGGAGTTCAGGAAGAGCGTCCAACAGTTGTCGCCCGTCGGAACGTCTTTGCCTTCGGTCTTCGTCTTAGGCTGGGCGAATGGCATCGGCAGGTAACCGTAGCCGAAGAGCTCGCCATTGACGCCCTGCTTCAAGTTGAGGCCGTCGAGCGGGAAAAGCAGCCAAGGCGTGAGCTGAGCGACGCCGTAGAGCCCACGCGGATCTTCCCAAGTGCCGCGCCCGTAGCCCGGTCCGTTAGCGATGTCGTAGAAGTTCACGCCGACGCCACCCATGATGAACTTCGGCGTGGTCGTCGGGAAGTGCGTGTCGCGCCACCAGCCGAGGCCGCCTTCGATATCGTTATACAGATCCTTGGGTTTCGCGTCCTTCGGATACTGCGGATGCATCCAGGTGCCAAAGAGGCCCGTCTGGAAGCGATGGCCGGGATATTGATTCAACAGCGGCCAGGCGGCGGCGTAGATCGAGAAGCCGGCGTCGTAGGTCTCCGGCACACGCTCGGTCGGGACAAGGAGGTAACCGGCCATCTCGATTTTCTCCGGGGCGGCAGGAAGCGTCGCTGCCATCAGGCAGGCGACCAAGAGTGCGGGGGTGCGCATGGGGAGACTTAAGCCCCGAGACGGCGTCCTGCCCACCCGAAACGATGAGCGGTTAGCGGCCGGCGGTTGGTGGAGTGTGCGCAGCCACCCTGCCCTCATGCTCCGACTATCTTTCTGCGAACGGCCGACCAAGGATGGTCTGCCCTACCCCTGCAAAGCCTAGCCCTAGCCCTGTCCCTATCCCTAACCCTCCCAATTGGGCTTTGACTAGGGTTTTCCCCGTCCGTTAACCATACCCCTCGATTCCGTCCGTCCACGACCCCATGAAACGCACCCATACCTGTAACGCCCTCCGCCCTGCCGACGCCGGCCAGACCGTGACCCTCGTGGGTTGGGTCGACACCAAGCGCGACCTCGGCGGCGTGACCTTCGTCGACCTCCGCGACCGCGAAGGCATGACCCAGGTGGTCTTCAATCCGGGCACCGATGGCATCCAGGAAATCGCCCAGCGCCTGAAGACGGAATCCGTCATCGAAATCACCGGCAAGGTCCGCGCCCGCTCGGCCGAGACCATCAACGCCAAGCTCGCCACAGGCAGCATCGAAATCGCCGCCGAAACCCTGGTCGTCCATAACATCTGCGCCGACCTGCCGTTCCCGATGGACGACGATAAGGCCGACAAGGTGAATGAAGACCTCCGTCTCGAATACCGCTTCCTCGACCTCCGTCGCCCCCGCAACATCGGCCTCCTCAAGCTGCGCGCCAAGGCCGCCCGCGCCATCCGCGCCGAACTCGATGGCCAGGACTTCCTCGAGATCGAGACCCCGACCCTCTTCAAGAGTACCCCGGAAGGCGCCCGCGAGTTCCTCGTGCCGAGCCGCACCAACCCCGGCGAATTCTACGCCCTCACGCAGTCCCCGCAGCAGTACAAGCAGATGCTCATGGTGGCCGGTGTCGAACGCTACTACCAGATGGCCCGTTGCTACCGCGACGAAGATCTTCGTGCCGACCGCCAGCCGGAGTTCACGCAGGTTGACTTGGAAATGTCCTTCATCGACCGCGAGGACATGTACAAGTTGATCGAGGGCATCCTCAAGCGCACCTGGAAGGAAACCCTCGGCATCGATATCCCGACGCCCTTCCCGCGCATGGCCTACCAGGAAGCGATGGACCGCTTCGGTATCGACAAGCCCGACACCCGCTTCGGCATGGAGATCCAGGACCTCACGGCCCTGTTCAAGAACTCCTCCTTCAAGGTCTTCAACGGCGCCGCCAACACCCCGGGCTCCGTGGTCCGCGCGATCAACGCCAAGGGTCTGGCTGACATCACCCAAGGCGAGCTGACTAATTTCGAAACCATCGCCAAGAGCCAGGGCGCCAAGGGCCTCGCGTTCATCAAGTGCGAAGCGGGCGAATGGAAGTCGCCGATCGTGAAGTTCTTCTCCGACGAAGAAAAGGCCGCACTGAAGCAACAGCTCAACATCGAGGACGGCGACATCGTCTTCTTCGCCGCCGCTCCTTGGTCGCAGGCTTCGACCATCCTCGGCCGTATCCGCCTCGAGTCCTCCTTCCTCCTCAAGGCCCGCGGTCGCATGAACCTCCCGGCCAACCAGTACAACTTCCTCTGGGTCATCGAATTCCCGCTGATGCTCTGGGACGAAGAAGAAAAGCGCTACCTTTCCGCCCACCACCCGTTCACCGCCCCTGTCGTCGAGGACGAGCCCCTGCTCGCCACCGACCCCGCCAAGGTGCGCGGCCAGCACTACGACATCGTCCTCAACGGCGTCGAACTCGGCGGCGGCTCGATCCGCATCCATAACCCAGCCGTCCAGAAGCGCGTCTTCGAGGACATCCTCAAGATCCCGCAGGACCTCGTGGAAAGCCGCTTCGGTTACATGCTCAAGGCCTTCTCCTACGGCGCCCCGCCCCACGGTGGCATCGCCCTCGGTTTCGACCGCGTGGTCGCCATGCTCGCCGGACGCTCCTCAATCCGCGACATCCTCGCATTCCCGAAGAACCAGAACGGCCGTGATCTGATGGCCGACTGCCCGAGCCCCGTCGCCCCGAAGCAGCTGCGCGACCTGCGCATCCGCCTCGTGGAAGACGAGCCAAAGGCCTAAGGCCCTCTCAGGCTCCCGACGAAAGGCACGCGCAAGCGTGCCTTTTTGTTGGAGCGGGATTTAGCCTTCCCCCGCAAGGACGGTCAGCCTATTGCCTTCAGCCATGTCCGACGCTTCGCCTTCTCCCACCCCCGCCCCGCACGTCGTCGGCGAAGGTTACGAGTTCGACGAAGTCCGCGCGTTTCTGGGCGGCGATCCAAAGCCCCCGAACTTCGTCATCCACAAGGGTACCGAGGTCATCGGCGTCTGCCTGGGCCTCGGCTGGAATCCGCGCGCCGACAGCGAACCGTGCGAAGTCTGGGTCGGCCGCAAGGGCGATCAGGCCAAGTGGGGCATCCGCCTCGCCGAAACCCGCGGCCAGCTCCCGGTCTACGTCCGTCGCACCGAAGGCGGCAAATGGTTCTACAATGGGCTCTTCGAAGTGACGAGCCACACGACCGACCCGGCAATCATTCGCCCGCGCCTGATGCCTCCGAAAATCGTGGCCATTGCTCAGCTGGTCTTCCTCAAGCGCTGCACCGCCTGAACGCCATGCCCGACGAACGTCCCCCTCATCGCGACCCCCTGCACGGCGTCACCCTGCAAAAGCTCCTCGAGTCGATGGTCGCGAAATACGGCTGGCAAGAACTCGCTCATCGTATCCCGATCCGCTGCTTCATGTTCGACCCGACGATCAAGTCGTCGCTCACCTTCCTGCGCAAGACCCCCTGGGCCCGCGAGAAGCTCGAGAACTGGTACGTCGGCGACGTCCGCAAGTCCCAAGGGTTTGGGCTGTAGAATAGTTGATTGGTTGATCAGTTGGCCAGTTGGCTAGAAGCAAGATGACGCGGACTCAATGTCGCCTATGCATCCCCTCTGGCCAACTGATCAACGGGTCAACTGGCCCTCTTTCACTTCCCTACCTTCCACTTAGCCTGACGGAGCACGGCCTTGCCCGCGGCCTTCTGGAATTCATACCAGACGGTGAGCAGCGTGCCGTCGGCCAGCTCCACGGTGGAAGGATAGCCCAGGTCGTAGCCCTCGCCATCGGCCGAGATCGTCAGCGGTTCGCTCCAGGTCCGGCCTTGGTCCGCACTGATCCGCGCCTGATTACCGAAGGGCTTGCGACGGTAGCCGTAAGTCATGACCAGCCGGCCGTCCTTGAGCTTCAACAGCTGCGAAGGCAGGCCCCAGACATCGATCGACTTCGGCACGGTCCAGGTCTTGCCGCCATCGCTTGATTCGCACTGCAGCGTCGAGCCGACGTCGGGCTTATTATGATTACGGATCTGGGCGACGATGCGCCCGTCGTCGGTCTCGATTGCGAAGAGTTCGTGGTAGCCTTTCTTCACTTCATCACCGGGACGCGTGGGGATCTCGCTGAGCCAGGTCCAGGTGAGGCCGTCGTCCTTCGATTCGGCGACGCCAATCTTGCCGTCAGTGTTCCAGAGCTGCTTGCCGACGTAAAGGAGGCGACCGTCCTTCAGTTGCGTCGGGCCGTGCGGACTGTTGACGATGGTAGCGATGGGCGGCGACCAGGTCTTGCCGCCATCCGTCGAACGCAGGACCCATTCGCCGAGCTGGGCCTTGCGCTCCTCGGCCGTGAGGCGGTCCTGAGCGGCCTTCCAGCGGGCCTGCATTTCCGGCGGCTGCTTGGCGACCAAGCCGCGCTCCTCGTAGGCGAGGGAGGTGAAGGTGGTCACGAGCAAGGTGCCTTGGGAGGTCTCCGTCACGCCGCTGTCGCGATCATCGATCGGTCCGTCGAGGAGCACACGCGGATAAGTCCAGGTGGCGCCATCGTCCTTGGAAGTCATCGCCTTCACCTGGCCGAGGGGACAGACATGCGCGTCGCGGCCGCCCGACCACGTGACCCAGAGCTCGCCGTTGGCGCGACGCGCGAGCGTCGACCAGCCGGCATAGGGCTCCTCGGGCGGCGTAATCGTCTTCGTTTCGAGCACTTGGGCCGTCTGGGCGCACAAAGCGACCGCGGCGAATAACGGCCAAATACGACGGAGGAACGAACCAGGGGTGGGATTCATAAGATACTTCTGAATACGTCCACGGAGACCGCAACGACCGACTTCAATCCATACCATGGGTTGCAGGTGAAGAACGAGACGTGAGGATGGTCTCACCCCCATGAGTACCCGTCGCGATTTCCTCCGCCAAAGCACACTGCTGGGTGCTACCCTGGCATCGACTTCCCTCTTCGGCCAGACCGGCTTCAGCACCCCGGTCCGCAAGGTCCGAGTGGCCATCGTCGGCGGCCGCTTCGGCCTCAGCTTCCAGTTCCACGAACATCCCGACTGTATCGTCGAAGCCGTCGCCGAACTCCGACCCGAACGCCTCGCGGCGCTGCAGAAAGTTTACAAGTGTGCCAAGGGATACCCTTCGCTCGAGGAGATGCTCAAGGACCCCAAGGTCGAGGCGGTCTTCCTCGCCACGCCCGCGCCGGATCACGTCCGCCACAGCCTCCTCTGCCTGGCGGCCGGCAAGCACGTGCTCAGCGCCGTGCCCGCCGCGATGACGCTTGAGGAATGCGGCCAGCTCGCCGGAGGAGTCAAGAAATCCGGCCTCACCTACATGATGGGCGAGACCAGCTGCTGGCAGCAGCTCACGATCTCGGCTCGCAAGTTCCACGCCGAAGGCCGCTTCGGCCATCTTTACTACACGGAATCGGA
>JBEEKW010000065.1:0-10091 GCA_041168485.1 Verrucomicrobiota bacterium
AAGGACGACGTCGAGTCGCCGATGGGCCAGTGGACCCGTTTCGAGGTGATCGCCAAGGGCGACACGCTCCAGTACTTCGTCAATGGCGTGAAGGTGAACGAAGCCTTTGAGTGCAAGCCCAGCCAGGGCCGCATCCTCCTGCAGGTTGAAGCTGCCGAGATGTTCGTTCGTCGCTACGAGCTCTACCCACTCGGCGAGTTCAAGGAGAAGTGGGGTGCCGCCAAGCCGGCCGCTCGTGGTGACGGCGAGGAGTTTCCGTCCTACGCCTATCGCCCCCAGTTCCTTGAATTGACTAAGGATCAGCTCCCGCAGGGCGGGCTGAAGCATAAGCTCCCAGTGGGTTTTGAAATGGTCGTCGCCGCCACCTCTCCAATGGTAGCCAATCCCACAATGGGATGCGTCGATGACCGTGGCCGCCTCTTCGTAGGCGACTCCGCTGGCGTAAATTGGAGCCCGAAGAAGTTCGAAGCCGTCCTCCCGAACCGCGTCCTCATGCTCGAGGACAGGGACGGCGACGGCGTCTTTGAACGCAGCACTGTCTTCGCGGATAAGCTCGCCGTGCCCAAGGGCGGCTGCTGGGCCGACGGTAGCCTCTTCGTCGCCTCGCCTCCCGGCATCTGGAAGTTCACCGACGCGGACGACGACGGCGTCGCCGAGAAGCGCGAGCTCGTTGTGGACGGCTTCGCCTGGACCGCTAACGGCGCCGACTGTCACGGTCCCCGCCTGCACCCGGACGGGCGGCTCTATTGGACACATGGTCGCAAGGGCCACACCGTGAAGCAGAAGGACGGCACGCTCGTGCACGCCGGCCTCAACAGTGGCGTCTGGTCGATGAAGACCGACGGTAGCGACATCCGCTGGCATGCCCTAGGCTGCGCCGATAATCCGGCCAGCATCGACTTTACCCCGACCGGCGAGGTCGTGGGCACCGTCGACCTCTATTTTGGCAGCCCGCGCGTCGATACCCTCATGCAGTGGCAGCTCGGCGGCGTCTATGAGCGCCCCGACTTCCTGCGCATCATCGCTGACCTCCCGCGCACCCACGAGCGTATGCCGATTCTCAAGGAACTCGGTCACGTCGTCCCCAGCGGCTGCGCTTTCTGGAAGAGCGGTGACCGGATCGCGCCCGCCGACCACCCGCTTTCATCCGGACCGGACAACCTCCACCTCCTCGTCTCCTACTATAACTCGCAGAAGATTGTCCGTTTCGAACTCAAGCCCGAGGGTTCCACTTATCAGGCGACTGAGCACGATTTCTTCACCCTCGATCGCAAGGGCGCACACCTCTCCGACGTCATTGAGGCCCCAGACGGCTCGTTGCTGATCGTCGACACCGGCACCTGGTATTCCCATTGCCCCTCGAGCCTGCAGGGCGTTGCCAATGTCCCCGGCGCGATCTACCGCGTCCGTCGGACCGCAGAAGGCAAGGCCGCCCATGCCGCCGTCGCCAAAGCGCACCGTCCTTACGCGCCCGCGCCGGTGAAGACCGACGCCGAACTCCTCGCCCAGCTTTCGTCCGCCGACCAGGCGGTCGTGCGGCGCGGCCTCGAAGGCCTGACCTTCCGCGAAGCCAAGTCTCCCGCCGTCACCGAGGCGATCCGCGGCCTCCTGTCGCGCGAAGCCGACCTCGTGCTCGAGCACGCCATCCTCACCGCGGGCATGCGCCTCGCCGGCTTCACTGCTGCCGATTTCGCTACCGTCAAAGGTCCCATCGCGCAGGCCCGTCTGCTCCGTATCGTCTCCCAGACCCGCACCAAGGAATCTGATTACGGCGACGTCCTGAAGTTCGCGCTCAGCCAGGCCGATTCCGCTGACGACGCACTCGCCAAGAATGCTTACCTCGCCCTGATCAAGGCACCCGACGCTGATGCGGTCCTCGCCCCGGTCTTCGTTCAGTGGCTCGCTCAGCCTGCGCCCTCTGCGACGCAGGTCGCTGCCATGGGTAAATTCGCCACCGCGCTGGCCGGTCAGCCCGGCGTCGCCAAGGGCATCGCCCAGATGCTCGGGCACGAGAAGACCCTCGTCCGTCAGGCCGCGCTGCGCGCCATCGCGGCCCAGGCTGGCAAGGTGAACGCCAAGGATTGGCTCGCCGCGCTAGAAGCCCAGCTCGCCAAGGGTGCTTCGCCGCTCCTGCTCGATGCCCTCGCCCATGTGAAGGACAAGCGCTTCGACGCCGCGCTCAACGCCATCGCCGCCGACTCCGCCAAGCCGTCATCGCTCCGCCTCAAGGCGCTCCTCGCGCTCTCGAGCGGCGGCGAAGACCTCAGCGATGCCGCGTTCAAACTGCTCACCGACCTCTTTGTCGATCCGGCGAATCCGGGACTGCGCATGGACGCCGCCGCGCGTCTGGCCAACACCAAGCTGACCCCGGCGCAGTGGGACGCTTATCTCGCTTTGCTGCCGACCGCCGGTCCGCTCGAGCAGAGTGAACTCCTCGTCGCGCTGGCGGTACCGCAGAACTACAAACGCATCTCTAAGGATACCGGACGAAAGATCGCCGTCGCCTTCAGCAAGTCCTCGATGCTCGGCACGTTCCGTCAGGATCTTGTGCGCAAGGCTTTCGGCTTCCTGCCGCGCGAAATCTATGAAGTCCTCGAGCCGTCGTTTGACGCCGCCCTCGCGGCCAACGAAGCCAAGCAGGGGCGGCTCGTTCCGCTGGCCCAAGCCGCGGTGAAGAAAGGTGACCCTGTCGCCGGCCGCGCCGTCTATGAATCCGGCCGCGGTGCCTGCATTGCTTGCCATAAGATCGGCGACAAAGGCATCGAGCTTGGGCCGAACCTCACCAAGATCGGCGGTATCCGCGCGGAGCGAGAACTCGTCGAGAGCATCCTCTTCCCGAGTTACAACATCGCCCGCGACTACGACCTCAATTCGTTCCAGCTTACCGACGGCTCCAGCGTACTCGGGCTCATCCATGCTCGCTCCGCCGAGGGCGTGACCGTCAAGGAAGCCTCCGGTCAGAGCCGCCTGCTACCCAACGAGGCCATCGCCTCTTCGACACAGCTGACCACGAGCCTCATGCCCGCTGGTCTCGATGGCATGCTTTCCGAAAAGGAACTGGTCGATCTCGTGGCGTATCTTCGATCTTTGAAGTGAGCGTTGCTCACTTCAAAGATCGAAGAGGGTGTAAGCGGTTGGCGGTTAGCGGTTGGGTCAGGCCGCCGCAGGGCGGCCGAGGGTAGGGGCGTGGCTTCGCCGCGCCCTCCTGTAATGGAGTGCACGATGAATCGTGCCCCTACCATGGTTCGCCCTGCGGCGAACGAGAGACAATTAGGGCAGCACGCGGTGCTGCCCCTACCTGCGATGCATCATGGCCTCTGGTTTTACCCTAGGACCCACAGCGCTAGGGCGGGGAGGGTGAGGATCATGAGGCAACCGCCGGAGCGAGGACGGGAGTCTTCGTAGAGTGAGCTGGTGCGCTCGTCGACCTCCCGTTGGATCTTATCCTCGATGTCGGCTTCCAGGTCCGGCGGGATGCCACCCTCGCCGTATTCGTCGTCGGAGCTGAAATCCTCGTCGTCGTGTTCGTCGCTCATAGGGCATAGTATGCCCAGAGGCAGGGGGGACGCAAGGGGGTCGGCCCGACGAGCTTGTCATAGGAAAGAGGCTGGAGGCCGGGCGGGTAATCCCCACGCTGGCGACAGCATGGCGACCATCCTTTGCATGAAGTGGGGCAAGAAATACGGCCCGGAATACGTCAACCGACTCCATTCCATGGTCAGCCGCCACCTGACCATCCCGCATCGCTTCGTGTGCCTGACGGACGATAAGACCGGACTTAACGCTGGTATCGAGACGTTCCCGATTCCCAGTCTCGAGCTGCCCGCCGGCGCCCCGGAGCGCGGCTGGACCAAGCTCGTCTCTTTTTCGCCTGCGCTGAATGCGCCGGGGGGACCCGAACTTAAAGGCGACATCCTCTTCCTCGACATCGATATCGTCATTGTCGGCAACATGGACTCGTTCTTCGCGCAGCCCGGCGACTTCCTGATTATCCGCGACTGGCAGAAGGGCGACTACACCGGCAACTCATCGGTCTACCGTTGGCGCGCCGGCACGTATCCCGATGTCCTTGAATATTTCCGCGCCAACCTTGATGCCGTGCGCAAGCGCCATCGTAACGAGCAGGAGTTCCTGACCGCGCATCTCACCGCGCAGGGTAAGGTCAGCTATTGGCCCGAGACCTGGTGCCGCAGCTTCAAGAAGCACTGCGTGAAATATTTCCCGTTCTCGTTCTGGCAAACGCCGGAGATTCCCGAAGGCGCAAAGATTGTCGTCTTCCACGGCCTGCCGAATCCGCCCGACGCGCTCGTCGGCCGCAGCGGCAAGTGGTATCGCCGCGTCCTGCCCACGGCTTGGATCGGGGAGAATTGGAAGTAACGGGTAGGGGCGCGACTGCGTCGCGTCCGTTTGCGCCGGTATATCCGGACGTCGTCCGGGCTTAGTTAAGTCCCGACGATGAGCGGCTTCGGCTGCGAACGGACGCCACGCAGTGGCGCCCCTACCTAAAAGCACGGCTGACCAAGGGTGGTCAGCCCTACCCAATAAAAAGGGCAGCACGCGGTGCTGCCCTTACCTTAAGCAAAAGCGCCTGCGCGCTTACTTCGCTTCTTCCGCGGCCTCGTCGTTGGCGGCTTCTTCCTTGGCCTGGGCCTGACTGCTCAGGATGGGCTGGGCGAAGAGGCGGCCGTCGGGGAGGTTGGCGATGTAGCCTTCGCCGATGAGGAACGAGAGATCCGTGAGCACCTGCGTCTTGGCGGCGTCTTCGGCTTTCTCGCCGGCGAGCGCGAGGACGAGGTCCTTCGCCTGTTGGGCCGGTTTGCGGTCGAGCGCGTCGAAGAGCTTGGCCATCGGATCGCTGAAGGTGGACTTCGGGTCGCGGCAGCGGCGGCGGACGGAGCACGCGTAGGTGATGCCCTTCGAGCCCTTCTTATAAAGGTGGAAGCCTTCTTTGCGGAGGCGGCCACGGATGCCGTTGGCGGTATCGAGGGGGAAGGCGCGCTGCTGTTCGAGCGCGTAGCGGACGGAATCGCGGAGCGGTCCGGGATTGAGTTCTTCGAGCAGGCGTCCGGCGAAGCGGACCCACGGATGGGTCTTTACCACGAGGTCCTTGCGGAAGGCCTGGAGGAAGCCGCGGGCGGCGTCGAGGGATTCGAGGCGTTCGGGTTCGCCTTCCTTGCGGTCCTTCGGAGCGTATTCGCTGCGGGTGGACATCGATTTCAGCCAGGCGTCGATCTGCTCCTGTTCGCGGACCATCTCGAGGCGGCCCTTGAAGGCGTCGAACGGCACGTTCGGGCAATGGCGGGCGTGGTGTTCGCGCAGGTTGCGCTGGTAGCTGTGGTGCGTCGGGGCGCCGAGCAGCTTGCCCGTCTGCGAGCACTTCGCGACCATCAGGAAGGAACCTTTCGGGGCTTCGACTTCGACTTCGACGACGTCGAAGAACTTATCGAGATGGCGGGACATCACGTGCGAGACGGCGTCGCCTTCGCTGAGGAAGGGATGGCCGTCGGGTACGGAGACGGCGAGCAGGGCGTCCGGGCGCTGTTCAGCTTCGAGGTGGCGGATGACAATCGAGAGACGGTCTTCCTTATCGAGGATCAGGCGGGCGACCTCGAAGAGCTCGTAGGTCATTTTGCTCTTCTTCATCGCGCCACCGAGAATCTCGAACTTCACGTCATCAGGGAAGAAGGCGCTGGCGATGACGGGACGGAAGACTGGTGCGTCTTCAAAGCGGGAAGGTCCGCGGTCATCGCGACGACGATCGTCGCGGCGAGGTCCGCCCGGGCCATCACGACGGGGGCCGCCGGGTCCGGCACCAGGGCCGTCACGACGAGGTCCGCCGCTGGGCGGGCCACGACGGTCGCCGCCAGGTCCGTCGCGGAAACGAGGGCGGTCGCCATCACGGCGGGGTCCGCCATTGCCGGAGCTTACCTTCTCAGAGGGTCCACTGACCCAGGAGGGCCCGAAACCAAGGGAAGAGAGGTCCAGTTCAAAGGACTTTTCCTTGGGAGGGTTGTTTTCGGCCGAGTCGGAGGACATTGAGGAAGTGAGCGTTTGGAAAGATGCTCGCTTGGCAAGCATCAGCACCATCGCTTTTTACTTGCACCAGCCGTCAGGAGTTCCAGCGTGCACCTTCCTTTATTGCTCAGGTGGTGGAATGGCAGACACGCATGCTTGAGGTGCATGTGCCGCAAGGTGTCCGGGTTCAAGTCCCGGCCTGAGCACCAATTTAGGCTGGGTCGGTCCGGAAACGGGCCGGCCCTGTTTTTGGTTCACATCATTCCCGACACCCCGCAGTAGTAGGGACATGGCTACGCAGGGAAAACTCGACGTCCTCATCCTTGGCTCTGGCGGCCGGGAGCATGCCTTGCTCAAGGCCTGCCTCCGCAGCCCCCGCGTGGCCAAGGTCCGCGTGGCCCCCGGTAACGGCGGCATGGCGCTTGAGGCCGAATGCCTGGAGGTCGACGCCGCCAATCCGGCCGCCGTCCTGGAACTCGTCCGTCGCACGGCGTCGAACTTCGTGATCGTCGGCCCCGAGGTCCCGCTCGCCGCCGGCGTGGTCGACACCCTCGAAGCCGCGGGCATCCCAGCCTACGGTCCGCTCGCTGCCGGCGCCCGCCTCGAGGCCAGCAAGGCCTTCAGTAAAGATTTCATGGTGCGCCATAAGGTACCCACCGCCGCTTCGGAGACGTTTCGCTCCCTCACTCCGGCGCTGGAGTATGTGCGCAAGCAGCCTATCCCGATCGTCATCAAGGCTTCGGGTCTGGCGGCAGGGAAGGGCGTCGTAATCGCGACCACGCACGCCGAAGCCGAGGCTGCGCTGCGCGATATGATGGAGACCAAGGTCTTCGGCGCGTCGGGCGACGAGGTCGTCATCGAAGAATTCATGCAGGGCGAAGAGGCGTCGATTATGCTCATGGTGTGCCGTGACGAATACCTCATGCTCCCGCCGAGCCAGGACCATAAGCGCGTCGGCGAAGGTGACACCGGCCTCAATACTGGCGGCATGGGCGCGTATGCTCCCACCACCGTCGTCACGCCTGAGGTCGAACGTCGTCTCCGCGAGGAGATTATCCTGCCAACGCTGCGCGGCCTCCAGACCGACGGCATCGATTACCGCGGTACGCTTTACGTCGGCATCATGGTGACCGAGAGCGGTCCCAAGGTCGTCGAGTTCAACGTTCGCTTCGGCGACCCTGAGTGCCAGGTGCTCATGCCTTCGCTCGAGACCGACCCCGTGCAGATCATGGAAGACATCGCGCATGGCCGCTTCCGTCCTTCGGCCGTGAAGCTGCGCCCCGGCGCCACGATCATCATCGTTCTCGCTGCCGGCGGTTATCCTGGTGAGATCCGCAAGGGCGACCCCATCACCTTACCCGCAACCCTGCCCGAGGGCGTGGACATCGTCCATGGCGGCACCAAGCGCCTGCCGGATGGCCGGGTCGTCACCTCCGGTGGCCGTGTCCTCGGCGTCGTGGCCCACGGACCCACTCTCCAGGAAGCCGCCCGCCGGGCCTACGCCGTCGTCCCCCAGATCAAGTTCGAAGGCTGTCACTGCCGTCGGGACATCGGTTATCGCCAGCTCCGTCGCGACGGGGTGGTTTGAACACTTGAACCGAGGGGCTTATCCCTCATCTTGAACTACATGGCCGTCGAACGAGACACCGTCACGTTTGTCTGCACAGGTAATACCTGTCGCAGTCCGATGGCCGAGGCGTTGCTCCGGGCGACCCTAGTCAAGCGAGGGCAGGGGCTTGAGAGGCTGAAGGTCGCCTCGTTCGGGCTCGCTGCGGAGGCCGGCCAGCCACCCTCCACCCACTCCGTCAAGGCCATGCAGCGGATCGGCCTGGACGTCTCCGGTCATCGCAGCCGGCTGCTGAGTCAGGCGGATGTCGACCGAAGTGTCGTGATTTTCGGCATGACCGAGTCGCACCTCGCCGCCCTGCATTCTCGTTTCGACGTCCTGCCTGATTTCGTGCTGCTCTTGCGCGACGTCCTGCCGACGAACGTCGCGCGGGATATCCCTGATCCTTTCGGCGGCGGTTATCGCGATTACGAGGAGTGCCGCGATTCCATGGTTGAAGCCATCCCCGCGATGGTGGAGTTTCTGCGCCAGAATCTTTCCCGATGACTAGCCCACTTACGCTTTCCTTTGGCAGTGACCATGGCGGATTCGCCCTGCGACGCGGTCTGGTCGAAGCGCTGAAGGCGAAGGGCTACGCCATCCTCGATCGCGGTACGGAGACCGAGGCCTCCTGCGACTATCCGGACTATGCGCACGCCGTCGGTGCCGACGTCGTGGCCGGCCGCGCAAAATTCGGTATCCTTGTCTGCACAACCGGCATCGGGATCTCTATCGCCGCCAACAAGGTGCGCGGCATCCGGGCCGCCCTCGTCCAGAGCGCCGACGCCGCGGGGCAGAGCCGTCGCCACAATGACGCCAATGTCCTGTGTTTCGGGGCCAAATACGTAGACCTCCCGACCGCTTTGGCGTGTGTCGAGGCCTTCCTGGCCGCCGAGTTCGAAGCCGGCCGGCATACCCGGCGCGTGGATAAGCTAGACTCCCCATGTGGATAACCCCGCCGATTTGCCGTTGCCACGTTTCCTCGCACGATTTGCCCTTTCACCACTCCACCCATGACCGCCATTCGCCGCATCCCTCTCGCCCAGCTCGACCCTGAGATCGACCGCCTGATCAAGGCTGAGCTCAAGCGCCAGCAGACGCATATCGAGCTGATCGCCTCCGAGAATTTCACGCTTCCCGCCGTGATGGAGGCTCAGGGCAGCATCCTGACGAATAAGTATGCCGAAGGTTATCCCGGTAAGCGTTGGTACGGAGGTTGCGAGATTGTCGACCAGGTCGAGCAGCTGGCCATCGACCGCGCCAAGGCCCTCTTCGGTGCCGACCACGCCAACGTCCAGCCGCACTCGGGTAGCCAGGCCAATGCCGCCGTCTACTTCGCAAGCATTAAGCCCGGTGACAAGATCCTGACCATGAACCTGTCGCATGGTGGCCACCTCACGCACGGAAACTCCGCGAACTTCTCCGGTAAGCTCTACAACGCCGTCCACTACGGCGTGGGCGCCGACGGCCGCATCAACTACGACGAAGTCGAGGAGATGGCCAAGCGTGAGAAGCCCAAGATGATCACCGTCGGCGCTTCTGCCTACGCCCGCGAGATCGACTTCGCTCGCTTCGGCAAGATCGCCAAGGAGAATGGCGCGCTCCTGCTCGCCGACATCGCCCACATCGCCGGTCTCGTCGCTGGCGGCGTGCACCCGTCGCCCGTCCCTTACGCCGATTTCGTCACCACCACGACGCACAAGACCCTGCGTGGTCCGCGCGGTGGCCTCATTCTCTGCAAAGCCGAGCACGCCAAGGCCGTCGACTCTGCTGTCTTCCCCGGCGCCCAGGGCGGTCCGCTCGAGCACGTCATCGCCGCCAAAGCCATCTGCTTCGCGCAGTGCGCCACCCCTGAGTTCAAACAATACGCCCAGCAGGTCGTCGCCAATTCCCGCGCCCTGGCCGACGAGCTTGTGAAGCTCGGCTTCGGCCTGATCAGCGGCGGTACCGATAACCACCTCAGCCTCCTCGATCTCCGCAAGAGCCACCCGAACGTTTCCGGCAAGGACGCCCAGCTCGCCCTGGACGCCGCGCACATCACCACCAACAAGAACACCGTGCCGGACGAGACCCGCAGTCCTTTCCAGGCCAGCGGCATCCGCGTCGGCACCCCGGCGGTGACTTCTCGGGGTATGAAGGAGTCCGAGATGCGAGAAATCGCCCAGGCGATCGCCATCGTCCTGTCCGACCCTCAAAATCCTGCCAAAATCGAACAGGCACAGGGCATCGTGGCCTCCCTGACCAGCCGTTTCCCCCTCCCATATTAATCTTAAAAAGCCCTTTTACCCTTTCCAACGGAACAAAATCTCCTAACCTTACCTATACCCCAATCAAATCTATGAACACCTCCACCCGTAACCGTAAGGGCTTCACGCTCATCGAACTCCTGACGGTGATCGCGATTATCGGCATCCTCGCCGCCGTCCTCTTCCCCGGCGTCCAGGGCGTCATGAAGAAGGCCAAGCAGTCC
>JBEEKW010000066.1:0-9815 GCA_041168485.1 Verrucomicrobiota bacterium
TATCCTGAGCGACATGGGCGGCGTCTACACGCTCGGCCCTTCTGAAGGCACCTCGGTGAGCCACAACCTCATCCACCATGTGACCTGCTTCACCTACGGCGGCTGGGGGCTCTACACCGACGAAGGCAGCACCGGCATCACGATGGAAGGCAACGTGACCTACGACACCACCGACGGCGGGTTCCATCAGCACTACGGCAAGGACAACGTGATTCGGAATAATGTCTTCGCCTTCTCGGAAGAGTATCAGGTGAAACGCGCGCGCGCCGAAGAGCACCTTTCGTTCACGTTCGAGAAGAACATCGTTATCTTCGACCGCGGCGAACTGCTCGGACCTGGCTGGACTGGCACGACCGCCAACTTCCTCAATAAGAGCAACGTCTACTGGGATGCCTCGGCCCGCCCGGTGACTTTCACAGAAAAGAAGCTCTCGTTTGCCGACTGGCAGAAGAAAGGCCAGGACCTCGACTCGGTCATCGCCGATCCACTCTTCGTCGACCCCGCCCAGCGCGACTTCCGCCTGAAGCCTGGATCCCCGGCCTTGGCTCTCGGCATCAAGTCCATCGATGTCTCCGCGATGGGCGTCCTTCGTGACGACCCCGTCTGGCGCAAACTGGCCGAGACCTTCGCACGTGGTCCCGAACTCCCTCGCCCAGCCCGCCCGAAAGCTCCGCCTTTGAATATCCGCCAAGCCTTCGAAGGCCGGATCATCGACCAGCAACGCCCCTTCCCGCACGCGTCACCTGCGCTATCAGTCCTTCGCTCCGCCCCCGGCAAGCCGCGCGTCAGCCTCGGTGACGCCCTGCGCATGACCCCAGCCAAGCACGCCGAAGGCAAGCAGTCCCTGCTCTTTCAGGACGCACCCGGACTGCCGGCGCATTATTACCCGATGCTATCATTCAATCCGCATCACCGGACCGGCACCTCGACCGTAAACTTCGCCCTCACCCTCGAACCCAAAGCGATCTTCATCCACGAGTGGCGCACTAAGGGTAACCCCTACCGTACCGGACCCGTGCTGCACATCGCCAACGGACGCCTCACCGGTGTCAAAGGCCTCGATGTCACCCTGCCGACGCAAAAGTGGATCCGTTTCGAACTCTCCGCCGTCATCGGCGATGCTGTAACGGGCCGTTGGAACCTGAAGGTGACACCCGAAGGCGAGCCCACCAAGGAGTTCAAGGATCTACCTTGCCGTAACCCGGACATGAAGACGCTCGACTGGGTCGGCTTCATCAGCAACGCCAACGAGAAGACCGAGTTCTACCTCGACGACTTGGCGATCCTGACGGACGACCCCGCCCGCTAATCACTTAGCCGACTTGGGGTTCTCCTTGAAGAACCGGACGATGAGTTCAGTGGAACCCTTGGCATATTCGTGCCCGCCCGCATGGATCGCAGTCACGAGCGGCGCGCCCTTGGTCGAAGGATAAAGCGTCGCTTCGAGCACGCCTTCCTTGGCCCAGGGCTTACCCTCTTCTGCACAACCATTGATTCGGCGTATTGCGGCGAAGGTCGCCTTCTGCCAGGCGAACTTGACGAGCGGGTCCTTTTCTCCGGCGACGTGGATTACCGGCATGGGCGAAGCGACCTTGGTATCAGCCCGCAGACTGCCCGCGACGGACCCAACGGCGGCGATCACTTCTGGACGGGCCTGCCAAAGGAGATAACTGAACGCCGCCCCATTGGAATGGCCCATGGAGAAGATGCGGCGTTCATCGACCGACTGCTCCTTCTTGAGGTCGGCCAAGATAGTGTCGAAGAGCTTGATATCCCGACCTCCCTCGCTGTCGACGGAGGTCTGCCAGCCGGGCATGCGGCCTTCCTTATCGACGAGCGGCGAGACGGTCGGCAAGCCCTGCGGGAAGACGAGGATCGAGGTCGTGTCGATGTCGGCGTAACCCCATCGGGCGGCGGAGTGAGTCGAGCGGCCGCCATGGCCATGCCAACCGAAGACCACCGCCAACTGGCCGCTCACACCGGTCGGCACGCGGACGAGCGCTATCCGCTTCACGCCGTCGATCGTCCAGGTCCTTTCCACGAAGCCTTCAGGCGCCTTGGCTGTGAGGAGATCGCGGAACTTCCCTTGGGCCGACAACGAAGCCGCGCAGACCAAGGAGAGGCAAAGGAGAAGGAAACGGCGCATAAACAAAAAGGGCACCCCGATGTAACACCGGGGAGCCCTCGAAGTTGCTTCTGATCCGCTTATTCGCGACGACCGGCGAAGAGACGGATGACGTAGAAGAGCAGCGTGACAAAGGACGAGAACAGAACGAAGGCCGCGGCGACATGCTGGTCGGTCTCCATGGTGTTCTTGATTTCGTTGGTCTGGTAGAGGATCACCGTGGCCATCAGGACAATCATCGCGATGGAGAACCAGGTACCGAGCGTCCAGCCCGCGAAGAGGGAGACAATGACGATACCGAGGGCGCAGATGCTGCCGATGACGATGGCGACCTTGAGGAAGGAGAAGTCGAGGTTCGTCATGAACACCACGGCCGTCAGGGCGATGACAAGGGCTCCGGTGGCCATGCAGGCCGGAATCAGGATTTCACCCGGGTTACCCTTGGTGACGATGGCGGTGTAGTAGATGAGGGGAACGAAGATCAGGGCCTGCAGGAGGACGTAGATGCCCAGACCGGCGTATTGCGCGACGCGGGAGGCACGGTTGAAGGCCAGAGACTGGGCGGCGGTGGTGCCGAGCCAGAAGAGGACCATGACGCCGAGGATACCCCAGGAGCCGATGCCGGCGATGGCGCGCATGAACGTCTCGGCGACGCCGGAGACAAAAAAGCCGTAGAGGGCGAGGGCGAAGGCGGCGAACGAAGCGGCCACGAGGCCGTAGGTGCGACGGAAGAAGGCCGCGCGGTCAGAGGCCGGGGCGTCAGCGACGATGAAGGGATTAGATTCCATACCTCTCATCTTACCCCTTTCCCCCGGCAGTCAAGTCCGCCCCACCCTTCACCGGTTACGAAACCGTACCGAAATTATCCGAAAGCGGCGACCGAGGTGGCTTGTCGGATGTTCGTCGGCCACTCTCTGGACGATTAACTCACAGACACAGCTCCCGCCCTCCCCTTCGGCCCGCCCGGTGACCTTGAAAGTGTCCCCCCGAACCGTCAGCACCGGCGCCCAAGCCTCCAGCAGGTCATCGGCCTTCAGGTAGATTGGTAATTCCGATGCCACCGAAGCATAGGGCCGATTGATACCTGACTCCTCCAGAGCCTGATCTAGAATCCGCGATCGGGCGAAGGCTGCCAAAGAAGGATAGGGCCAGCCATGAGTCGGCTGGAGTTCGACGACCTTGCGAGCGATTTCGCTGAGCTTGCTGGCATCGAAAGAGCGTACCCCCTGCTGGGTCGTCAGCCCGGCGAAAGTCGTATCTGACAAGAATGCCGCAGATTTGTCCGCGATGTCGACCTGACTCAGCGCTCCCCATTTGGCGAGCGAAGCACCGCCAGGTCTGGTGAAGAAAACGAGGCCACTTAGTTCCTGCGGCGTAAACGGACCGCCGGCATCCGCCTTCCAGGGACCTTCAGCCGCCCGTAAGAACGCCTCCCAGGCCTTGGGGTCCCGTGAGTTAATGTTGAATGGGCCCACGACATAAAATCCACGCGCGATATCGGCCGACCCAGCAACCACTCCGCCACCAGCTGCGATCAAGAATGGGTTGTGCGAAACGACGCCCGGCTCAGGAACTGTCAACGGCGCGGCGAAGAAAGTGGAATCTAGGCGCTCACGCCAAACAACAGAATCCGATGATTCCAAATGACGGAGCGACCCGACAGATAGACGAGGAGCGCTGGGGAAATCACGAAATCTCACCGAGGCAAACGCCCCCGTCTCGGCGGCGTCATGACGATTGGGATGGAGATCCCAGAGGGGGCCGGCCAACGGCGAGGCATCGTGATCCACAACGTCCAACGCAGAAGCCACAGGATGATCGACGACCCAATCAGCGGCGTCCATCGGTTCCGAGAAATTCCACCTCGTTCTTGACAACCGTCCCGCGTCGGCCGCCGCCCAGAACTCGTTCGTCTCACGCGGCTTGAAGCGAACACGCAGACAAGCCCGCCGCTCTTCGATCACATAACCCGAGCTATCCTCCCGCGAATAATCTTCACCAGTGGTTCGAATGATAAAATCAGGGAAGGTGATGTTTTCCAACGCGATGGCGGGCTTGGCGGGATAGTCGGCGATGGCGACATCGCGCGATGGCTCGCCCGCATAAGGCCGGAGAGAGATACCGACCTTATCCCTAAAGCGTACCGCAATCTCGATTCGATCCGTCGGCAGGAAGATCGTCGGCTCCGGGCGCTTCCATCCGGGACCATGGTAGGTCCGGTCCATCTTCCATGTCATCTTGGTCAGGATTCGCGCTAGGCCTTGCGGCTGACTCGCTGGCGCCGGATTGACCAACGCATAAACCTCGCCTGGCAAAAGCCCCCGCCCCGACATCCCATAGGTCACCCCATCGGTGATTTCGGCCCAGAACCACAGACCCCGCTCACGCAGACCTTGTCGGACGATTCCGAAATCTTCCTGCGGGCAGTCATCCAGATCCGCGACATAGGAACTCTGCGTCTCGAGGTTGGTCACCGTCACCTCCGGAGAACCCGTAATCTCCACGAGGAACATCTTACCCTGCGGGCCGGCGAGAACCGGTACGGTGAGCCGATTCCAGAACACCACCGTGCCATGAAACCGTAACCGATGTCGGCCATCGCTCCGGGAGTTAAAAAACCCGAGGCTCAACCTAAAATCCGCGAGAATGGGTAAAGTCGAGAGCGACCTCGGACCGTCTTCGACGCGAATAAGCGGATAGCCTTTAACCGGAGAGTGTGCGAAAGCGTTACTCCGCAGAACATCCGCCATCGGCTGTCCGATTTCGGCCGCCATCACCGCGTTATCGGCGAGATTTTTCTTCCAACCTCCGTTGACCGGATCGGTGAGCAACCCGCGGACATGCCATGAGTTGGCCGAATCCGACGCCACGCTGAAAAACTCAGGCCCGCCCGCGGCCAGTGCAATCGATTGCGAAGGCGATACCGACTCAGCTAAAGCGAACGACATTTTGGCTCGGCCCGCGGCCGTCCGAGCCCAGGCCGAAGCCTGCCCGTTGGCCACGGAGCGGGCGGCCACGTCGTGGCCCATGGACAGGTCCATTACCGACCAAGCGCAATGAATGGAACCGTCCGCGAATTCGCCTGTCAGTTTCACCTGCGCCGACTTACCTCTGGCCACTAGTTGTCCGGGAGTTGATTCATAACTATGGCCGACATCAGGACCAAGTCCGGCCTGTAATTCCGTAAGACCAAGCATGGCCGTGTTTTCAGAGGCCATTCGTAGTGCGCGCCCTCGCCGGATCGCCTCCTGCTGCCTGTGTTCAATCATCAGGAGCGAGGCCAACGAAAAGGCCAGCGCGACCAGCCCTGCCAACACCATCAGCGAGGCCAGTAATACTAATCCGTTTCTCTTATGCATAGATGAGGAATAAGCCCCATCGTCTTTCCATTGATAATAAAAGGGCAAAACAGGATACATCTCAGGTATCGCTTCCATGAAGACATCATTGCGTAAAATCCGCGTCAGCCGTCCCACCGCCTATTCAACCGTCCCTCTCCCGAAGAAACCTTCGATATTTTCGGCACCTGAAGGCAAGAAGCGCGTGCTGGTAATCGAGGATCAGTCCGCGGTGTGCGACTTGGTCGCGGAGATGGTGCACGTGCACCCGCGCTGCGATTTGGCCGGCAAGGGCTCCGATGGCGAGAGCGCGGTTGAGTTGGCACTGCAGCTACGTCCTGATATCTTGGTCCTCGACGTCATCATGCCTGGCGTCGGCGGCATCGAAGTCCTCCGTCGCCTCGGCGGCAGCCTGCCTTCGATGAAGGTGCTGATCTTCTCGGGCAAACAGGAGCCCCACATCGTCCGCGCCCTCATGCAGGCCGGCATCCACGGCTTCGTGAACAAGAACGGCCCGCTCTCCGAACTCCGCAAGGCGCTCGAGGCCATCGCCCTGGGCAACACCTGGTTCAACGAAGACTTTAGCCGCACGGTCCGCCAAGCCCTCGCCTCCCCCGCCCACTTGGGCGAAGGGATGATCGACCAGCTGACCCCGCGCGAACGGGAGATCGCCGTGCTCATCGCCCAGAGCCACAGCAGCAAGGAGGTCGCCGGCCGCCTGAACATCAGCATCAAGACCGCCGAGAACCATCGGGCCAACCTGATGCGCAAGCTCGGCGTCCGGGACGTGGCCGGGCTCGTCCGCTTCGTGGTCCGCCAAGGGCTGGTCGACCCGGCGGCGGAATAAGATTGTTACCAAAGGACGACCTTTTGCGTTCGCCTGCGGAGGGAAGGAGGACAGAATCATCGGTACTCCCCCATGAAGACAACTTCCCGGAAGGCGAAATCGGTCGTGGTTGTGGAAGACCAGACCGCCATCTGCGAACTGATCATCGAGATGCTCGAGGCCCGCGGCGTCTATCGCGTGCTGGGCTCGACGGCCGATGGCAACGAAGGCCTCGCGCTCGCGAAGCAGCTCAAGCCCGACATCCTGATCCTCGATATCCTTCTGCCGGGTATCAGCGGACTGGAAGTCCTCCGCCAGCTCCACGGAACCCAACCTGACCTGAAGGTCCTCGTCTTCTCCGCCAAGTCCGAGAAGCAGCTCGCCCGCGGGCTCCTCAAGGTCGGCGTGCGCGGCTACGTGCCGAAGAGCGCCCGCCTTTCCGAACTCCGTCAAGCGGTCGACGCCGTCGCCGCCGGCGATACCTGGTTCAGCGACTCCTTCCAGAAGGCCATGGCCGATGCCCTCACGGCCCCGGAAAGCGACGTCGATGCCAAGGGCTCGACGCTCACGGAACGCGAAAAGGAAATCGCGATTCTGCTGGCCAAGAGTTTCTCCAGCAAGGAAGTGGCCGTGAAACTCGAGATCAGCGCGAAGACGGTCGAGAACCACCGCACGAACCTGATGCGTAAGCTCGGCGTCCACGATGTCGCCGGCGTGATCCGTTACGTCGTGCGCCAAGGCCTCTACGACCCTTCGGAAGGCTGAACTGGTCGTTTTTCGCCTTCCTTTCGAGGAGTTCGGCCTTCGTTTGCCAACGGCCTGATTCTAACTTCACTGATGCCATGTCTGGATACTGGTCGCAACGGTTCGTGCTGACGGCGTTGGCCCTAGCCTTCGCCGCCTCCAGCCATGCCTGCGAACTCTGCCGGCAGGCCTATGTTGCAGCGATGGAAGCGGCGCCGAAGGCTTCGGCACTCCACCCGCAAGCCCGCGTCGTGGAATACAAGCTGACCATCGCTGAACAGACGCTGAGCCCGGCCGGTACGCCGGCCCAGGTGCTCACAATCAACGGCGGCACGCCCGGCCCGGTCCTCCGCTTCCGCGAGGGTGACGTGGCCCGCATCACAGTCACGAACGGTTTGGCCGATGACAGCACCTCGATACATTGGCACGGCCTGCTGGTCCCGAATATCGAAGACGGCGTCCCCGGAGTGACCACCCCCATCATCGCCGCCGGAAAATCCCGCACGTTCGAGTTCCTCATCCGTCAACATGGCACCTACTGGTATCACAGCCATACCGGTCATCAGTTGCAACGCGGGGTCCTCGGCTCCATCGTCATCGAGCCGAAGACTACAACCATCCGCGCCGACCACGATCAAGTCGTGGTGCTGGGTGACTGGACGAACGAGCATCCCACCGAGGTCCAGCGCACCCTCCTCCGCATGAGCGACTGGTACTCGTTCCGCAAGGGTACAGCCCAGTCCCTGCTGGGCGCCTATCAAGCCGGCAAGCTCGACGAATACCTCAGCCGCGAGAAGGCCCTTGTGCCGCCGATGGATCTTTCCGATGTCGCCTACGATGCGTTCCTGATGAACGGGCAGCGCCGCCTGAAACTCCCGGGCAAGCCTGGCGAGGTGGTGCGCGTTCGGCTCATCAACGCCAGCGCAGGAACTTATTTCTACCTCGGCGCGGCGACCGGCCCGCTGAAGATCGTCTCCGCCGATGGCCAGGACGTCGTCCCCTTCGAGCAAAAGCTCCTGCTCATGGGCCCAGCCGAGACCTATGACTTGCTGGTGACTATTCCTGCCGACGGCTCCTGCGAACTGCGAGCCACCGCCCAAGACGGTAGCGGCTCGGTCTCTGCTTGGCTTGGTGAGGGTACCGCCCATGCCGCCACGCCGCCCCCCGCTCCGGAACGCTACGGGATGAACGCTTACCTGATGTCGATCCTCGACCAGCTCGACCCCGAGCCAGGCGCCACGGAACCCGCACGCCCGCTCTCGCCCTATTTGAAGCTGCGTGCGGCCACTCCCCACCCTGTCGCTTCATCGCACCGCGAGTTAACCCTCAAACTGGCGGGGGACATGATTCGCTACGAATGGAGCTTCGATGGCATCGACCCGCACAAAGCCGAGGCCATCAAGGTCAAGGAAGGTGAGACGCTCCGCGTGCGTCTGGTGAACAACACGATGATGCACCACCCGATTCACTTCCACGGGCACTTTTTCCGACTGGTGGATGCCGACGACAAGGACCCGGCTACCTCTCCGCTGAAGCACACGGTCGACGTGCCGCCGATGAGCGTGCGCACCATCGAGTTCACGGCCAACGAAGGCCAAGGAGACTGGCTGCTCCACTGCCACCTGCTCTACCACCATCTCACCGGCATGATCCGCACGATCCGCGTGACGGCCGCCGATGGCGCCGAACCACCCCACCCCGCCGCGACGCACTCCATGCCGTCGGTCTACGCCTGGGGGCAGGCCAGTTTCACCACGGCGTCCGCCTCCGGCTTCGCGACGATTCAATCGGGCCGCGATAACTTCAATGTCAGTTGGATGGAGGGCATGCGTCACGACGATGGACACGAACGCGAACTGAGCTACTCCCGCTACGTTGATACCCGCCTCTCCCTCATCGCCGGCTATCGCTTCGACAACATGGACTGCGGCCGCGACGGCCCCTTCGCCGGCTCCTCGTTCCGTCTCCCCTACTTCGTCGAACTGAGCTTGACCCACCAATCCGGCGGCGAAACCCGCGCCATGCTGATGAAGAGCCTCCAGCTGACCGATCGCCTCGCCCTCGACCTTAGCTATCGCAACGGTCGCCAGACCGGCGTCACCACCTCCGCCGACCTCCGCTACCTGCTTACGAAGCAATTCTCGCTCACGGCGGGATACAGTTCAGACTTCGGTGCAGGCATCGGTCTGCTCACCCGCTTTTAACCCAACCACCAAAAAGATGAAACCGTTCCTCACCCTCGCCCTCCTGTCCTGTTGCCTCACCGTCTCTGGTGCCGACAAACCCTCGGAAACCAAGCCTGCCGAGACCGGCAAGGCCGTTGCGCCGAAGGCCTACCCGTTGAAGACCTGCATCGTCTCCGACAGTGACCTTGATTCGATGGGCGAACAGGCCTCCTTCGTCCACCAAGGCCAAACCATCAAGGTCTGCTGCAAGCCTTGCATCGCCAAGTTCGAGAAGAACCCCGCGAAGTACTTGAAGAAGCTCGAAGGTAAATAAGCCTGCTCAGTAATGGTAGCGGGCTTGGAGGACGTAGATGGCGCCCTTCTCGACCCGATAGACCAAGCGGTGCTCGAGCGTGATGCGCCGAGACCACCAGCCAGATAGATCACCCTTCAACGGCTCGGGTTTGCCGATGCCTTTGAAGGGAGTCTTGCCGATATCGGCCAGCAGGCGCTCGACCCTTTCATAGGTGCGCGGTTCCTCCCGCTGCCAATACGCCCGGTCTTCCAAGGCACCCGCAGACCAGCGGACCTCAGCCACGGGGAGTCTTCTTGAATTT
>JBEEKW010000067.1:0-9614 GCA_041168485.1 Verrucomicrobiota bacterium
CGTCGAGACCTTGGCGCTGGCTTACTATTTCACCCGCGACGAAAAATATGCCGAGCATGCGGCCAAGGTGCTGCGCACCTGGTTTCTGGATCCGGCGACAAAGATGACGCCGCACTTTCGTTTCGCCCAGGCGATTCCTGGCGTGAACGATGGACGCGGCACCGGCCTGATCGAGGCGCGTGGCTTGGTCGACGCCGCCGACGCCGCGATTCTCCTCGTGGGCTCCAAGCATTGGTCCGCCGCCGACCAGCAGGCGCTGCAAGCGTGGGGCGAGACCTTTTTCGAGTGGCTCCTCGTTAGCAAGAACGGCCAGGACGAACGTGCGGCGAAGAATAATCACGGCACGTGGTACGATGTGCAGGCGGTCAAATGGGCTTTGGTGCTCGGCCGTAAGGACAAGGCCAAGGAATTCTGCGTCGCCGCCGGCCCCGGCCGCATCGGCGTGCAGGTCGAGCCGGACGGTAAGCAGCCGCTCGAACTCGTCCGCACCGCTTCCTTCAGCTACTCCTGCTTCAATCTCCTGGCGCTGACGAGGCTCGCTGACCTGAGTGAGCATGCTGGTGTCGACCTCTGGCGGTATAAGACCACGGACGGCCGTTCAATCCGCACAGCGCTTGATTTCCTTGTCCCGTATCTCGGCAAGAATCCCAAGCCCTGGACGATGCAACAGATTCACGAGAGCAAGCCCGATGAAGTGTTCCCTGTCCTGCGCGCGGCCGCGCTCGCGTATGGCGATGAGCGCTACGAATCGTTGCTGAAGGAATATTCCGACCACCGCAGCAAGCGCCTGCAGCTCCTCGCACCCCGATGAAGGCCTGGGTGTCCGCGATCTTTCTGGTCAGTATCGCCTGGCTCGGCGCGGCCGAGCCCCGGCGTCCGAACGTGCTCGTCATCCTGGCTGACGACCTCGGCTATTCCGACCTCGGCTCCTACGGCGGCGAGATCCCTACGCCTCACCTCGATCGCCTCGCCAAGTCGGGCGCGCGCTTCGAGAAATGCACGACCTCCGCGCGCTGTTGCCCCACGCGCGCGTCGCTCATCACCGGCCTGCACCCGCATGAGGCGGGCATCGGCGACTTCGTCACCGCCAAGCCCTCGCCCAAGCGCGGTCCGGCCTACACCGGCCGACTCCTCGATAATAATATTACCATCCCCGAGCTCCTGAAGCAGTCCGGTTACAGCACGTGGATGGTCGGCAAGTGGCACATGGGTTCACCCGGACCGATCCAGCGCGGCTTCGACGCCTACTACGGTTACAAGAGCCTGCAGGCGCACTCGAACGACCAATGGGAACCGGCCGCCTACGGGCGCTTGCCCGCCGGCACGCCCGCCGAGCTGTCCTATGCGCCCGGCAAGTTCTACGTCACCGACGTCTTCACCGATTACGCCCTCGAGTTCCTGCGCCAGGCCCGCGCGACCAAGGACAAGCCTTGGTTCCTCTACCTCGCGCATTCCTCCCCGCACTTCCCCGTGCAGGCGCCCAAGGAATCCATCGATCGGCACATGGCTACGTATCGTCGGGGCTGGGATGTCCTGCGCGCCGAACGCTTCGCGCGCATGAAGGCCCTCGGGCTCGTCGCCGCGGACGCCGTGCTGCCGCCGCTCTCGCTGGTACCTGTCGAGACGAACAACGCCATCGCCAACGGTTACTCTGGTAAGCCGAATCCTGCGTGGGACAGCCTGCCGGCCGATCGCCGCGAAGACCTCGCCCGCCGCATGGCCACCTTCGCCGCGATGGTGGAGCACGTCGACCTGGGCGTCGGCCGCCTGCTGGCCGACCTCGAGCAGCACGGCGAGCTCGCGAATACATTGGTCGTCTTTACTTCCGACAACGGCGCCTGCTACGAATGGGGCCCGTTCGGTTTCGACGGCGCCTCGCGCTCCGGTCGCACCGACCTGCATGTCGGTGAGGCCTTGGCGGGCATGGGCCAAGCTGGCACGCATTCCTCGTATGGCTCCGCTTGGGCGAACCTCGGCAACACGCCGCTGAACCTCTATAAGCACTTCTGCAACGAAGGCGGCATCAGTTCGCCGCTCATCGTCGCCTGGCCCGCGACCTTAAAGCCGTCCAAGGCTTGGATCCGTTCGCCGGCGCACGTGATGGACCTGCTTCCCACCATCGCCGCCGCCGCTGGCGCGACTTATCCGGCGGAGAGGGCGGGGAAGCCCATCTTGCCGTCCTCGGGACGCTCCTTGCTCCCTGACCTGCGAGGCGAGGTGACGCCGGAGCGCGGCATCCCGACCGCCCATGAAGGCGCGCGCGGCTATCGCCTCGGCGATTGGAAAATCGTCTGGGGCAAGCGCCAGGCAGCCCCCGTGACTTGGCAGCTGTTCGACCTTTCAAAGGACCCTTCCGAGCAGCATGACCTCGCCGCCCAGCGGCCGGAGAAGCTTAAGGAACTCGCGGACGCTTGGATGGCTTGGGCCAAACGTTGCGGAGTCGACCTCGGTTCCCGCTAGGTTGGGCGTCAAAATCCCCTCACGTTTCCGCAATAAGGCGTTTTTGACGCAGGATTGTCATAAATGGATGTTACTTTCTTGTCCCATGGAAGAAACCACTAAGGTCCCTGGGCAGCATAAGATTCATTTCCGGACGTTAATCCTGTCCGACCTGCATCTGGGCACCAAGGACGCGCAGGCCCGCGAGCTCCTCGACGTGTTGCGCGGCATCCGCTGCGACAAGCTCATCCTGAACGGCGACATCATCGACCTCTGGTCCCTCCAGCGCAAGAACCACTGGTCGCCGGCCCACACGGCCGTCATCCGCCGCATCATGAAGATGGCGGAGAAGGACGGTACCAAAGTGATCTATCTGCGCGGTAACCACGACGACTTCATTCGCCGCCTGATTCCCCTCGTGCTCGACCGTATCGAGCTCGCCGAAGAGCACATCCACGTCGCCCAGGACGGCCGCAAGTATCTTTGCATCCACGGCGACGCGTTCGACACCGTGTCAGTGAATCTCCGCTGGCTCGCCGTCATCGGCGACATCAGCTACCAAATTCTCCTCGATTTGAACCGCGTCTACAACAAATGGCGGGCCTGGCGCGGTAAGGAATACTTCTCCCTCTCCCAGGCCATCAAGGCCAAGGTTAAGACTGCGGTCAGCTACATCTCGAGCTTCGAAGAACACCTCCAGACCTTGGCCGCCCGACGTGGCTGCGAAGGCGTGATGTGCGGCCACATCCACAAAGCTGAGGACCGTATGATCGGCAATGTCCGCTACATCAATTCCGGCGACTGGGTCGAGTCGCTGACTGCGATTGTGGAAGAAGACGACGGTCGCCTGCGCGTCGTCGAGCGTCAGGAACTCTTGCAGCGCATCGCTGAACGTCGCGCCGCCTTCGAGGCTGCCAAGAGCGGTTCGCCCGCGCCTGAAGGCGAAGCCAACGCCACGATCTCGTTCGTCGCCTGATGAGCGTTATCCCTGTCCTCACAGCCGGTTTCGGCGAAGGGCATAACGCGGCCGCGCGTTCCATCCTCGAGGCCCTCGGCCGCAAGCCGGGACTGAACGGCGAACTGCACGACCTTTTCCTCGAGGCCTATGGTGCCGAGAAGGCCAAGAGCCAGCGCGATAGCTATATCGGCGTTGCGAATAAGTATCCACGCCTCTGGGGTTGCATGTACACCGCGCTCGACCGCATACCGCTCGTCCGCGCCTCGCTCCCGTTTGTCCGTCCGGTCGAGAAGACCCTCAACGCGATGCTCGACGCGACCCGCCCGCCCGTCGTGGTCTCGGCCTATCCCCTCTATAACTACATGATGGCCCGCCGCTGGCATCGCGACGATCCCGCCCGCCCGCGTCTCATCACCGTCGTCACGGATTCCATTTCGGTGAATCGCGCTTGGCACCGTGCGCACTCCGATTGGTACGTCACCCCGAACCAGGCCACGGCCGATGTCATGATCCGTCAGGGTGTGCCTGCCGCAAAAGTCCTACCGTACGGCTTCCCGGTCTCTTCCCGTCTCGCCCCGCGTTCCTCGGCCAAGGCTGGTGAACGTCCGCGTGTGCTCGTGATGCTTAATCCTGGCAAGCGCGATGCTGTCGAGCTCGCCACGGCGCTGTCGACGCTCGGACTAGAGCTCACCATCACCGTGGGCAAGGATGCGTCTTTCAAGGAAGCCGTCGAACGTGCCGTCGACGGACGCGCCGAAGTGCTCGGTTGGACCGATCGTATTCCGTCGCTCATGCTTTCGAGTCATCTCGTCGTCAGCAAGGCTGGTGGCGCGACCACGCATGAGTGCGTCGCGGCCGGCGTACCGATGATCATCACGCAAGTCATCCCCGGGCAGGAAGCCGGCAATGGCCGACTCATCGCCGAGCATGGCGCAGGCGCCTACGGCCTGACGGCGGCCTCTGCCCGTGCAATCATCGCCGAAGCTTTCACCGGTGACTGGGCTCTCTGGAAGAAATGGAAAGCCTCCGTCGACGGACTCGGCGATGCCGGTGGCGCCGACCGCGTGGCGGATCTGGTGGAGCGGGAGATAGCGGTTTCCAAGTAGAGGACTGAATCGATGACTGAGTCGATGACTGCATCGAGGGCTGAATGGATGAGAGGCAATAGGTAGGGGCGCGACTGCGTCGCGTCCGTGGGCGGACGGATTTTGGAATGGTCGGTGACCTTGCCCTGCTCATCTTCCGTGCCTCTGCGAACGGCGGCCATGGCAATGACCGCCCTACCCAAGGCAGAGATGCACAACTCAGAGGGAAACCGGAGACCGGATGATGTGCGGGGGTATTTAACCCTCACCCTCTCGCTTCCAAATAAGCTTTCACCTCGCCGGCGAGCTTGTCGCTGAGGCCGGCGACTTCCGCGATTTCCGCGGCGGTGGCTTTACGCAGTTTCTGGATACTGCCGAAGTGTGCGAGCAGGGCGTCTTTGCGCTTCGGCCCGAGGCCCGGCATCTCGTCGAGCAGCGACTCGCGCAGCTTGCGGGTGCGGAGTTCGGCGTTGAAGTCGTTGGCGAAGCGGTGGGCTTCGTCGCGAATGCGCATGAGCAGGGCCAGGCCGACGTCGTGGCGAGGGAGCTTTAGTTCGCGGCCGTCGGGGAAGACGATCGTCTCCTCGCGCTTGGCGAGGCCGATGAGCGGAGGCGGGGCGAGGTCGTGTTCCTTGAAGGCCGCGAGTGCGGCGCCGACCTGGCCGAGGCCACCGTCGATGATGACGAGCTCGGGGAAGGCGCGATGTTCTTCGTGCAGGCGGGTGTAGCGGCGGCCGACTACTTCCTGCATCGAGCGGAAGTCGTCGTTGCCTTCGAAGGACTTGATCTTGAAGCGACGGTAGCCGGACTTGTCGGCCTGGCCGTCGACGAAGCGCACCATCGATGCCACGGCGAGCGTGCCCGAGATGTGCGAGATATCGAAGCACTCCGCCGTGGCGGGCGGACGTTCCAGCCCGAGCGCGGCGGCGAGCGAGGTGAGGGCGCCCGCTTCGTCGCGGCGGGGCAGGGGATTCTCGCGGAGGAAGCGACGGGATTTCTCAGTCGTGCGTTTCAACGCGTCGAGCAGGTCACGCAGGCTCGCGGCTTTTTCGTAGTCGCGGTCCGCGGCGGCCTTGCGCATGTCGGCTTCGACTTGTTCGCTCCAGCTCTCGACCTTGCCTTCGAGGAACGCGCAGGCCTCGGTCACGCGGGCGGCGTATTCCTCGGCCGTCACCACGTTGGCGTGCTTCTGGATCTCGGAGCGCGCGTCGTCGTAGAGTTTCCACGTGCCGTCGGGCAAGGCGGTCGGCGTGCTGTCGGCGAGGAGGATGCCGAACTTCTTGCGCATCTCGTTGAGCGTGCGGCGGACGGCCTGCTGGTGCGGGAAGGGGCCGAAGTAGCGGCAGGCGTCGGTCGTGCGGGCGCGAACGATGCGGAACTTCGGGAGGGCGTCGGCGAGGTCGACCCGGACCTGGGGGAACTGCTTGTCGTCGCGAAAGAGGATGTTCCAGCGGGGGCGCCATCGTTTGATCAGCTTACCCTCTAGAAGGAGAGCCTCGGTCTCGGACCGGACCTCGTGCCATTCCATGTCGGCCACCGTGTCCATCATCGCGGCCACTTTGGGGGTCATCCGCTGACGGGGCACGAAATAGGAGGCTAAGCGCTTTTTGAGGTCCTTGGCCTTGCCCACGTAGACTACCAGCCCCGCGGCGTCCTTCATCAGGTAGACGCCTGGGGTATGGGGGGCACGCCGGGCCTTGGCCTTGGGCGAAAGTTCTTCCCGGTCGGTTTGCATTTTGGGCCTGGTTCGTTAATCCTGCTCAGACCCCCCGTTTCCGCAAATGCTTTCCAGCAACAGCCAACCCCGTCAGGTCCTCGTCATTAACGTGGGCGATGAGCTGTTGGACGGTATTCGGGAGAACGGCCATCTCCTCTGGTTGGGTGAGCACCTCGCTCGCCGCGGTCTGCCTATCACCCGTTCGATTGTGGTCCGCGATAATGCCAAGGAGATCGCCCGTGAGGTCGGCGAAGCATGGGGCGCCTACGACCTCATCGTCACCACCGGTGGCATCGGTCCGACCTCCGACGACTACACGCGCGCCGCCATCGCCTCCGCGCTCGGGCTGAAGCTCGAGCATGTCCCGTCCGCCGAGGCGGCCTTACGCGAGCGGTTTAAAATGATTGGCCGCAAACTTTCCGAAGCGGACCTCAGCCAGTGCTTCGTCCCTGCCGGTGCCGAGGCCTTGCCCAATCCGCGTGGCACCGCCCCCGGCGTCTTCTATCATCGCGATGGGAAGGCACTCGTGATGCTACCTGGTCCGACGCTCGAACTCCGTCCGATGTTCGAAGAGGAAGTCGTACCGCGTCTCCGTGATGTCGGTTGCGCCTGTCAGGGCGAAGCCTACGTGCAGGTCCGCACCTTCGGTATCGGCGCCGTGCCACTCGAAGCCATCGTCCGCCCTTTCCTTAAGCCAGGCATGGTGCTTTCGTTCGGCACGCATACGGGCGTCGTCGACGCACGCATCTCTTCCGCCGGCAGCGGCTTCACCGCCGAACAACTCTGTGAGGTCGCCCGCCAAGTGCGCGATGCCGTCGGCCACGATTTCGTCTGTACCGGCCACGCCTGCCTCGCTTCCCTCGTCGTCGAGCAGCTCCGCAGCCTCGAGCGCACCGTGTCTCTGGCAGAGTCCTGCACCGGCGGCCTGCTCGCTAATTCCTTCACCGACGTCCCCGGTGCCTCGAAAGTCTTCGCTGGTTCGGCCGTCTGCTACGCCAACGACGCCAAGGTCAATCTGCTCGGTATCCCCGAGTGCCTGATCGCCCAGCACGGTGCCGTCTCGGCCGAATGCGCGGCGGCCATGGCTACCGCCGCCATCGAGAAGTTCGGCTCGGACTACGCCATCTCCGTGACTGGCTATGCCGGCCCTGGTGGTGGCACCGACGCCGATCCCGTCGGCACGGTCTTTATTGGTTACGCTTCCCCCACTGGGGTCTGGTCCCGTCGGGTGACGCTCCCCGGCGACCGCCGTCAGGTCAAGCTGCGCGCTGTGAACTACGCCTTGGACTTCATGCGTCGTAAGCTGAACAAGTATCGCGTCGAGGACATGATTCACGGGGCCTGACGGCGGCCTGCCGGCCGCCGAGGGGCAGTGACAGGGCTAGGGTCAGGGCCAGCTGAGGATGGGAGCGTTGAATGGATGAGGGCCAACTTCTCGTGACTTCTCAGCCCTGTCCCTAGCCCTGTCCCTGCGTGCGGCTCCACGCCGCACGCACAAAGGATTGCCACGAGGGGGCAGGGAGGAAGATTAGGCGCGTGCCCGGTTATCTCGCCATCATCGCAGGTAAGGACGAATTCCTCGTCGACCAGGACGGGCGCGCTTGTTTCGAGAAGGCCAAGAAGGCCGCCGGGGCCGACGCCGAGGCCGAGGTTATCAATGGTCAGATCATCCGCGTTGACGATGCCCGCGTACTCGAGGTGCAATTCACCGAATCGGTGAAGACCCTTTCGATGTTCGGTAGCAAGCGCGTCATTTGGCTGCGTAACCTCAACCTCGTCTCAGATTCCGTCCAGGCGAAGTCCGAGGAAGTGAAAGAGAGCCTCGCGAACATGCTCAAGGTCGTTGTGGAGTCCGATCCCGCCGTCTCGATCATCATCTCCGCCACGCCTTACGATGGCCGTCGCAAGGATCTTTCCAGCCTCAAGTCCGAGGCGACCGATTTCATTCTGCACGCTTCACCGTCCAAGAGCCCATTCGATAAGAGCGATGCTCAGGCCGACGCGCAGGTCGCGCTGGCGGTCGAGCGTTTCAAGACCCTCGGTGTGAAGTTCGAACGCGGCGTTCCCGAGGTCCTTGTCGGACGCGTCGGGCAGTCCACGCGCCTCGTGCTGGGCGAATGCGAGAAGCTCGCGACGTATGTCGGGGCCGGCGGCACCATCAAGGAAGCCGACGTCCACCTAATCGTCCCCACCTTCGGCGAAGGCGAATTCTTTGAGCCCATCGAGGCACTTGCCGCCCGCGATCTGAAGTGGGGCATGGAGTCGCTCGACCGTTATTTCTTCAACGAGGATTCCAGCCGTCCGCTCCTCATCGTCCTGCAGAACCGCCTCCGTCTGCTCATCCAGATCCGGTGCCTCGCCGACTCCGGTGATTTCCGCGTCAGCGATGCGGGCCTGCCGAAGGGGCAGTTCGAGGCCGCCAGCGGCCGCCATGGCCCCACCTTCGGGTCCGCCGCGAAGTCCTCCGCCAACCTCTTCTCGCAGAACGCCTGGTACGTCAGCAACAAGGTCGCGCCGGCCGCGGCCCGTTACACCCTCGCCGAACTCGTCGACCTCCAGCTCGCCTGCGCCGACTGTTTCGACGCCTCCAATCGCGGCGAGGACGAGTCCTCCGTCCGCGCGATGTTCCTCCGAGCGCTTGCCGTGAAGCGTTCCGCGTGATATAAACCCTTTCAAACCGATGGAATCCGATAACGTCCCTAATGTCCTCGCCGATCGCTACGCCTCCCCGGCGATGAAGGCCGTTTGGTCCACCCGCGGCCGCGTGGTCCTCGAGCGCGAATATTGGATCGCCGTCATGAAGGCCCAACGTGACCTCGGCCTCGATATTCCCGCCGCGGCGCTCGCCGCCTACGAGAAGGTCAAGGAGCAGGTCGACTTTGAATCCATCCGCAAGCGCGAGGAAGAGACCCGTCACGACGTCAAGGCGCGCATCGACGAGTTCTGCGCCCTCGCCGGCCACCAGCATGTCCACAAGGGCCTGACCAGCCGCGATCTCACCGAATCCGTCGAGCAGCTCCAGGTCTTCCGTTCGCTCCAGCTCGTCCGCGCCAAGGGCGTGGCCGCGCTCGCCGCGCTCGCCCGTCGCGCGCAGGCCGACCGCGACGTCCTGATCGCCGCCCGCACGCACAATGTCGCCGCGCAGCCTACTACCGTCGGCAAGCGCTGGGCGATGTTCGGCGAGGAATGCCTGCGCGGCATCGCGCAGGTCGACGCCGCGCTCGCCGCCTTCGCCGCCCGCGGGCTCAAGGGCGCTGTCGGTACGCAGCTCGACCAGCTGACGCTTTTCTCCGGCGACTCCGCCAAGGTCTCGCAACTCGAAGGCCGGGTGCTCGTACACCTCGGCATCCCGCACTCGCTGGGCGCCGTCGGTCAGGTCTATCCGCGTTCGATGGATATGGAAGTCGTCGCCGCG
>JBEEKW010000068.1:0-9363 GCA_041168485.1 Verrucomicrobiota bacterium
CACCTGACTCGCGTCGGCGAGCAGCAGGGCGCGGAACGCGCCCGCCGTGTGGCTGTGCTCAGCGACGTGACCAAAGAGCGCGTCCAGACCGAGGATCGCGTCGAGAGCGAGCGCATCGACTCTATCGTGTCGCTTGCCGCCGGCGTCGCCCATGAGGTCGGCAATCCCCTCAACGCGATCGGTATCCATCTTCAGCTCCTCCAGCGCGAAGCCGCCAAGCTCGGTGATTCACCCGCCGCGGCCAAGGTACGCAAGGCTGCCGAGGTCTGTCAGAGCGAGATCAACCGCCTGGACGGTATTGTCCGCGATTTCCTCGGAGCCGTCCGCCAGACTCCTCCGAACCTCACCGACACCGATCTCGTCACCGTCGTTGCGGAAGCCACTGGCCTCCTGCGCGAGCAGATGGAGCAGCTCGGCGTGCGCGTCTCGCTTGATGTCCCGGGTGAACTCCCCCTCATTTTCGGAGACCGTAACCAGATTAAGCAGGCGCTCTTCAATGTGATGAAGAACGCGCTCGAGGCCATGGATCGCGGCGGCGATATCCACGTCAAGCTGACCTCCGACGACGAGTGGGTCGTGCTTTCCATCCGCGACACCGGGGTGGGTATCCCAGCCGACAAGCTGACTCGGATCTTCGACGCCTATTACACCACCAAGGCCTCCGGCGGCGGTATCGGTATGCTGATTCTTCTCCGTATCCTCCGGGCCCATGGTGGTACGGTCGATATCCAGAGCACCCCGGACGTCGGAACGACCGTAATCCTGCGTTTCCCCCTCAAGCACCGCCGGGTCCGCACGCTGGAAGCCCCGAAGGCTTGAAACCAGTCCGCGGTTCGGTTGTCTTAACTCCATCCCTTCCCATGAAGCACCTCGCTCTCTGCCTCCTCGTCCTCCCGCTCGGCCTTTTCGCCGAAGATAAGGAACTCCCGCTCGTCCTGCCGAAGTCCGTCGCGCTCGGCACGCCGCGCCCGATGAAGATTAACAATCTCGAGCCGGTCTCCTCCGTGCCGCGCAAGCTGCCCAAGGTGCCTGCCGCCGCCGTCAATCTCGCCAATGGCTGTAATGTCACCTCCAGCGCTCGCGAAGCCGCGGCCGGAGACTTCTCCTACCTCACCGACGGTGATAAGGGTGGCGAAGAAGGTTTCGAAGTCGAACTCCCGCGCGGCGCCCACTGGGTGCAGGTCGACCTGGCCAAGTCCGCTGAGATCAGCGCGATTGCCCTCTGGCACTTCCACCGCGAGCGCCGCGTGTACTTCAATGTCATCGTCCAGATTTCCGATGACTCCTCCTTCAAGAAGGACGTCACCACCGTCTACAACAACGACGCCGAAGGCGAACTCGGTCTGGGTAAGGGTAAGGACTACTGCTACTACGAGTCCAACGAAGGCCGCGTCATCGCCGTCCCGGCCGTCAAGGGTCGCTACGTCCGCTTCTACTCCAAAGGCAACTCCGCTGGCCCCTCGAACGACTATATCGAGACCGAAGTCTGGGGCGTCCCGGCCAAGTAAGGCGGGACTTTGCTTGAATCGGGCGGGCTTGCCCGCACCTTGAAGCCGTGAAGGTCATCCGAGCCAAGTCCGCGGGTTTCTGTTGGGGCGTTGAACGCGCCATCGATATCGCCCGCGAATATGCGCAGAAGGGCCGTCACCCCGTCTACACGGACGGTCCGCTGATCCATAATCGCCAGATGATGGAAGTCCTCACCGGCGAGGGTATCCGCGAGGTCGGCGATTACCGCAGTGAGGCCAAGCTCGAGGTCTCGAAGTCCACCGACGCCGACGCCGTCATGGTCGTGCGCGCACACGGCATCTCGCCCGAGCGTCGCGAATACTTGAAATCGCTCGGCATGGAATTCCGCGACGCTACCTGTCCCGACGTCGGCATCATCGCCGGCAAGGTGCGCATGCATGCGCGCAAGGGTTATACCACCGTCATTTTCGGTGACCCCAAGCACCCGGAGGTCATCGGCCTGCTCGGTTACGCCGAAGGCAAGGGGCACGTCATCACTTCCGAAGCAGAAATCGATGCGTTACCTGAGTTGGGTGCGAAGGTCTGTATGGTCTCCCAGTCGACGATGTTCACCGACGAGTTCGAAAGGCTCGCCGCGCGCCTGAAGGCCCGCTTCGCGCCGACGCTCGTCTTTGATACTATCTGCGGCGCCACCAAGGACCGGCAGGCGGATATCCTCGAACTCCAGAAGCAGGGCTGTCAGGCCATCGTTGTCATCGGCGGCCGCCATTCCGCGAATACCGTCAAACTCGCCAAGCTCGTCGAGATCCAGGGCCTGCCTTGTTTCCACGTCGAGACCGCAGCCGAACTCGATTTCGCCGCGCTCGCCCGTTTCGGTACCGTCGGCGTGACCGCCGGCGCCTCGACGCCCGCTTTCCTGATCGACGAGGTTTGCCTTCATTTGGAAAAAGCCGCCTAACCCCAGCGGGGTGGGGGTGGGCGTTCCAATTGACGCGTAAAATTATCAAAACATCGACCCATGCCGACTTGCAGGTTGGGGCGGGTGGGGTAACTCTAGTCACATCATGCTCCCCGCGTTTCTCCTCATCCTCGCCGTCATTCTTGTTGTCCTCGTCATCGCCGCCATCTGGGGCGTCGGCATCTACAACAGCCTCGTCGCCCTCCGGAACGCCTGTAAGAACGCCTTCGCCCAGGTGGACGTGCAGCTCAAGCGCCGCTACGACCTGATCCCGAATCTCGTCGAGACCGCCAAGGGCTACATGGCCCACGAAAGCGGCACGCTCACCGCCGTCATCGAAGCCCGCGCCAAGGCCACCCAGGCCAACGTCCGCTTCGCCGGTAACCCGAACGACCCCGCCGCCATGCGCGACCTCAGCCAGGCCGAAGCCGGCCTCAGCGGCGCCCTTGGTCGCCTTATGGTCGTCAGCGAGCAGTACCCTCAGCTTAAGGCCGACACCACCATGCGCAGCCTGATGGAAGAACTCTCCTCGACCGAGAACCGCATCGCCTTCTCCCGTCAGGCCTTCAACGACGCGGTCCTGTTCTACAACAACGGACGCGAAGTCTTCCCGCAGGTCTTCATCGCGAACGCCTTCGGCTTCACCGCCGCTGAGTTCTTCAAAATCGAAGATCCCGCCGAAAAGGCCGCCCCGAAGGTCACCTTCTAAGTGTTTTAACAAGCCGACCTGACATGAGTATTTTCGCTACCCTTAATCCTGAGCAGCTCGGTCGCGTGCAGCGCGCCCGTAACGCGGCTTCGCCCTTCGATATCGGGGTTTGCCTGACGCAGGCCTTCGAAGCGCTCAAACGCGACTTCTGGAACATCGTCCTGGTGAACTTCGTCTGGATGCTCTTGAGCAGTTTCCTAATTACCATTCCGCCCCTGATGGTCGGTATCTGTCGTTTCAACGACAAGGCCCTCCGCGGCGAATCCGCCAAGCTGGATGATCTATTTAGCGGGTTCAATGATTTCGGAACATCCTGGCTCATGTTCTTGGTCATGATGCCGTTCCTCATCGTCGGCTTCATGCTCTGCTTCATTCCCGGTTACTATCTCGCGATTGCCTGGATTCTCTGCTGGAACCTACTGGCCGATAAGCGAGGTAGTTTCTGGGAGTGCCTAGAGATGAGTCGCCAAGCCGTCACCGCCCACTGGGGTTGGGCCTTCCTGTTGATGCTGGTGGCCAATATCATCGCCCAGGCAGGTATCGTCGCCTGTTTCGTCGGCGTTCTCGCCACCTTGCCTTTCTATACCCTGATGATCTCCGCAGCTTACGGACGTCTCTTCGCTGAGCCTCAGGCCACCGCCTAAGCGCTGAACTCGGCCCATGGCCGGCACGATGAATTTCTTCCGGGCCCAGGATGAGGCCCGTGGACGCACGACCAAGCTGGTCGTGCTTCTTGTGTTGGCGATCCTGGTGCTCGCGGGCTCTTTCTACGTGCTGGCGGTGCTCGGCAAGGGCTATGCAACGCATCGCGAAATCGATTGGTTCCAGGGCGACCTGTTCTGCCTGACGGCGGGCCTGGCCTTGGTGGTCATCATCGGTGGAAGCCTCGTCCGTATCGCCGAACTGTCCAAGGGGGGCGGCGCCATCGCGGTCCGGCTGGGCGGTCGCCTGGTCAGCGGAGTCACCAAGGATCTCGCCGAGCGACGCTACCTGAACGTCGTACAGGAGATGGCCCTCGCGGCCGGCCTGCCCGTACCGCTGTGCTTCGTAATCGACCACGATGAGTCCATCAATGCGTTCGCCGCCGGCAACTCGCCTCAGGACGCTGCGGTCGGCATCACGCGCGGCGCATTGCTCCACCTGACCCGTGACGAGCTGCAGGGCGTGATCGCGCACGAGTTCAGTCACATCGGTAACGGGGACATGAAGCTCAACCTGCGCATCATCGGGGCGATCGCTGGCCTGACCGCCCTCGCCCAACTTGGCTACATCTTCTTCCGCCTGGCCGGTTCCGTGCGGGGTAAGAACTCTGCGCCCATCGCATTGGGCATGGTTCTCGCCGGCGTGGTCGTGCTCCTCATCGGGTCCGGCGGCATCCTTTTCGCCAAGGTCATCCAGGCCGCGGTCTCGCGCGAACGGGAATACCTCGCCGACGCCTCGGCCGTGCAGTTCACCCGTAATCCGTTCGGGCTCGGTTCCGCGCTCAAGAAGATTGCGGGTTTCTCCGGCTCGCGCGGCGCCGCCTCCGAGGCTGAGCTCGAGGCGCAGCATTTGTTCTTCGCCTCCTCTGGCGGCTTCCTGGAGTCATTGTTCTCCACGCATCCGCCGATCAACGAGCGCATCCGGAGGATTGATCCGGCGTTCGACGGCATCATCCCCGATGTTGTGCCGGTGCCGGTCGTCGCGGACGAACCAGTCTCCGGTTTCGCGCCGGCCGCACGCATGGCTCCGCCCTTGTCTGCGGAGACGCGCACAGTCCCGACTGACCATCAGATTCAGGACTCCGTCGGATTCCGTGGGCGGATTCCCGAGACTTTAAGGAACGCCTCGGACGACCCCGTCAGCGCCATGGGCCTCGTGCTCGGCCTAATCCTCCGCCGTGATTCTGCCTTGCGCGCGGCCCAGCTCGAGAAGGCCCACGGCCTCGCTGGCGGCGAAGTGGCCCGTGAAGCCGAACGCTTCGAGCCGCTTCTGCGCTCGCTCCCGGCTGGCTCGCGCGTTCCGCTACTGGACCTCTCGATGCCTGCCTTGCGCCAGCTTTCGTCAGAACAAGAGGCCTTGTTCCGGCTCGCGATCGAGAAAGTCGGCTACGACGCCGAGGATGGGTTAATCGTTCTGCTCATCCAGGCTTCGATGCGCCGGTATCTCTCGAAGGAGAAGAACCCCGCGTCTCGCGCCGGCAACTTGCCGATGGCCTGCGGGCTGGTCCTCTCCGCGGTCGTCCGTACCTCGAGCGAATCGCCCGAAGCTCAGGCTCGGGCTTATGGGCTCGGCGCGGGCGTATTAGGGCTGCCTGGCCTGAGCACCTCGTTGCTCGACGGCGCGCAGATCGATCTCCAGAAGGTCGACGATGCCTTGGCCGTGATCGCCGGCCAGAGCGTCTACGACCGTCGCAAGTTCGTGCGGGCCTGCGGGGCTGCGATGCTCAACGATAGCAAGGCCGAGGAAGCCGAGATCGAGATCGTCCGCGCCGTGGGCGATTCGCTCGGGATTAGTTTCGCGACTGGGCTGAAGGCCTGAACTTAGAGTATGGAGTATCGAGTATTGAGTATGGGTTAACGAAAACCCCGATACTCGATACTCTTGTCCCCTGGCTGCAGGCCGAAGGCCTCAGCCGGCGATCAGCGACTCGCCGGTCATCTCGGCCGGCTTCGGCAGGCCCATGAGGGCGAGCAGGGTCGGGGCGACGTCGGCCAGGCGGCCGGTGGGGCGGGTCTTGAGTGCCTTGCAGCCGGCTCCGTAGAGGATGACCTCGACGGGGCTGAGCGTGTGGCGCGTGTGGGCGCAGTTCTCTTCCGGCTCCCACATCTGGTCGGCGTTGCCGTGGTCGGCCGTGACGAGGGCCTTGCCGCCGACTTGGTCGAGGGCGGCGAGGAGGACGCCGAGGCCGCTGTCGACGGCTTCACAGGCTTTGCAGACCGCGGCGAGGTCGCCGGTGTGGCCGACCATGTCGGGGTTGGCGTAGTTGACGACGATGAGGCCGAACTTGCCGGAGAGGATCGCGGCCTTGGCCATCTCGGTGACGTGCGAGGCCGACATCTCGGGCTTCTGGTTATAGGTGGAGACTTCCTTCGGGCTCTGGGCCATGCCGCGCTCTTCACCGGTGAAGGGTTCCTCGCGGTAGTCGTTGAAGAAGAAGGTCACGTGCGGGAACTTCTCGGTCTCCGCCGTGCGGAACTGGGAGATACCCTGCTTGGCGACCCATTCGCCGAGGATGTTCACCATCTTGGCGGGCTTATCAAAGACGACGTTGGGGCAGAGGCCCTTCTCGTAATTAGTAAGCGTGGCGTAGAAGATCTTGAGCAGCTTCGCGCGCGGGAAACCCTTGAACTCTGGGTCGGTGAAGGCGCGGGTGATCTCGCGGGGGCGGTCGCCACGGAAGTTGAAGAACAGCACCGAGTCGCCGTCCTGGATAAAGGCCGTGCCCTTGATGCGCGTGGCCGGGACGAATTCGTCGCCGGTCGTATTGGAGTCGGTTGGCTTGTCGTAATAGGCCTGCACGGCTTCCGCGGCGGAGGCGGCTTCCGGGGCCAGGGCTCCGGTGAGGGCGTCGTAAGCGGTCTTCACACGTTCCCAGCGGTTGTCGCGGTCCATGGCCCAGAAGCGGCCGGCGACGCTGGCGACCTTGCCGATGCCGATCTTCACCAGCTCGGCTTCGAGCTGCTTAAGGTAGCCAAGGCCCGAGGTGGGCGGGCTATCGCGGCCATCCATGAAGGCGTGGATGTAGACCTTCGAGAGGCCTTCTTCCTTGAGCAGGCGGAGAAGCGCGTAGAGGTGGGGTAGGGTGGAGTGGACGCCGGCTTCGGAGCACAGGCCCATCAGGTGGACCGCACCGCCGGTGGCTTTGACGTTCTCGACCAGGCCGCGGAAGGCCTTGATCTGGCGCATGGCGGCCGGATCGGTGAGGCCCTTGTCGATGCGGACGATCTCCTGGTCGACGATACGACCCGCGCCGATGTTCTGGTGGCCGACTTCGGAATTACCCATGATGCCGACCGGTAGGCCGACATCGAGGCCGTGGGCCATGATCTCGGTGCGGGGCCAGTCCTTGGTCAGGCCGCGGGAGACCGGGATGTTCGCCAGCTTCACGGCGTTGAACTTGTCGTGCTTGGGATTGTGGTTTTCACCCCAACCGTCGCGGATCACTAGAAGTACGGGTTTCATAAATGGATAGGAGGGAGAGATAGGGTGGACTTGCCCCTGCTGGCAAGAAGCAGGTGGGCCGGCGCAGGTGCAAAAGTGCAAATCGGGGCATAGCCCCTGTGCAAAAGCGCAAAAGTCTGTCTTGGGTAGGGGCGCCACTGCGTGGCGTCCGTTCGCCAGTTTACATCGGGAGGCGTCTTGGCCTGCTGTTCTCCGATGCGTGAGCAACGGACGCGACGCAGTCGCGCCCCTACCTTTTGCCACATTTGCACCTTTGCACCTTTGCACCTTTGCACATAAATCGAGCCATGCCCCGTATCCTCCTCGCTCTGCTCGGAATGGCGTTTTGTGCCGTCGCCTCAGCCGCCACGGTCGAGAAGCTCACGATCGACGGCAAGGCCGTGACGGTGAAGGTCCCGGAGAAAGCCGCCCCCGGTAAGCCTTGGCTTTGGGTTGGCGAGTTCGGCGGCCACCTGAAGACGCTCGAGGATGGCCTCGTCGCCCAGGGCTGGCACGTCGTCTACGTCGGCGTGAGCAATCAGTTCGGCTCCGCTCGCTCGATGGCGACGTGGGACAAGGCCTACGAAGAATTCCACGGCAAGCGTGGCTTCTCCGCCAAGCCGGCGCTCCTTGGCATTTCTCGCGGCGGACTTTACGTGAACGCCTGGGCGCGCCTGCACCCGGATCGCGTCAGCGTGCTCTATCTCGATAATGCCGTGTGTGATATCCGTTCCTGGCCGGGTGGTGTCGCCCTGACGCACCAGAGCAAGGGTAGCGCCAAGGATTGGGCATTGTATAAAACCGAGTTTGGTTATGCCAACGATGACGAAGCCAAAGCCAAGTCGCTACAAGCTGCCGAAGGCCTCCTGCCTGCCATTAAGGCCGGTGTATTTCTCATTTCGTGTCACGGCACCGCCGACAAGACCGTACCTTTCGAGGACAACGCTGCGCACGTCGTGAAGCTCTGGCAGGACAACGGCGGTCGCGTGAAGCTCTTCCCCAAGGCCGGCGGCGATCACCATCCCCACGGCCTGCCCGACCCCAAGCCCCTCATCGAGGTCCTGACGGCAGAGGTGAAGTAACGAGGTAGGGGCGCGACGGCGTCGCGTCCCCCCTTGGTGGGCGCACGGGTGAGTGCTCTGGCCTTGTTTAACGGGCCGTAGCGGCGGGCTTCGACGTATTGAACTTAGCGAGCTCTGCTGCGATTTTGACGTGTAGTTCGGGAACCCAGGCGGGCTGTCTGGTTGGCAACGTTACGCCGGCTTTTTTCCGGAAATCTACCGGACTCAGGATGACACGAATCTTTGAAGGCCCGGTTAGGGCGGCGAGGACGAAGAGTTCTTCTGAGGCTGGGTCGCCCATCGCAAGGCAGCCGATGGAGGCATCGCTGCCATGGATCATGATGTCGCCTCCGAGTTGGGTCCGTGCGTCTTCGCGAGCCCTTCGACGGTCTTCGGCGTTCGGATAGTTGACACGCAGGGAGAGATGGAAGCGGCTGTTAGGGTTAAGTGATTCGATCGCATAGATGCCCTCCGGCACCTGAAGGTCTCCCTCGCGCAGCTTCGGCCCCGGTCGGCCGCTGGCCGCCAGGATCGGGTATGTCTTGATTAAGCGTTGCCGGCCCTGCTTGTCAGGCGCCCATAGTTCCAGATTTTTTTCGCCTTTGAGTCCGATGAGCGTGAATTCTGAGGGCGGATAGTTCACCTGCGCCACGGCGAAGGCCGGCTCTAGTCTCTGCCTGACTTGCTCCCCATAGGCTTCGACCCTCTGGGATACGGTATATCCGGCTCCGCATTTCGCAATCACCAGGAGGCATGAGGCGATCAGCAGGGGAATCTTCATGCTTTCAGACTAATGATCGCTGGTATTTTCCAAGTATGAATGGCCTAACCGCTAACCGCTAACCGCCAACCGCTACTACCGGTTGACGCCCTTACGCTTCGACCCAGCGGCCCTTTTCCTTGATGAGGTCGACGAGGCGCTCGACGGCTTCTTCCTGGGGGACGTTGAACTTGATGGGGGTCTTGCCGACGTAGAGGTTGATCTTGCCGGGCGCGCCGCCGACGTAGCCGAAATCGGCGTC
>JBEEKW010000069.1:0-10184 GCA_041168485.1 Verrucomicrobiota bacterium
CACGGACATCATGCAGACGGCCTACATCGATTACTCGATGTCGGTCATCGTCTCCCGCGCCCTCCCGGACGCGCGTGACGGCCTGAAGCCCGTCCAGCGCCGCATCCTCTACGCGATGATGCGGGAAGGCCTCGTCTACAACCGCCCGTTTGATAAGTGCGCGGGCGTCGTCGGCGAAGTGCTGAAAAACTACCACCCACACGGCGATAGCTCCGTTTACGACACGCTGGTCCGCCTCGCCCAGAACTGGGTGATGCGTTACCAGTTGATTGAGCCGCAAGGCAACTTCGGCTCCGTCGACGGCGATCCGCCCGCGGCCTACCGTTACACCGAGTGCCGCCTCTCCGAGGTCTCGTCCGAGCTCCTCGCCGACATCGACGAGGATACGGTGGATTTCATCCCGAACTACAAGGAGTCGACCACCGAGCCGACCGTCCTCCCGTGCGCCTTGCCTCACCTGCTGATGAACGGTTCGACCGGCATCGCGGTCGGCATGACGACCAACATCCCGCCCCATAACCTGAACGAGCTCGTCGAGGCGACCTGTCTCATCATCGACAAGCCGAGCGCCACCGTCGAAGACCTGGAGAAGATCATCATTGGTCCGGACTTCCCGACTGGCGGCGTGATCAACGGTAAGGAAGGCATCAAGCAGTACCTACGCACCGGCCGTGGCATCATCCGCGTCCGCGGCGTCGCCCACACGGAGGAGATGAAGAACGGCAAGGAGCAGATTGTCCTCACGGAGCTGCCCTACAACGTCAACCGCTCCTCCCTGGTGAAGCATATCGCCCAGCTTTGCACCGACAAGGTGCTGGATGAGGTCTCCGACCTCCGCGACGAGTCCGACGAAAACACGCGCGTGGTCATCGAGCTCAAGCGCAACGAAAACCCGAAGGTCGTCATCAACAAGCTCTACAAGCACACGAACTTCGAAAACTCGTTCGGCGTTATCCTGCTCGCCCTCGACAAGCGTCGCCCGAAGCAGATGAACATCCGCGAGCTGCTCGAATGCTTCGTCGAGCACCGCCGCGACGTGGTCACCCGCCGCACCCGCTTCCGCCTCCGTAAGGCCGAGGACCGCGCCCACATCCTCGAGGGCTTCAAGATCGCTCTGCGAAATCTGGACGACTTCGTGAAAATCATCCGCGCCGCGACCAACCGCGACGAGGCCCGCGTGAAGCTGATGGCTAAGTACGGCCTCAGCGAGCGCCAGGCCGTGGCCATCCTCGACCTCCGCCTCTACCAGCTCACCGGCTTGGAGCGCGACAAGATCGAGGCCGAGTACCGCGAACTGATGGCGCTCGTTGAAGAGCTCCGCAGCATCCTCTCGAGCGAGCTGAAGCTGCTCACCCTGATCAAGAAGGAGCTGCGCGACGCCGCCAAGAAGCACATCGGTCCGCGCAAGACGAAGGTCTCGGCCCAGGAAGGTGACCTCTCGATGGAGGACATCGTCGCCAACGAAGGCTGCGTGGTCACCGTCTCGCATGCGGGTTTCATCAAGCGCACACCGGTCGCCCAGTATCGCCTCCAGAAGCGAGGCGGCAAGGGCACCAAGGGCGCCGAGCTCTCCAAGGCCGCCTCCGACGACGACAGCGACTTCATCGAACACCTCTTCACGGCCAACACCCACGACCATATCCTGTTCTTCATGAACAATGGACGCGTGTACGTGGAGAAGGTCTACGAGATCGAAGAAGCAAACCGCGCTTCCCGCGGCAAATCGATTGCTCGCCTGCTTGAGCTCAAGGACGACGAGAAGCTGGCCGCGATGGTCTGCGTCTCGAACTTCGAGGAAGGCAAGTTCCTCATGATGTGCACCGCTAACGGCACGATCAAGAAGACCGAGATCTCGAAGTACGCCAACTACCGCAAGGGCGGTATCATCGGCATCAATATCGAACACGGTGATCGCCTCATCTCCACCAAGCTGACCAACGGCGACAACGAGGTCGTGATGATCTCGCAGTCCGGTATGTCGATCCGCTTCCACGAATCCGACGTCCGCTCTATGGGTCGCGACACTACCGGCGTTGCGGGTATGAGGCTCGACACCGGCGACCAGGTGAAGGCGATGGAAGTCGTCGATCCGGCTTGCACGCTCCTTGTCGTCGGTATCGACGGTATCGGTAAGCGCACGCCCTTCGACGATCCTGAGACCAAGGAGCCAGTCTATCGTAAGCAGACCCGCGGCGGTAAAGGCGTCATCGCCATTTCCACTGAAGTCGGCGTCGCCGGGGCGCTCAGCGTCCAGGAAGAAGACGAGGTCATGCTTCTCACCAAGGGCGGCCAGTCCATCCGCACCAAGGTGTCCGACATCCGCTGCACGGCGGGTCGTAACACCAAGGGTGTCCGCGTCATGCGCCTCAAGGAAGGCGAGTCGCTGCTCGGTATCTCCAAGGTCGAGCGTTCGGACGAAGAGGAAGAGAACGCCGCCAAGCCGCAGGCCTAAACCGGCTGACTGGCCAAGCAGAAGGGGCGCCTTTCGGCGCCCCTTTTTTGTGCCTTGAAGCAACGCTTAGGCCCGTTCCAGCGCCGCGATGCACTCCACGTGCCGGGTCTGCGGGAAGAGGTCGAACGGACGGACCGAGATGACCTTCCAGCCCTTGGCGCAGAGGTACTTCACGTCGCGGGCCTGGGTGTCCGGGGCGCAGCTCACGTAGACGATACGGCGCGGGCCGAACGCATGCAGCTGATCGAGGAAGGCTTCGTCGCAACCCTTGCGAGGCGGGTCGACGATCACGGCGGATTCATGACCTTCGACGGGGATCTTCTTGAAGATCGATTCCGCGGACCCGGCGATGAAGCGGCAGTTGAGGAAGTGGTTGAGCGTCGCGTTCTCGGCGGCCTTGCGGGCGGCCTCGGCGCTGACCTCGATGCCGTTGACGGAATCGAAGAGGCGGGCGCCGGAAAGCGCGAAGAGTCCCGAGCCGCAATAGGTGTCGACGAGGTGCTTGGCCCCGGATTCATGCGCGAGCTTGATGGCGTGGCCGACGAACTGCTCGAGGACGGATGGGTTGTTCTGGAAGAACTCGCCGGCGAGGAACTTCAGCTGCACAGCGCCGACCTTCTCGGTGACGACCTGGCGGGAGTCGGTGACGACGCCTTCCTCGCAATCACGGAAGAGCAGGGTGGCTCCGCGTTCGAAGCGTCCGGGGTTGGACTTGATGTCCTTGCGGGAGCGGGCGAGGGCGGCGTTGATCGCGTCGGTCGCGATGGGGCACTTCGGCACGTCGACGACGCGGCGGGAGGTGCCGGCGGCGAGGAAGCCGATCGGGAAGTCCGCGCGGCGTGGGGTCATGAAGTGCGGCGTGATCTTGGAGCGGTAGCCATACTGCTTCGGCGAAGGATGGCAGGCGTCGACCTTCGTCTTGATGCCACCGAGGCGCTCGAAGGCCTCCGCGACCTGTTTCTGCTTCCACTCGAGCTGCTGCGGGTAGGCGAGGTTCTGGTACTGGCAGCCGCCGCATTCACCGAAGAGGTCGCAGCGGGGCTGGACGCGGTGGGGCGAAGGGACGACGACGCGGACGAGGTCGCCGCGCGAGAAGTTGGCGGCGTTGTGCCAGATGCGGGCCACGATCTTTTCGCCGGCGAGGGCACCGGCGATGAAGACGACCCAGCCGTCGACGCGGGCGACGCCTTCGCCGAGGTTCGTCAGGCTGGCGATCTCGACCTCGATCTCCTGATGGTAAGTGAACTTGCCCTCCCGGAACTTGGAGGAGTCGGGTTTGCGGGACTGAGGCGGCTCGAATTCGGACATGCCGATAAAGTCCGTCTCCCGGCGGAGAGGTCGAGACTTATCCCTGCCGAAGGCCTATCCTTGCCCTTCGGCGTCCCTTGCTACTCACTTCGCCCGTGTCCGACGAGGTCATCCAGAGCCGACAAAACCCCCGCGTGCAGGCATTGGCCCGCTTGCGAGACCGTGCCGAGCGCGAAGCCCGTGGCCTGTTCATCGCCGAAGGCCTCCGGGAACTCTCCCGGGCCATCGAGCGCAAGGTCGAGGTCCTCGAGATCTATTTCTGCCCGTCGATGTTCCGTGGCTCCGAGGCCGCCGAACTCGTGACCAACGCCCGGGCCGCCGGCATCGACTGCTGCGAGCTCGGCGAGTCCGCCTTTGAGAAGGTCAGCGGGCGCGAAGGGCCTGATGGCCTGCTCGGTGTCGCCAAGACCTGGAACTGCTCGCTGGATCAGCTCAAGCCTTCGGCCAACCCGCTGCTGCTCGTCGCTGAATCAGTCGAGAAGCCCGGTAACCTCGGTGCGTTGCTGCGCACGGCGGATTCCGCCGGCTGCGACGCGCTTATCGTCTGCGACCCGATTACCGACGTCTTTAATCCCAACGTCGTCCGTTCCTCGCAAGGGGCGCTTTTCTCCGTGCCCGTGGCCGTGTGTACCTCGCAGGAGGCCGCCGCCTGGATGAAGTCCAAAGGGGTCCGTTCGCTCGCGACCTCGCCTGCCGCCACCAAGGCTTATTGGGACGTCGATTGCCGTGGTCCGGTGGCGTTGCTGCTCGGTTCCGAAAAAGACGGTCTGACCGATTTCTGGCTCAAGGGTGCGGACGAGAAGATCTCGATTCCGCAGGCCGGCTTGTCGGATTCGCTCAATGTTTCCAACGCTGCGGCGATCTGCCTCTTCGAGGCCGTTCGTCAGCGGCGTAAATAGGCGCTGATGCGAAGTGAGATCTGCCACTGGGCCTCGATGGCGTCATTTGGCGCCAGCTCTCTCTGTTTCTGGTTTCATCGCCAAATCGGCAGTTATCTGGATGCGGAAGGGTTCCTTCATGAGCCTTTCTGGCTCCTGCCCATGGGCTGGTTCTTCGCATTTAGCGGATTATCCTTCCTCGTCGCATCCCTTTTCCGCCGCAAATAAGAAGGCCGGGCTTGGGGCCCGGCCTTGCTTGAGTGACTGACGATTCGCTTAGCCGATGGCCTTGGCGACCAGGTCGTCGAGCTTCTTGCCGTCGACGGCGAAGGCGCGGATGCCTTCGGCAGTCTTTTCCGTGGCCATGGCGTCTTCGTTGTGGTGCCAGCGGAAATCCTTTTCGCCCCAGACCTTGGCGGCTTCGCCCTCGGACTTAGCGGCAGCTTCGTCGAGCGCCTTAGGCACGGAGGCGGAATCTTTGGAGAGCTCCTCGAGGAGGTTCGGGGCGATGGTCAGGAGGTCGCAACCGCAGAGGGCCTTGATCTGGCCGCAATTACGGAAGGAGGCGCCCATGACTTCGGTCTTGATGTCGTTACGCTTGTAGTAGGCGAAGATGCGGCGGACGGACTGCACGCCGGGGTCGTTGGCGCCCGAGGAGGCGGTTTCGTTCCAGTTGGCACCCTGGGCCTTCTTGTGCCAGTCGTAGATGCGGCCGACGAAGGGCGAGATCAGCTGGACCTTGGCGTCGGCGCAGGCGACGGCCTGGGCGAACGAGAAGAGCAGGGTGAGATTGCAGCGGATGCCTTCCTTCTCGAGTTCGGCGGCGGCCTGGATGCCTTCCCAGGTGGAGGCCATCTTCACGAGGATGCGTTCTTTGGGGATGCCAGCGGCTTTATAGAGAGCGATGAGCTCGCGGGCCTTGGCGACGGTGGCGGTCTTGTCGAAGGAGAGACGAGCGTCGACTTCGGTGGAGACGCGGCCCGGGACGATCTGGAGGATCTCGGTGCCGAAGGAGATGAGGAGCGCATCGACGGCGGCCTGGACGCCCTTACTCTTATTGTCCTGGGCGGCCTTTTGGAGGAGGGCCTGGTACTCAGGCATCTGGACGGCCTTGAGGATGAGGCTCGGGTTGGTCGTGGCGTCCAGAGGCTTGAAGGCCTTCATGGCGGCGAAGTCACCGGTGTCGGCGACGACCTTGGTGTGTTGGCGAAGCTGTTCGAGTGCGTTCATGAGTGAAGGGTTCGGAGCGTGTTAAAGGGGGCGGGCTTGTCCAGCCCGACCCGAAAAAACGGGCTTCAGCCTGCCGTCTGGGCATCTCTCGCTTGTTTCGGCGGGCAGGGTGGTGCAAATTACCCCATGCGAATCAAGGTCAAGCAGGCGCTCGCCGCCGAGCAACCGCTCAAGGGTATCACGGTTTCCGGTTGGGTCCGTACCCGTCGCGATGCGAAGGACTTCTCCTTCGTCGAGATCAACGATGGTTCCTGCTTTAAGAACCTCCAGGTGGTGGTGGACGCCACTGCTCCGGGCGCGGAACACCTTAAGGAAGCGCTGACAGGCTCTTCGGTCAGCGTGGACGGCGAACTCGTGCCGTCACCGGCCAAGGGTCAGAAGTGGGAGCTCAAGGCCACGGCCTTCCGGCTGCTCGGTCGTGCCGACGAGACTTTCCCTCTTCAGAAGAAGGGACATACCGTTGAATTCTTGCGCACGATTCCGCACCTGCGCACCCGGACCAATCGCCTCGGCTCGATGATGCGCGTGCGCAGTCGCATGGCCATTGCGGTCCATGAGTTCTTCCAGCAGCGGGGCTTTGCTTATGTACACACGCCAATCGTGACGGCCAGCGATTGCGAAGGCGCTGGTGAGCTTTTTCGCGTCACGACCCTTGACCCGCTCACGCCTCCCAAGACGCCTGAAGGCAAGGTCGATTGGTCGGCCGACTTCTTTGCGAAGCAGTCTTATCTCACCGTGTCAGGTCAGCTCGAGGGCGAGACCCTCGCCTGTGCCCTCGGTGATGTCTATACCTTCGGGCCGACTTTCCGGGCTGAGAATTCGCACACCAGTCGCCACGCCAGCGAGTTTTGGATGATCGAACCCGAGATGGCGTTCTGCGATCTCGAAGGCGATATGCGCTGCGCCGAGGAACTCGTAAAATACTTAGTAAAGACGGCCCTGGAACAGTGTTCGGATGAGCTCGAATTCTTTAATGCCTACGTCGACAAAGGCCTGCTCGAGCGGTTGCGTTTCGTGGCCGAACGCCCCTTCGCGCGCGTCACCTATACCGAGGCTGTGGAGCTCTTGCTGAAGTCTGGTCGTAAATTTGAGTATCCCGTCGTCTGGGGCGAGAATCTCCAGTCCGAGCACGAACGTTATCTCACCGAGGAGCATTTCAAATGCCCGGTGACCGTCTACGACTACCCTAAATCCGCCAAGCCTTTCTATATGCGCCAGAACGACGACGGTAAGACCGTCGCCGCAATGGATGTCCTCGTGCCGGGCGTCGGCGAGATCGTGGGAGGTAGTCAGCGCGAAGAGCGTCTAGATCGCCTCGTGGCGGCGATGCAGGCGCATGGCCTGGATCTGGCCGGCTACGGCTGGTATATCGACACGCGACGCTTTGGTTCCGTGCCTCATGCCGGCTTCGGCCTTGGTTTCGAGCGCCTGCTCATGTTCGTCACCGGTGAAGGCAACATCCGCGACGTCATCGCGTATCCGCGAACGCCAGGCCACGCCTGAGGTGGCTTCTTAGGGGCGGATGAGGTCGAGCAACGCCCGGGCCGTGGCGCAGTTATGTCGCACCATCTGCTGGCTGGGCGTCACCGGCTTCGCGTCCTTGGCCGCCGCATGCGGCGAAGGTGTCGCGGTGAAGACCGGCGAAGTCGAAGCCACCATGCCGACAGCATTGCCATAGGCGTCGATGATGGGACCGCCGCTCGAGCCGCGGGCGTAGTCAGCCGTGATCTGCATGAAGACCGCGCCTTTACGGTCTGTTTCGTTCATCTTGAAGTAGCGCGTGATGATGCCCTCGGAGATGCAACCGAAGGTGTTGGCCGGGTGACTATAGCAACGGATGGGCGAGCCGGCGGGCGCGTCGTCGCGCAAGGGAAGGAAGGCCAAGTCCTTGGCTTCGATGCGGAGAAGGGCGACATCATGGGCTTTGTTGGCGGCGAGCACTTCGACGACGGGGAAGAATCGCCCGTCGGAGGTGAGCACGCCCATCGCTTCGCCGGTCGCGCCCGCAGCCACATGATGATTGGTGGCGATGACGCCGTCAGCGGTGATGGCGAAGCCGCTCGCTAAGGTGTTGTGCCATTTGGGGCATTTATCACATTTGTAGGCGGAGCCGATGAGCACGGATGCTTGGGCGCCGCGGCGAAAGATATCTGCGCCTTCGAGCGGCGTTCCGGAGAGCGACTTAGAGGAAAGACGAACGGCATCGGTCTGCGTACGTTTACATTGATCGAGCCGATCTTCGCGGCGGAGGGGGCCATTGCCCTTTTCCGCCAGGGCAGACGTTGCGGCTTCGAGCTTCTGGAACATCTGACGATCATCAACGGCACTATCGACGGTCGCGCCTGGGATGACCGAGGCGCCGGCGATAAAAGCAGCGAACAGCGTGGGGAGAAGCATGTGGTCATTGAAGCGAACGGCCGAAGCGTGACGAGACTATCGGTGCGTATGCGTAGAGAACATACGCGGGGGCTGAGACGGCGGGCCGGGCTGAGCGGGAGTGCGAGGAGCTGACCAGCCGCCGAAAAGGGTAGGGGGTCCGGGCTAGCCGGAAGGGGGTGCGGCTGGCCAGATTTGGGCTCCATTAGGTGCAAAAAAGACACATGGCGGACGCAACCGATAGTCAAAAAAGTGTAAAAATAAGACAAACTCACCATAAACCATTGATAGTCAACACACTCATGGATGTGTGCCTCGTGTGAAAAAATGCAAAAATCGTCTTGAATCAGGCCGCCGGATTCTCCAATCTGGAACTTCCCTTCTCTTGCAGAAGGCTGTTCCTTGGATGTTTCGGTGATCGAGCCAGTTCAGCGCTTCAAAACGCAGAATCTCGAAAAAAGACGTTGACCAATACCTCGACGCCTTCACCGTCCGCCCTCCCTCCCCTAAACAGGAGGTCCCTTTCGGTTCTTTGAGAGTTCATTTTTTTGTGCGACAATACGGCCTATCGTATTAGTCAAACCTTACACCTGGTGAACCCGGCGATAACTGATCGCGGGTTCTACCAAAATTAGAAAACGCGAATATTTATCACCGGCGTATTCACTAGGAACTGAGATAATAATAAATAGTTCGGATCCCAGGATCCGAACCTTCAAACGCCTGCTTCGGCAGGATTTTTGGAGAGTTTGATCCTGGCTCAGAGTGAACGCTGGCGGCGTGGTTAAGACATGCAAGTCGAGCGATTTTTGTAGCAATACAAAGAGAGCGGCAAACGGGTGCGTAACACGTGAGCAATCTGCCCTTAAGACCGGAATAGCCCAGGGAAACTTGGATTAATACCGGATGTGGAGGAGTCAGGCATCTGACTTCTTCCAAAGCTTGTAATGGCGCTTAAGGAGGAGCTCGCGGCCTATCAGCTAGTTGGCGAGGTAACGGCTCACCAAGGCTAAGACGGGTAACTGGTCTGAGAGGATGATCAGTCACACTGGAACTGAGACACGGTCCCCTGATGGCGCGACGCCGCGTGGGGGATGAAGGTCTTCGGATTGTAAACTCCTGTCATTGGGGACTAATGGCCAGGCTCATACCCTGGTTTGAATTAACCCAAAGAGGAAGCAGTGGCTAACTCTGTGCCAGCAGCCGCGGTAATACAGAGACTGCAAGCGTTACTCGGATTCACTGGGCGTAAAGGGAGCGCAGGCGGACTCGTGTGTCGGACGTGAAATACCGGGGCTTAACCCCGGTGCTGCGTCCGAAACTACGAGTCTAGAGACTTGGAGGGGTAAGCGGAATTCTTGGTGGAGCAGTGAAATGCGTAGATATCAAGAGGAACACCAACGGCGAAGGCAGCTTACTGGACAAGATCTGACGCTCAGGCTCGAAAGCGTGGGGAGCAAAAGGGATTAGATACCCCTGTAGTCCACGCTGTAAACGGTGCGCATTAGGTCTTGGAGCTTTCGAACGCTCCAGGGCTCAAGCTAACGCGATAAATGCGCCGCCTGAGGACTACGGCCGCAAGGCTAAAACTCAAAGGAATTGACGGGGGCCCGCACAAGCGGTGGAGCATGTGGCTTAATTCGATGCAACGCGAAGAACCTTACCTAGGTTTGACATGGACGTGGTACCCGGGGCGAAAGCTTTGGGGACCCGCAAGGGAGCGTTCACAGGTGCTGCATGGCTGTCGTCAGCTCGTGTCGTGAGATGTTCGGTTAAGTCCGGCAACGAGCGCAACCCTCGCCTCCAGTTACCAGCGAGTAAAGTCGGGGACTCTGGAGGGACTAACCCGTTAGGGTGGGAAGGTGGGGATGACGTCAAGTCAGTATGGCCCTTACATCTAGGGCTGCACACGTGCTACAATGCCTGGTACAAAAGGAACC
>JBEEKW010000070.1:0-9265 GCA_041168485.1 Verrucomicrobiota bacterium
GCACCTTGGAATCCGCTATCAGTGAGTTCGGGGGTGGCCGGCAGTTTAGCGGCGTTCATGGCGAAGACGGCGTACGGACGGCCGGTGGCGTTGACCTGAGGGCGTAAAGCGGGGGACAGGGCGTAGGAGGCGCCTTGGCCCTTGAGGAGGGCGATGATGCGCACGGCTTCCTTGGGCTGGGCGATCACGAGCGTATTATCGTCGAGGTCGAAGACGCCGATCGGTTCGGACGCCGGCGCACCGGGGGCGGTGGCGGTCGTCGGGAAATCCTTGGCGACCTTGGCGAGTTCGTCGCTCAGGGAGGCCAGGAGCTCCTGGCCATTCCAGCCCTGGGTCGCGCCGGCCTGCACGGTGCTGACCTTCTTAGCGACGGCATGAGCCGAAAGTTTTTTGCTATCATGGCGCGTCCGGACGATGAGCCCGCCGCTCATTTGCCCGGCGGCACCAAGGGTGACTCCGCCGGCGAGTCGGTTGTCCGGGGACTCTAGGTCGATACCCGTCGCGAGCTTGATCGCCTCTTGCATCTCCTTGCTGTCTTCGGCTTTTTCCATACGGGACTTGAAGGCCTTGGCCTCCGGCGAGTCGCTGATCTTCAGCCCGCGCGAACTGGCGGTCGCGAACACAATCGCGTAGTCGGCGGGGACTCCTTTGAAGTCAAAATCCTGCGCGGGCAGGACGGCGGAGGTGAGGACTAGAGCGAGGCAGGAGAGAAGACGCATGGGTCGAATAAACCCTATGGCTGGGAACGAGGTCAAGCCCAGCCTGACCGATAGGGGGTATAGAAAATATCGATACTTATAAGAAAAGGGCAGGCGGCAACTCACGCCACGCCTACCCCGCCATCCGAAACGATTTACTGGCTCAAAGGGGAACCGGAAACCGGAATGGTTGCTGCGGAAATGATTCATCAGGTGACGGGTGACGGCCACGGTGGTCAGCCTTTCGGGTGTCAGTCGCTCAGCCTTCAGCCGCTGGAACCCGGGCGCCAGCTCCCGATGACCGAATGGCTGATTCCTGAACTCCCGATGCCTGTGCCCGTCACCCGTCACCATGAATCGTTGTGGCTAACTTTTGCACTTTTGCAAAGGAGCTCCTCTCCGATTTGCACCTTTGCACGGTCTCTTTGCCTCCTTGGCCAACCGGCCAACTGATCAACCGGTCAACCATTCGTGTCCCCGTGTCACCTTGCCCACGTGCCCCCTGCGTGACTCCGTCACGCCTTACTTCTTCTTCGTCGGAGGTACCGCCTTAAGCGGATGTTCCTTGAGGAGTTCATCGGTCATGTAGAAGTTCACGCGGTCCTTGGTGGCTTCGCGGACCTTCTTCACGGTGGCGGGCGAGACGAGCTTGCCGTTGTTACCGAAGGAGAGGCGCACGTAGCTGAGCACGGCCGCGGCTTCCTCGTCATTGAGAAGGCCACCGAAGCCCATCATGGGAGGCACGCCCTTGGTGGGATCGAAGTGTTGGCCGTTGACGGTGATCGGTCCCCAGATGCCCTTGAGCAGAATCTTGGTCAGGCGCTCGTCGTCTTCAATCCAGTTACTCTTCGAGAGCGGCGGGTAGATGTTCACGATGCCCTTGCCGTCGGCCTGGTGGCAGGTGGCGCAGTGAGCGTCGCGGAAGTAGATCTCGCGACCAAGCTTGAAGGTCTTCTCCTCGGCGGCGGTGAGCTTGCGTGCAGGCTTGGAGTTGGTGCCCGCTTCGGCGATGGCTACTCCGATCTTGAGCTTGCCGCTGAAGTAATCCGCGGCGGCCTGGTTGCCTTCGAGGTTCAGCTGGTTGGCGGCCTTGAGGGCGTCGACGTCGTCCTTGAGCGTGTAGGTGAGGGCGTAGTGTAAGACGGGTCCGATCCAGCGGTCGACGGGCAGTTTGAAGGCCTCGACGGCGATTTTGGCGCCATCGGCGTTATCGAGCCAGGTGGCGGCGACGACAGCCGTCAGGCGTACGCGGGCATTCTCGTCCCGGACGGCATACCAGAGTAGCTCGACGTGGTTCGGGAGTTGCCAGAAGGAGTGGCGGATGACGTCCACGGCGGCGGCGCGGGCCTCAGGCTGCTTGGCCTTGAGGAGCTGTGCGATGAGGTCGGCGTCGGGCTTATTCTGCGCCCACGTGGCCCAGAGGGCTTCGCACAGGTGGTGCTCATAGGCGGCATCATTCTTGTCGAGCTTGTCGACCCAGGCCTTCACGGCGGGCAGGACTTCAGCGGGCGAGTGGCCGCGGAGTTCGCGACGGGCGCGGTAGCGGGTACGATATTCGGGTTCCTTGAGGACTTCGAGGAGCTCGGCCACGGAGGCGCCGGCGACCTGCGCGGGTTTCACCAACGGGCGTTGAGGGTAGGTGATGCGGTAGATGCGTCCGCGTTCACGATCTCGGTTCGGATCGCGGGCGTTGTGCTGCATGTGCCCGATGAGCGGGTTATGCCAGTCGATGAAGTAGAGTGAGCCGTCCGGTGCGAACTCGAGATCGACCGGGCGGAAATTACCGTCGGTGGAGGTGAGGAGATCGCCGTTGGCCTTGCCGGTGAAGCCGGCACCGTCGTCAGCCTTTTTACCAAAACTGATGCCGAGGAATCCGATCGTATTGCAGATCATGAAGTCGCCCTGCTGCGCGTCGGGGAAATGGCGCGAGGACACGAACTCGGCGCCAGAGGTCGGGCGGGAGCGCTTGGGGACGAACTGCTCTACCTTGATCTGTTCGATGCCGTAGGGGACCTTGGCCGAGAGCGGCACGGCCCACCAGTTCTCTCCGGGCGAGGCGTCGGAGAGGAACGGCTGTTCCCACTTGTCGAACGAGAAGCCCCATGGATTGGAGACGTCGACCTGCACGCGCTCGAGGCGGTGGGACTTCGGATCGAAGCGCCAAGCGCCGCCGTCGTTGCAGCGGCGCGGGCCGTAAGCGGTCTCGACCTGGCTGTGGAGGAAGCGGCCTTCGAGGAGGTAGAAGGCGCCCGAAGCGTCGGCGCAATAGGCCGAGATGGCGTGGTGCGAATCGTGGGAGTCGAAGCCGTGGAGGATCAGCTCCGTGCGGTCGGCCTTTCCGTCCTTGTCATCGTCGATGAGCAGGGCGAGGTTCGGCTCCTGCGAGACGTAGACGCCTTCGGGGGCGATCTCGAAGCCGATCGGGATGTGGAGCTTGTCGGCGAAGATAGACTGCTTGTCGGCCTTACCATCGCCGTCCGTGTCTTCGAGAATCAGGATCTTATCGTTAGGCAACGCATCACCCGGGCGGTAGTGCGGGTAGGTCGGCGTGGTGGCGACCCAGAGGCGGCCCTTGGCGTCGAACGACATCTGGACCGGCTTCTTGAGATCCGGGAACTTCTCTTCGGAAGCGAAGAGCGAGACCTTGTAGCCGGGGGCGAGCTTCATCTTCTCGATGGCGGCTTCGCCGGAAAGGAATTCGGTCGGGTTGCCGTTCTTCTCGCTCGGCTTGAAGTTGGTGGGCACGGCCGGGAGGACCAAGGTCTTGGAATCATCGACGGTCAGATCGGTTCGCTTACCTTGGGCGACGCCGTGGATGAGCGCGTCGCGGAGGACGGTCATCTGGCGGCTCTTGTAGACCTCGTCGGGGTAGTTCTGCGGACCGAAAGGATTGTAGCGCTGGCCGTGGGTGTGGACGCCATTGAGGATAGAGTAGTCCGTATTCCACATGTAGTCCTTCATCTTCACCGCACCGTTCAGCAGAGCTTCGTCAGCCTTCGAGATGCGGGGCGTGGCGCCGAAGAGTCCGTCGGCGAGTAGTTTGGCGACCTCGCGGTAGCCGAAGTCGGTCGGCGCGAAGCCATTGATGGTGTAAGGTGTCTTACTCTTGCCGTAGGCGGCGAGGGTAGGGTGGAAGAGGTCGACGAAGGTGATGCCGTGCTTCTTGGCGGCGCGCTCCATCGCGGCGACATAGAGCTCAAGGTTGGCGTTCTCCTTCTGGCCATTGGGCAGATCGCGGGTGGCGGTGAGGTTTTCAAAGGCGATCGGCGAGACGAGCACGAGGCGCGGCGCGGTCTTGCCATTGTAAGCCCGGGTGAGCGAATGCGCGACGAAGGCGTCTACTTCGGCTTCGTAGTTGGCGGCGCGACCCGGGCCATCGAAGGATTCGTTGTAACCGAAGAACGCGACGACCGTGTCGGCCTTCAGGTGGAAGAGCCACTGGTCGGGCGTGGAGAAGAAGCCCTTACCGTTATGCTGGGCGTATTCGGGGTGAAACTTCTCGCCGCCCGGAAAAGCCCATTGGCTCGCGCGGGCCGGGTGCGGACGGAAGGCCGGTGTATCGCCGGAGCGGCCCATATTACGCACGAACAACGCCTGCGTCGGGAAGCGCAGGTGGAGTTCGGTCTCGAGGCGGCCGTAGTAGGTGTCGCGTTCAGCGAAGCCATTACCGATGAACACGACGCGCTCGCCAGCGCTCGGCGGGGCGACGGCCTGGGGGCGGACGACGGTGGCCGCGGGCGGGTTGAGCGCCGGCGCGTGCGGAGTCGGCGAGCCCTTGCTATTGTCGGGCCAGTTGGCGGCGTTCGCCTTGGCTTCCTTGGTCTTAAGTCTGGAGCTGTCGGTGACCACCGCGTCGGCGGCGAAGACGCCGGCGGAGAGGGTGGCCAGGGCGAGGAGGAAGGCGCGGTGCTTCATGAGGGGGCGACATATTTACATGCCCTATTTACAATTATCCAGCCCGACTTCTGTCAGTCTGGCTCCGATTCCCCTCATATCCCCTTCGGCTTACTCTTTCCAGGTCGCCTTGAGCGAAGCCCAGACCTTGCCAATGAGGAAGACGCAACCTGCCAGGACGACGGCGTGCCCGACGGTCCAATACCACAGAACCTTCGGGTCAGCCGCATGGAGCAGACCATAGACGCACATCGCGCCGGCGGCCGACAAGAACAGCAGGCGTACGCCAAGCAGGAAAAGCATCATGGCCTTCATATCGTCAAATTGGCCCCACCGCTCATCCGCGTCAAGGATGTGCGGGGAAGCTTGGTTCAATAGCATGAAGCACGCCCCGCCTTCGCTTACTTCATCAGGTAAGCGAAGAAATCCCGCAGGTCCTGGTCCGACATCCCGGCGAGCATGCCTTCGGGCATGACCGAGGTAGGACTGGCGATGAGCGTCGAGATTTTGTCCTCCTTGACCTTGGTGCGGTTGCCCGCGAGGTCACGCAGGACGAGTTCGCCGCCTTCGCGTCGTTCGAGGATGCCGTTTGCGACCGAGCCATCCTTGAGGCGGAGGTCGTAGGAGCCGAAGCCTTCGCGGATCTCGAGGCTGGGGTAGATGATATTGAGCACCCAGAAGTCGAGGCTGCTGCGGTCGTAGCCCGTCAGCTCCGGACCGACCTGGCCGCCTTCGCCTTTGAGCACGTGGCAGTTCGCGCATCGCGCGAGGAAGTGGCCCCGTCCTTTCGCGGCATCGCCTTCGCCGGCCCGGGCGACGGCGCGTAGGCGGACGACCTCACGGTCCTTCTCCGGCGTGAGGCCGGTGACGAGGAGCGGCTTCCAGATGCGGTCAACCGCGGTGTTCACCCCGGGGTCGCCATGGCGAAGCAGCGCCCGGGCGATGTCCGCCGTGATGGCGGGAGCCGGGATCTTGCCGGCATCAACGGCCTCGGTCAGCAGCCGGGCCCAGCTGTTGCGAGAGGCGAGCGTCCGCAATGCGAGGTCGCGGAGGCCGTCGTCGGCGGCGATCGTACGTTCGTAGTGTTCGATGACGGTCTTGGGTACTCGCGGATCGTCGAAGCGCGACAGCGCCAGGAAGAGCCCTTTCTTTCCGTCGGTGCCGTTGGCGACGATGAGCTTGATCAGCGGTTCGATGGCTTCGGCGCGGCCGGCCACGCTGAGGGCTTCGGCGACTTCGGTGCGTCGACGTACCAGGGTGCGCTTGTCGGTGAGCTCTTTCAAGGCGGCGGCTAAGGCGGCCTTGTCTCCCGCTCGCAGGGCGGCGATCGGCATGGGTTGGTTGCCGCTGGCGGCAAGCCGGCCTTCGAGCGCGCTGCGCAGCGAGGCCGGCATCGGCGGCAGGTCGCCTTGGTCCAGCATGGTCAGGATGCCGTCGACCACCTTGGTGGCGGCGTCAGGCGGGCAGAGCGTGCGGATCCGTTCGGCATCGGCCAGCCGCCCGGGCTCCCCGCCGTGGGCGAGTCGCTTGCCGATACGCTCGGCGAGGGTGTCACGGAACAGCGAGGAGTTGGTCATCGACGGCGTCGCGCCAAGGTAGGCGATGGTGGCGGCTCGGTCGGCAGGCGAGCCGAGATGGGCTTCCAACGCCCACCAGACGAGCAAGGGGATGTGTCCTGATTCGTCGGGAGCGCCGAGCGCGGCGTTAAGCAGCGGTAAGGCTTCCGCCGGCATCCGCTTGGCCGACGCCAGGATCTGGGCGCAGACTTCGGGGTGGGTCTCCTTTTTTGCCGCGGCGAGATGTGCGGCCGTCGGGGCGGCCTTTCGCTCGCCCAGCATCTGCCAGCTCCAGCGCCGGACGTAGCGATCGGCGTGCGTGACAGGGGGTTCGCCGGCCTCGCCGAGGAGGTCGAGCGCCCAGAGGGCCTCGATCGCGTGCGGTCCGCTGAGCATGCCGCGCAAGGCGGGAACGGTTTCCTTCAGATGCCGCCAACCGATCTCGAGGACGGCCTGCTTGCGGAACCACTCGTTGCGATGGGAGAGCAGGGCGACGAGTTCGCCGCCGGGCGCCCGGGAGAGGTCGAACGGCTTGAGCCCGACCTCGCTTCCTTCGGGGCGTATGCGATAAAGCCGTCCGCGTAGCTTGTCCCAGTCATCGACGGGGTTCACGTGGCTGAGGCGCGTGTCATACCAATCGGCCAGGGTGATGGCGCCGTCGGGGCCGACGCCGGTCCAGACGGGACGGAACCAGCGGTCGCTGCTGGCGATCAGGTCTTCTTCGTCGATCGTGCGGAAGGTCGAGCCCTGCGGCACGAGGCGACTGACGTAAGATTTGTTGGCGAGCGAGTTCGGGGCGAGGACCTTGCCGTCGTAGTCGTGACCGAGCAAACCGCCTTCGTAGATCACGAAGGCCTGCGGGAAGCGGCGTTTGTCGCCGGTGTTCGCCATGTGCTCGAACCAGCCGTAGGCGTGCGGATTCGTGAGCGGGCCATGCTTGCCCCAGTTCTTCACGCCATAGGAGCCGAATTCATAATGCATCCCGCGGGTGTCGCCGTAATTGGAGCCGGAGAAGACGCGGCCTTTGCCGTCCATGTCCAGGCTGTAGGTGTTGCCGCCGCCTTCGGCGTAGAGCTCGAAGCGCTTCTTGGTCGGGTGGAAGCGCCAGATGCATTGGCCCGTCCAGCGCGTGCGCGGTCCGCCCGGGACGCCCACGTTGCCGGTCGTGGTGCTCCCGTTGGCGCCATAGAGCCAGCCATCGATGTTGAACTGCAGGCTGGTCGCGGTGCTATGGGTGTCCTCCAGCCCGAAGCCAGACAGCTCGACCGTGGGGTCGCCGACGGGCAAGCCCTCCTTCAGCGCGTAGCTGAGGAGGTAAGGCGGATTGAGCACCCAGAGGCGACCGTTGCCGGCGACGGCGGCGGTGGTGATGTTGAGGCCTTTGAGGACGTCGGTCTGCTTGTCGTAGGTGCCGTCGCCGTCGGTGTCCTCGAGGACGCTGATGATGTCGGCGCCTTTCTCGCCGCTGGGCGGAGGCAGCGGGACCTTGTCGAACTGGGCGCGTAGGTGCGTGTCGTAGCTGACCACCTTGAGACCGGCGGGGAAGGGGTATTGGCGATATTGGACCACCCAGAGGCGGCCCTGGGAATCCCAACTGACATGGATAGGCTGGGCGATGGCCGGTTCGGAGGCGATCAGGTCGACCGTCAGTCCTTGGCGTACCGTGAATTTCTTGAGCGCTTCGGCCGGAGACGAAGGCGGCGTGTCATCGGCCTGCACGCCGCGTCCCTTGAAGGCCTTCGCCATCTCGAGCACCTGGGAGTTGCCCGTCGGCGGAGCTTCCGCGGCGAAGAGTCCGCACGCAAGGAGGACGATGCCGGTGGCGAGGCGTCGGCTCATTTAAACGTCAGGGTGACGCGACGTAGTTCCATCACGCTTTTGCCGGGGATGTCAGTGGCGCGGAGGCGGAGTTCACCTTTGCCGGGCTCAAGGCGGACTTCGCCAAGGGTCATGGTCCGGAAGTCACGCATGACCGATTCCCCGTCGGGACGGGTAATGGTGTCCTGCTCAATCTTTAGCGGACTATCAAAAGCTTCGCTGACCTTGCCCTTGAGCAAAGTGCCTTCGAAGGAGAGTTCCAGATTGGAGCCGACGTCGGCCGCGGCGCACGCATAGTCGAGCGTCACGATATAGGTGCCGGCGGTGACGACTTCGATGTTCCAGACGGCGGAGTCGGTCGGCTTGGTCCAGTTCACGAAATAGGAAGAATTCGGTGCCTTGCTGCTGCGGCGCATCTCGCCGCGCGGTTCGCCGTCGCGAGCGGGGAGCATGGTAATCGGGAACTCGCGATAGCCGATCGCCAAGGTGCGTGGGTCGACGGCGTTGCCGGGGCCATTGCCGCCCTTGCCCTTGCCTTTGCCGCCGACGGGGGTCGCGATGCCGAGTTCCTTGCGCCAATCGGCGACCGCGGCGGTCAGTTCCTTGGCGAGGTCAGGCTGCTTCGCTTGGATCGGGGTGGTTTGGCCGGGGTCAGCAATCATGTCGAACAGGTTGCCGCCGTTATCGAGACGGTGCGTCTGGGTTCGGACGCTGACATTGTTAGCCCAAGAGTTGAAAATGTAACGTGGCGCCCAATCGGCGTCATTGCCCGTGCGCAGGAGCCCCGCTAGGTCTCGGCCGTCGAGCGGCTTGTCGCCCAAGCGCTTCACGCCGGCGAGACCGTGGAGGGTAGGGCTGAGATCGATGGCACCGGCGATAGGCTTCACCTGTGAGCCGGCGGCAATCTTTCCCGGCCAGCGGATAAAGAGCGGAGAGCGGACGCCGCCTTCATCGGTGCTGGCCTTGGTACCTTTCATGCCGCCCGTCCAGCGGTTTCCGTTCGGGCCGTTGTCCGAGAAGTAGACGACGATGGTGTCGTTCTCGAGGTTCAGTTCCTTGAGTTTGGCGAGGATGCGGCCGACGTTGCGGTCCTGGTTTTCGACCATGGCGAGGGCGCAGCGGGTCTCGTCGAGTTTCTCGGCTTGGGCGTTTGTGGCGGTCTGGGTGATTGGCTTTCCCTTGAAGCGGTTCCAGTCCTCGGGCGGCACGGACCACGGTGAATGCGGCGTGGTGAACGGCACATAACACAGGAAGGGCTTGGACTTATTACGATCGATGAACTGCAGGGCCTTCTCGGTG
>JBEEKW010000071.1:0-9230 GCA_041168485.1 Verrucomicrobiota bacterium
GCGAGGTCGGCGAGAATTTCGCGGGCGATGACATCCGCGAAGTGATCTTGCGAGAAGGGTTTCGCGCCGTCGGAAAGCAGGAAGGTACGGATACGCTCTTGGTAGCCGCGATAGGCGGCGTCATCAATCGTCCGCAGGAAGGCATCAAGCTCCGCCGGCGTCGCAAAGGCGCGGCCGTCAATGAAGCAGCCGGCAGGCACGAGATCGGCGATCTCCTTCGGACCGACATAGACTGGCACGCAGCCAGCACGGAAGCAGTCGAAGAGTTTCTCGGTCACGTAACCGGCGAGGTCGCGGCAGTTCTCGTGGGCGAGGCAAAAGCGGGCACGGGTCAGCAGCTCAATCTTATCATCGACCGGCCCGCGCCACGTGGCGTAAGGCGACTTTGCGGTCAGGAAGCGGGCGAGGATTTTGCGGAGCTGATTACGGACGCGATCCCAGCGGCCGGGCAAAGCAGCGGGCCGCTCCCAACCGCGACCATAGAGATGGAAGTCGGCCGGCGACTGGCGCTCATACCAATCGAGGATGCGGACGCGGGCCTGATATTGGTCGCGCGGGTCGACGACCGTGAGCGCCTTATTTGAAGCCACCAGCACGCAGAAGAGCGGGCGCTTCTCGGGTCCATTCCAAGGTCCGGACTCGAAACGGTTCGGGTAAAGCAGGCGGACGGCGCGAGGGTCGTCGAGTAGTGCGCCATCCCAGGTAAACCACTTCGCGTATCGGGCCAGCGCTCTGCGGTCGCGATTGAGCGGGCGGATCAGTGGGTTCTCGTAGAGGTAGACGTAGGCCCGCGCCTCCGGATCCTGCCGTCGGCAGTTAATGTGTAATTCGAAGGCCACTTCCCTGCCCGCGTTGAGATCGGGCGTATTCAGTTCGATACCCGCGGCAAGGAAGCGCTCCCGCAGCTTGGCGTAGGGTAGATAGAACTCGCCGTTGTTCTCCCCAGCTCCCGGCGTGAACAGAGAGTTGTCCGCATAATCGCGGTAGATGACCGAAGCGTAGCGCATCCTTAGGCAGCTAGTCGCATCAAGACAGAGACTTGGCCTCGACTCGCGCTGATCGCGAAGCCTGCTTTAGCCAACTCAGCGAGCACCTCTTGGTGCGAGACCTGGCGATCACCATCCCTGACGTCGTGGCACTCGACGATAATGCCGGCGAAATGACCTAGGGCTGCCGCTTGGTGGCGAGCGATTTCCCATTCCATCCCTTCGATGTCCATCACAAGCCAGGCCGTGCGCGGCAGGCGATGATGTTCGATGGCGCGGCCGAGCGATTCTGCGGGCACACGAATCAGCGACTTCGCAGACTTATCGGCGACAGAACCGCCTTGGGTATATTCCGGCGACCAATCGAAAGAGACCTCATCGACACCTTCGGCGGCGATGGCGCAGTGCACCAATTCCCAAGGCGCGGCGGGGTAATTATGGGCCACGACCTGGCGGGCGATATCTCCCAGCGGGCCAACGGCCTCATAAGAGATCAAGCGCTCGGGCTTCTGGCCGAGGATGATTGAAGAGACGACGCCCAGGCTCGCGCCCAGCTCCAACACCGTCGCTCCGGCGGGCAGGAAAGAACGGATGAAGCGGGCCTCCTTGGCTTCATAGGAACAGGCATCGAGTTGGCCCAGGATTACCTTCGAGGGCACGAGCCGCAGGGGGACCTCGACCCCAAATAGACGGGGGTTGCCTCGGTAGCCACAGGCGCGAGCCAAAGCTAGGACACGCCAGCGGATAGAAGACCAGATACGCATCGGGGATGAAGGATTGATAAAGATGCGTTCTGCTTTATCCAATCAATTCAGCCACCATGCCCCCCATCTACGTGATCAACCTCGACCGGGACGTCGAACGGATGGCGTCGCTGGCTGGCAGCCTAGAGGCGCTCGACCTGCCTTTTGAACGCGTCTCAGCGGTGCTCGGCAAAGAGGTGCCGGACTGGGAGAAACTCGTGGATGTGGAACTATATGGGGCGCGTAACCGCCTTCCCATGCCGCGGCCGGGCGAAGTCGGCTGCTACCTCAGTCACCTCAAGGCGATGGATGAATTCCTTCGGACAGACGCCCCCTGGTGCGTGATCCTCGAGGATGACGTTGAGATTCGTCCGGAGTGCGTCGAAGTCCTCACGGCCCTTGGCCAGAAGGACGACTGGGACCTGGTCAAGTTGTTCTGCTTCCACTCCGGTCTGCCCGTGCGCAAGCGTGCGCTCACACCGAATCATCATCTCGTCGTGAACCTGACCCGCACGACCTCGTCCGCCGCCTACGTCGTCAATCGCCGGGCCGCCGAGACATTATTGAAGTCCATGCGGCCCATCTCGGAGCAGGTTGACCACGCGCTCGAACGCCCCTGGGAGACCGGCCTGCGCGTGCGTGGTGTTCGCCCCCTCCCCGTCGTCCTCGCGCCCGTCGCCGCCACCACTACGATTGGCTACGAAGGACGCCACGCAGTGCGTACCCCTTGGCGCCGCGCCGTTCGACTCTTCTTCTCGCGAGCCAGTAAGGAGATCCTCCGCTTCGCCAACGGAGTGACGGAAGGCTTCCTACGCTAGTCTCGAGCTTCTGACGACTAGCAGGGCTGCGCCACCTCGCGGAAGTGCTTCGCCACGTAGGCGATGTCTTCCGGCGTGATGTTCGCGTGGTTCGGCAGGTAGAGGCCGAAGTCATGCACCTTGTCGGCGACCGGCAGGTGCGTGACGCCGTACTTCTTAATCCAAAATGGCTGGCGGCCCATCGAGCCACAGACGAGCGGACGGCATTCCACGCCTTGGGCGAGGAGGTGCTTCGAGACCTCGAGGCGATTCTTGGCGTAGGTGCCGAAGGAGAAGCTCGAGACGAAGCCTCCCTCGCTCGACTGGGACCAGAACTCCGGCAGGGCCTGGCGGTAGAGTTCGAAATTACGGGCGCGGGCCTGGGCGATTTCGGGCAGACGCTTCAACTGCAGGCGGCCGAGGTAGGCATTGAGATCGGTCGAGCGCAGGTTGTAGCCGGCGTAGTAGAAGCTGTAGAACTCACGGAAGTCATCGATCTGGAATTCCTTCTTCCAGGCCTGACGATCGACCTCCGGGACGTCGCGCGACCAGCCGTGCGACCGGATGGAGAGCATGATGCTGTAGAGCTTATCATCACTGGTGGTGATGGCGCCGCCCTCGATGGTCGAGATATGGTGGCCGTAGTAGAAGGAGAAAGAGCCAGCGAGGGCGAGGGCACCAGTCTTGATACCCTTGTATTCCGACCCGAGGGCTTCACAGGCATCCTCGATGACGAGGCAGCCATGCTGGGCGCAGAGACGGCGGACCTCATCCATCTGGTTCGGATGGCCGAGGATGTGGACGAGGATAAGGAGCGCTGGCTGCTCCTTCTTCAGGAGCTGCTCGAGGTGGTTAAGGTCGACGCCGAGGTCCTTGGCGTCGGAGTCGCATAGGAAGCACTCGAATCCCATTTGCACGAACGGCGAGAGTGTCGTAATCCACGAGACCGCCGGGACGATGACCTTCTTATTCCGAAGATAGCCGGACTCGAGGAGGCTGTAAGCCATGAGAAGGTTCGCGGACGAACCGCTGTTCACCATGATGCTATACTTCGTACCCGTGTAGGCGGCGAACTCAGCCTCGAACTGGCGAGTGAGCGGACCCTTGGTGACCTGATGGCCTTCCTTTAGCCAATCGGCGAGCGAGGCCATCTCTTCGGCGGAGATGGTATTGTCGGCTAGTTTAACGGTGCGGCGGGTCATGGTGTTTCGCGGGTACGTTTGCGGTTAAAGAGACTGTGGAATCCGTAGGCGATGCGTGCACCAACCCGGAGGATGAAAAGCCCGAGCCCGGCTAGTAAGTCGAGTCGCAATGCCTTGATTGCCCGGGCAACCACGTAATAACGCCGGGCGGCCTGATACGCCGCCTGCAGCGCCTTTTTCTTGGCCTTGTCTCGCTGAGCATCGACTGTAATCGAGCCTTCGTGGGCGGAAAATACCGCCAAAGGCTCGGCGATGAAGCCGACCTTCGGATAACGTAAGGTCGCCATGGCCGACATCAGCCAATCCGGTCCGACGCCCCGATATTCATGTTGGGCAAAAGGAACCCGGCCCACGAACAGAACGTCGAGAATATCCTGGCGGCGCAACAGGATCGCGCCAGGCGAGACCAGGCCCTTAATCTGCAGTGTCATGAAACGAGAGGCGGAGTAGACGCCGGTCTGTCCGAATCCAGTGAAGCATTCCTGCAGTTTTCGGCCGGAAGCCTCATCGCGGATTTCGGCCACGGTAAAGCATAGCGCGACGTCGTCGGACATGAGAGCCATGCATCGCTCGACGAAGGTCGGCTGCAGGAAATCATCGTCAAAGTTCAAGTGGATGAATTTTCCTCGGGCGTTGATGACGCCGTCGAGCCAGCAGAAGTGCACGCCGTGATCAACGTCGCGACGGAGGTAACGAATGCGGTCACCGAAGGAGGCAGCCACGGCCGGGGTGTCGTCGGAGCTACCATGGTCGACGACGATGACTTCGCAGACCTGAGTCTGAGCGAGCGCCGATTCAACGCAGCGACGGAGCATCGCCGAACGGTTAAAGGTCGGGATGACGATGGTGACTTGCGGGACGGTCATCGGCCGAGAATCTGGCGAAGCTTCGTGGTATCGGCAACCAAGCAGGTCGGCGTGCCGGTCGAGGCCGGGGTAATCTTCAGCGGCTGAGGAGCCAGCGACTGAACAAAATCAGAGATGCGGGTGCCGCGACCGGAACCGATATTGATGATGCCAGCGGCCTGGTGCTCGGTCAGATCGGCGATAGCGGCGACCAAGTCGTCAGCTAACGACAGGTCGCGGACGTCGTCCATGCCGTGCAGCGGGAAAGGCTGCGCGAGGTCCTCGGTCGCAAAGCGGCGCTGCAGCGTCGGATAAAGGAACGATCCGGTCTGCTCGGGGTGATAGAAGCTGAAGATACGGCCCACGCACCACGGCAGACCGGCTGGGCCAGCGGACGTCTCGGCGACCTGTTCGCCCATGCGCTTGGATAGGCCGTAAGGATTGATCGGGCTCACCGGAGCGTCTTCGCAGAGAGGTTCCGGCTGCGGGCGATACACGTGGCTACTACTCGCGTAGAAAAGCCACGGCTTGCGGCCGCTGGCAGCCAAGGCCGAGACAAGGTTGGCCGTACCACCGACATTAACGCGGAAGGCGCGGGCTGGGTCGGCCTGAACCGTCTGGGTCGGGACCACCGCCGCGAAGTGCAGGACCGCTTCCGCCTGGGCCTCGGTGGCCCAAGCCTGCAGGGCGGACAGGTCGCAGACATCACCGGCGAATGAGCTCACTTCATGCCCCCTCGCGAGCAGTTGCTTGATGGCAATTCGGCCCAAAATACCCCGCCCTCCAGTGAGACCAATCCGCATGCGTTCAGCAGAGGCTCGAGTGGGTCTTCTTTCAACCAGAAAGGCTGCGGATTGACCACTCTTGTGCCTCTCATCATGTCTCGTCCCTCGGCCGGCTCTAGTGCAACAGGCCTCTAACGACTTCCCGACCAACGGGTCAACTACGCTACACCGTTCACCACCGCAATGACCTGACCTACCTGCTCATCGGTCATCACCGGGCTGATCGGCAGCGAGACGACTTCGCGATGCAACGCTTCGGTCAGCGGCAACTTCAGATGGCCGAGCTCCTTGGCATAGGCCTGCTGGTGATGAGGGGGAATCGGATAATGGATGGCCGTGTGCACGCCACGGTCGAGCAGGCGCTGCTGGAAGGCGGCGCGATCGGCGACGCGCACGACGAAGAGGTGCCAGACGTGGGAATCCTCGCCGGTGCGGACGGACGGGAGGCGCACGGCCGGGCTCTTGATTTCGCGGCGATAGCGGGCGGCAATCTCGCGACGACGGGCGTTATCGGCGTCGATGTATTTCAGCTTCACGCGGAGTAAGGCCGCCTGCAGTTCGTCGAGGCGGTCGTTCGGGCCTTGGACGAGGTTCTTGTATTTCTCGTGCGAGCCGTAGTTACGGAGCGCGCGGACCATGTCGGCCAGTTTCGCGTCCTTACAGGTGAGCGCGCCGGCATCGCCGAGTGCGCCAAGGTTCTTACCCGGGTAGAAACTGAAGGCCACCGCATCGCCCCAGGCGCCAGCCTTGACGCCGTTGATATGCGCGCCGTGCGCTTGGGCTGCGTCTTCAAGCAGAAGGAGTCCGCGCTCGCGGCAGAGCTGGGCGATCGCCGGCATGTCGGCCAGCTGACCGTAGAGATGGACCGCCAGGACCGCCTTCACGTCCGGCGTGAGCGCAGCCGCGAGCTTACCCGCGCCGAGGTTGCAGGTATCTTCGTCGGGCTCGACGAGGACCGGGCGCAGACGGTTCTCAGTAATCGCGAGGACCGAAGCCACGTAAGTATTGGCCGGGACCGCGACCGCGTCGCCGTCCTTGAGCAGGCCCAGCTCCTTCCAGCCACGCAGGGCGAGGATCAAGGCAGAAAGTCCGTCGGAAGTGCCGACGCAGTGGGGCGAGCCGACCCAAGCGGCGAACTCGCCTTCGAAGGCTTTCACCTCGTCGCCGAGGATATACCAGCCCGAGTCGATGACGCGGGCTGCGGCAGCCTTCAGTTCGGCGGCATGCCGGGCATTGATCGCCTTAAGATCGAGAAAAGGTACGTTCATGGCTTGGTTGCCACGACATAAATCTCTGCGGCAATTTCTGGATACTTTTCACCCAACGTCATGAATGATGAGAGCATTTCCGGCGTCCAACTTTTCTCGATCTGCGCGTTAGACAAAGGCTTGAGCCAATATCCTCCGAAGTGTTCGATGTTTAGTCCGGCCCCAGAAAACGCGGCCCTGAAGCTGGTTGGGTCGAAGACCCTGCGGTGACCGTGGTGCCTGTCCATTTCATTCAAGGAATGCTCCGTTGGCAGGATGCCCATCAAGACAGCGGCCTGGCGATGAACGGAGAGCGCGTTGGGTACTGCGGCGATTATCTTCCCCTTTGGACTGAGCCAGGAGGTGGCTCGCTTCAAGATAGCCACAGGGTCCTCCACATGCTCCAAAACGTGCCCTAATACGATCCTGTCGAATTTCTCCGATGGGGAGTAGTCTTCGAACAGACTATGGACTACTTTAGCCGCAGGATACCTTCGGGCCAAATCTAGGCAAAAATGCTCAGCCCCCTCAAGCAGGGTAAGCGTGCTGGCCTTGGTGAGGAGCAAGGGTGTCATGACACCCTCGGCTGGCCCCATTTCCAGCACAGAGCCACCATCTATGTGCCTCGAGAAGACCTCGAAACTATACTCCACCATCTTGGTGCTGACTCCCTTGGCGTACCAGGAGTCTTTCGCGATTTCCTGCAATCGTTGTAATTCTTTTTCAGACATGGTATTTTTGGATAAGTTCGATCAAGAGCATGTTCGGCATCATGACGAAAGAGATTTTTCTGCCTCCGAATGCAACCGCCGGGACAGGCGTAACCAACACCTTGGAACCTTGAAGGACGGCTTCCTGCAGGGCGCTGTCCATGCAGTCTACGAAATAGGCCATGTGGTAGATCTTTGCCCCGGCCTTAAGCCAAGGCCCAAGCGGACCTGGCGTGCCGTCGCTTCGAACGAGCTCAATCCTGGGACCGCCTCCGACAAGAAAGCGGACGTGGACTCGCTGGATTGGATCGTGGACGTCCTCGGACTCCTGTCGGTAGCCCAAAGCCTCCAATCGTCGCTGGTCTGGCTCAAACGAACGGCAGACCAAGCCAATATGGTGGAATTCGGCTCCGTTAAGCATGGCTATTTATCCTTTTCGCGATTCGAAGAGCCTTGGTCGCCAAGTGCGGCTTTATCTCTTTCCACTCGTCGCCGGTACACTCATGCCTGATCGCGTCGTGCACCTGGTCGTCGATCTTGAATCTTCCTCGCTGAAGCGCGCCCCTGCGAAAGCCGCAGCCATCGTGGAAAGAATTGACTGCCGCATTGCCCGCGATCGTGTTGGAATAAACCTCCGCGAGGCCGAGCCGCGTAAACGCGAAATCCAATAGCAGCGTGACGCTCTCTAACGCGGCCATTGAGGCTGGGGCGACGATCCACCGCCCCCACTCGGCACGGCCGACACGGACGTCGACATCGTAAAGGGAAATGAGCCCCTCAGGCGTGTTGTCCCTCTTCTTCTCTACGACAAAATAGTAGTCGTTCTCCCGTCCGTAGTACGCGCTGAGCCATTCAAGCTGGCTTTCTACGCTCAAGGAAATGCGGTTGAGGAAACGGGCGCGGATATCCTGCCCACGCAATGCGACGATGAAGTCGGCGTCGGCATCGCCGATCGGCCTAAGACGATATGCCTCTCCTTCAAGCTGATAGCTATGCCGCATCAGCCTTTCATGGTTCTTTCAGCCAGGTCCTTCACCGAACGGAGGGACGCCATCTCTGATTCCGTCAGCCTGAGTCCGTACGCCTCTTCAAAGGAAAATATGACCTCGACGTGCCTGAGCGAATCCCACGACGGGACGGTGTCCCTCGCCCCTTCGATGCCGACCGTCTCGCCGAGGATATCAGAAACCAACTTGGCGATTTCCAATTCAAGAATGCTCCGGTCTTTCATTCCCATGGATGTTGATGCGGACAGGCATATTCGCAATCCCCGAAAGCAGGGGGAGGTTTATCCGAAGGCCTCCTTCGGCCTCCATCGAGCAACCTGAAACCTTAGCCAACCATTCTCGTGCGGGGTTGTTCCGCGGCCCTAATCTATAACTAAACAGCGCCGTCTTGCGAGAGCCGGCGGCCGCATCCAGGGCCGAAGAAGCCATGAGGCCTTCCAATCCTCGGCCGAGGGCGCGGCAGCTGATCACCCATTCGTCGACGATTACCTTATCGTCATCGATACGGCCAAACATCGCCGCGATGATTCCGCTGTCGGTCAAGCTATCCCTAAGGCCGATGCCGACGGCAAAGCGTCCGGCGTCCTTAACATATTCGTTGACCTTGAGTTCGTCTAGCCGGCGCAAGGACAGGTTGAATTGATTAGTTTTCTGAGAAAGCTCGGCAAGCCTGCTGACCAGGCTTTCAGGATTCATCCACAAATCGACCTCCGGAGCCAACTCGCGCAAGTATTCGACCTGGTCGGAAGAACGATCTCTGATGCGCTTACGGGCCGCCTCCGCGCCCAGATCAGCGACTCGCAGGATATCATCAGAAGACACCCCCCAAGACCAAAGTCCCGGGTAGAATTCAAGCTCACGCGCCGTCCTGCATACGTCGGCGCCTGCATGTATGAGCTCGATCCCAG
>JBEEKW010000072.1:0-9196 GCA_041168485.1 Verrucomicrobiota bacterium
GGCTGGGCCAAGGTGCCGCAGCGCAAGGAAATTGCCGACCGATGCGTCGAAGCCCTCGACGCCCTACCGAAGTTCCGTCGTGGCCACGTGCTGCGCATGGGTGAACTCGGCGACCGCGACCGCGCCGTGCTCGTCGAACGCCACCTCGTCTCCAAAGAGCTCGCCGCCGGTAAGAGCGGTGCGGCCGTCATCAGTCGCGACCAGACCTGCTCCGTGATGGTTAATGAAGAGGATCATTTGCGCATTCAGGTCGTGAAGGCTGGATGGCATCTCCGTGGCACTTGGCATATCGCCGAGCAGCTCGACGACGCCCTTGGCGGCACACTGAAACTAGCCTTTTCGGACCGGCTCGGTTATCTCACGGCCTGTCCTACTAACGTCGGTACCGGCCTGCGTGCTTCCGCGATGGTACACCTCCCTGGCCTCTGCCTCGCCGGTCACATGGACAAGGTCTCGCGCGCCCTCAATCAAGACGGTCTCGCCGTCCGTGGTTGGCTGGGCGAAGGCACCGAGGCCGCTGGTAACGTCTTCCAGATTTCCAACCAGCAGACCCTCGGCCTGTCCGAGGAGGCGATCCTCAAACATCTCGGTGGCTGGATTAAGAATGTGGTCGAACAGGAGTGGAACGCCCGCCGCAAACTTGCCCAAGAAGAAGGCGAGAAGTTCGTCGACCGCCTCGCCCGCTCGCTCGGCGTGCTGCGCTCCGCGCGCCTGCTCACGAGCTCCGAGGCGATGAACATGCTTTCGCATCTCCGACTGGCTTGCGACATGGGTTGCCTGCCGGAAGAACGCCGCCACCTCGTCGACCGCTTGATGATCGAAGGCCAGCCCGCCCACGTGCAGGCGCGCGCCGGCCAGGAACTCGACAGCGACGGACGTGATAGCCGACGTGCGGCGGTGGTCCGCGAAGCGCTGAAAGATTTTCCCGAAGTCGTCCCGCCAACCGCTTAGTCGGCCTTGGGAGGATTGGTGGTGCGATCCTTGCGGGTCATCTCATCCAAGAGCGCTTGGACGCGCGCCACGCCACCGGTGATGTCGTCTTCAGTGAAGAGGATGTCCGGCGCATGCTTCATCTGCAGGATGCCACCGACGGTCGAGCGGAGCTCAGTACGCACTCGCTTCAAGAACGCGCGGGCCTTCTTGCGGACGGCGTCGTCACCCGACACGGCGTAACCCACGCGGCACTGACGGAGGTCTGGGGAGACGCTTGCGACGGTGATGGTGATCAGCGCGGCTTCCGTGGGCCAGTTCTGGCGCAGCGCGGTGGAGACCTCGCGCTGGACCAGTTCGGCGACCCGGAGCTGACGTTGGGACATAAAGCTTAGAGCGACGGACGCGTCTGCAGCATCTCGATAGCTTCGATGATGTCGCCGGGCTGGTACTCGTCGTAGCCGCCGAGCTTAATGCCGCACTCGAAGCCGGCCTTGACCTCGGAGGCATCGTCCTTGAAGCGACGCAGGGTCTCGACGGGGCCGTTGTGAATGATCTTTCCGCCGCGCACCACGCGCGCCTTGGCGGCGCGACGGATGAGGCCTTCGGTGACCATGCAACCTGCGACCTTGTGCTCCTTGCCGAGAGCGAAGACGGCGCGTACTTCGGCGGCACCGAGTTTGTTCTCGCGAACTTCGGGGTCCAGGAGCTCGGTCATGGCTTCCTTCACGAGCGTGATCAGCTCGTAAATGATGTCATGGGTGATGAGGCGGACCCCGGTGCGCTTGAGCTGCGGCTGGACGCCATTCTCGAGCTTGGTGTCAAACGCGACGATGAGTGCCTTGGCCGCCTCGGCGAGCGAGACGTCGCTCTGGGAGACGGGGCCGACGGAGCCGCCGACAATCTCGAGGCGTACCTTGCTCGATTTGATTTCGACGAGACAGCCATCGAGGGCTTCGAGGGTGCCTTTGACGTCGGCCTTGAGCAGGACGCGGAGGACCTTTTCCTTGTCCTGGGCAAGGGCGGCCATGAGGCGCTCGAGGTCCGTCATGCCGGGGCGGGCGCCAGTGTTCGGTGCCTGCTGTATCGCTTCGGCGGCCTTGCGGGCGCCGAGGGCGGCTTCTTCGGCGATCTCGCGGGCTTCGCGGTCGTTCTTGACGGTCTTGAATTTAGTTCCGGGGGCCGGAACGGCATCCCAGCCGAGGATGAGCGCCGGAGCGCCGGGCGTGGCGGAAGGCATGCGGTTACCGCGTTCATCCATGAGCGCACGCACCTTGCACCAAGTTTCACCGCAGACGAACGAGTCGCCGGGCTTGAGCGTGCCTTTCTGGACGATGACCGTGGCGGTAGGTCCGCGGCCGGTCTCCATCTGGGATTCGATGACGACGCCCTGCGCAGGGCACTTCGCGTTAGCCTTAAGGTCGAGGACTTCGGCCTGGAGGAGGATCGACTCGAGGAGCTCGGTCATGCCGGTTCCCTTGAGTGCCGACACCTGGCTGGTGATGGTTTCGCCACCCCAATCTTCCGGGGTGATATTGCGCTGCTGCATCTGCTGCTTCACGCGGTCGATGTTGGCGCCCTTGGCGTCGACCTTATTGATCGCGGCCACGATGGCGCTGGCATGCTTCTGGGCGAACTTGAGGGCTTCTTCGGTCTGCGGCATGAAGCCGTCGTCTGCCGCCACGACGAGCACGGCGACGTCCGTGACAGAGGCTCCGCGCTCGCGCATCTTGGCGAAGGCGGCGTGGCCAGGAGTGTCGAGGAAGGTGACGGTCTTGCCCTTGTACTCAGGCTTCTCGCCCTGATAAGAAACGGAGTAGGCACCGATGTGCTGGGTGATGCCGCCAGCTTCGCCTGAGACGACGTTGGTCTTGCGGAAGAAGTCGAGGAGAGTGGTTTTGCCGTGGTCGACGTGGCCGAGCACGCAGACGACGGGCGGGCGCGAGGTCATGAGCGCCGGATCGTCTTCGGAAGGCTTTTCGACCTTCTTGACGGGCTGGGCACCTTCGCCGCGGTGGCGGATTTCCAGGGTGTAGCCGTGGCGTTCGGCGACCTTGCGGGCGTCGGCTTCCTCGATGACGGAGGAAACGCTGACGACCTTGTTTAATTCCATCAGGTTACCGATGACCTGGAAGGGCTTCAGGTTGAGCGCGATCGCGAAGTCGCGCACCACGATAGGCGGGCGGACGGTGATGGCACCCCTGCTGCCAGGCGCTGCCTGGTTGCCGGTGGCGGCCGGACGGTTGACGACGGGCGCAATGGGCGGTCGGACGACCGGCGGGACGTTGGTCGGGCGCGATGGGATGGACGGAGGGGTGCTGACGACGACGGGCGGCAGGTCAGCCTTGGCGGGAGTTGGCGCGATCGACGGACGAGGGACGATCGGAGCGACCGGGGGGCGGGCAGCCGGAAGTGGCGTCGGCGCGATGGTCGGGCGCGGAGGCATGCTGACCGGAGGCGGCGTGCCGGGCTTGGCGACAGGCGCGACGGGCTTGGCCGGCTCCGGAGTCTTGGGGGCTTCGACGACCGGTTCAGGCACAGGCTCGGCCTTCTTCGGGAGCATGTCGGCGGCGAAGGTCAGGAAGTCTTCGCGGTAAATCTTACCGAAGTTGCTCGAAGCCGCGGGCTTCTTGCCGTCGGTGTAGACGTAGTCCTTGTAGTCGGGACGAGCGACCACGAACTGGTCGACCAGGGCGAGCAGCGCCTTGACCTCGACGCCGAGCTCCTTGGCCACGTCGCTGAAACGCTGCGTGGGCGCGGGCTTTTTGGCTTCGGTTTTCTTCTTCTCGGTCATGTGCGCTGGCGAAGGGTGGCGATAGGGTGGGGTGCGGAAGGATTACGAACGGCGGCCCTTGGCGTAGGCGGCGAGGACGGCTTCGACCTCTTCGGCCGGGATGCCGCTTTCCTTGAAGTCTTCCACGGTCGCGCCTTCGAGGGCTTCGACGCTGGAGATGCCGAGGCCGACGAACTTCGCGATGAGCTCGGCGGGGAGGCCGAGCTGTTCAGCGATGCGGACGGCGGCGTCGCCAGCCTTGGCTTCGAAGCTTTCGGCAGCGTGCGTGGCCTTCTGGATATTGAGGCCCCAGCCCATGAGCTTAGAGGTGAGGCGCGCGTTGCGGCCCTTGCTGCCGATGGCGATGCGCATGTCGTCTTCGTCCACTTCAAAGTGGATGGAGCGGGTACGCTCGTCGATGCGGACATTGCGCGGCTTGGCCGGGCGGATGGCTTCTTCGAGCAACTTGAGCGGCTCGGCATGGTAGCGAATGATATCGATCTTCTCGCCGCCGAGTTCCTTAACGATATTGCGGACGCGGGCGCCGCGGGCGCCAACGCAGGCGCCGACGGGGTCGACCTTGGGGTCGCGGGAGTCGACGGCAATCTTGGTGCGATAGCCCGGATCGCGGGCCATGGCGGCGATGGTGACGGTCTTGTCGGCGATTTCGGCGACCTCGAGCTCGAGGAGGCGGCGCACGAACGCCGGGTTGGCGCGAGAGAGCACGAACTCGCGGCCGCGCTGCGGGTCTTCGCGGATTTCGAGAAGGAGGCAGCGGATGCGATCACCAGTGCGGAATTCGTCGCCGTGGCAGCGTTCCTTATGAGTGAGGACGGCTTCGGCGGTGCCGAGTTCGATCACGACGTTACCGCGCTCGGTACGACGGACAGTGCCGGTGACGATGTCGCCGACCTTATCCTTATACTCCTGGAAGACCTGATCCTTCTCGATCTTGCGGAAGCGCTGGTTGAGCAGCTGCTGGGTGGTCTTGGCGGCGATGCGACCGAGGTCCGCCACGTTAATGGGCTTGCGGACTTCCTGTCCGACCTTGACGTCGGCCTCGATGAGGGCGGCAGCGACCGGGTTGATCTCCTGGAGGGGGTCCGACACGGAGTCGGTTACGCGTAGGACGACAAAGGCGTCGAGTTTGCCGGACACGGGGTCGGCGTTGATCTCCACGTTCTGTCCAGCCATGACCGATTTCTCGACGGAGGACTTGATGGCCTCCACGATCAGGGCACAGGCCTCTTCTTTTTTGATGTTCTTCTCCTTTTCGAGATATTGGAGGAAGGGTTTGATATCGACGCTCATGGTGGTGGGTACGGGTTTTCGGTGAAATGATTTGGGGACAAAAAAAGCGGGTCCGGCAGGACCCACCTCGGTAAAGGTGAACTGGAGCCTACGTTGGGCCTCTCTGTAGGGATGTCAAGTGCGGTAAGCCCGCCCGCCCGGAGGGTTCCGCTTGCCCCCCGGGGGTCTTCACAGAACCTTCCCCTATGGCCGACGAAAAAGTAATCTTCACCATGACGGGGGTCACGAAGTACTTCGAAAAGAAACCCGTTTTCCGCGATATTTCGCTCTCTTACTATTATGGAGCCAAAATCGGCGTCCTTGGCCTGAACGGTTCCGGCAAATCCACGCTGCTCAAAATCATGGCGGGCGAAGACAAGGAATTCGACGGCGCCATCAGCCAGGTGCCTGGCTACACGCTCGGCTACCTCGCTCAGGAGCCGCGGCTCGACGAACACCTCACGGTCCAAGAGTGCGTGATGCAGGCGGCGGGTCCGATGAAGGCGCTCCTCGAGGAATATGACGAGACGTTCGTGAAGGTCTCGGAGACCGACGACGCCAAGGAGCAGGAGAAGATCCTAGCCCGCCAAGGCGAGATCCAGACGATCCTCGACACGCGCGGCGGCTGGGACCTCGACGCCCGCATTGAGATGGCGATGGAAGCCCTGCGCTGCCCGCCCGGCGACGCGGTGGTCTCCGCGCTGTCCGGTGGCGAGAAACGCCGCGTGGCGCTCTGCCGCCTACTGCTCATGGAGCCAGACATCCTCCTGCTCGACGAACCGACTAACCACCTCGACGCTGACACGGTCGCCTGGCTCGAACGCCACCTCCAAACTTATAAGGGCACGGTCATCGCGATCACGCACGACCGCTACTTTCTCGATAACGTCGCGGGGTGGATCCTCGAGCTCGACCGCGGCCGCGGCATCCCGTGGAAGGGTAACTACTCCTCGTGGCTTCAGCAGAAGCAGCAGCGTCTCGAGATGGAGGAGAAGCAGTCCGCCGCCCGTTCGCGCTCGATGGAACGCGAACGCGAGTGGGCTGGCGCTTCGCCCAAGGCACGCGTGGCCAAGAATAAGGCCCGTCTCCGCGCCTACGAACAGATGCTCACGCAGGATCAGAATCTCCAGGAGAAGACGGCCGAGATCTGGATTCCGCCCGGCCCCCGTCTCGGCGGCGCGGTCATCGAGGCCCGCGGCCTCTCCAAGGGCTACGGTGACCGCATCCTGATGGATGACGTCAATTTCACACTGCCCGCGGGTGGTATCGTCGGCGTGGTCGGTCCTAACGGCGCAGGCAAGACGACGCTCTTCCGCATGATCACCGGACAGGAGAAGCCCGACAAGGGTACGCTCACGGTCGGCGACTCGGTCAAGCTCGCCTACGTTGACCAGTCTCGTGATTCGCTCCCCGCGGATGCGCCGCTCTGGTCCGCTATTTCCGACGGACAGGATATGGTTCACCTTGGTAAAGTCATGGTGCCGGCCCGCGCCTACGCGGCGCGCTTTGGCTTCACGGGCGATGTGCAGCAACGCAAGGTCGGCGTGATGTCTGGCGGCGAACGCAACCGCATCCATCTGGCGCGCCTTATCAAAGCCGGCGCGAACGTGCTCCTGCTCGACGAGCCGACCAACGACCTCGACGTGAATACAATCCGCGCGCTGGAGGACGCCCTCGAGGGTTTTGCCGGCTGTGCGGTGATTGTGACGCACGACCGCTGGTTCCTTGATCGCGTCGCCACGCACATCCTCGCCTTCGAAGACAACAGCACGGTGGTGTGGCACGAAGGCAACTACGGTGACTACCTTGAAGACCGGCGTAAGCGCCTCGGCCTCGATTCAGACACGCCGCGTCGTCCGAAGTATCGTCGCCTTACGCGTTGAGCCGGTGCGTGGCCTTCAGCCGCTGCTTCCAAGCGCCAGCCGTCGCCGCGAGCGTGGTCAGCTGCAGGTCGCTCATGCGCCAGGCCCAATTACCCTGAGGATTGCCGGGCGTATTAAAGCGGGCTTCGGCTCCCAGCCCGAGTAGGTCCTGGACGGGGATGAACGCGGCGATACCCGGCGAAGCCAGCGCGGCTTCGGAGAGCGCGATATGCGGGGCGTTCATCGTACCGAAGACCGCTTCGACGCGCGCGTGTTCCTCGGCCGAGGCCTGTGCGTACCAGCCGACGACGGTATCGTTATCGTGCGTGCCAGTGTAGACGATGCGGTCGGCGGTGATGTTCGTCGGGAAGTGGGGATTGCCTTCGGGCGGCCCGCCGAAGCCGAATTGCAGCACCGACATGCCGGGCAGGCCGGAGGCCTGGCGGAGCACGTCGACGCCGGGCGAGAGCAGGCCGAGATCTTCGGCGACGAGCGGGAGCCCAGCCAATGCACCGGTGAAGGCGAGCCCGGGGCCATCGAACCATTGGCCTTCGCGGGCGTTGGGCGCGCCGGCGGGAACGCTCCAGAAATCATGGATGCCGCGGAAGTGGTCGATGCGGATCGCATCGAAGAGTTCGAGGTCGTGATGCACACGCGCCTTCCACCAGGCGAAGCCATCGGCGGCATGACGGTCCCAGGCGTAGAGCGGATTGCCCCACAGCTGGCCATCTGCGGCGAAGTAGTCGGGCGGCACGCCGGCGACGGCGAGTGGCCGGCCAGCTTGGTCGAGCTGGAAAAGTTCGGGACGTGTCTTGGCGTCGCAGCCGTCGGCTGAGACGTAGATGGGTTCATCGCCGAAGAGTCGGACACCTTTACTGTGTGCGTACTCGCGAAGCGACCGCCACTGTTCGGCGAAAAGGAACTGTAGTACTTCGGCCTCGGCAACGAGATGAGCCGGGGCTTCATCAATCGTCCATCGGTCGGGCGCGGTGAAACCGTTCGCTTCGCGCAAGGCGGAGAATCGGCACCAAGCATCCAGCCAGCCGGCGTGCTTTTCGCGGAAGCGGCCGAAGGCGGCGTTCTGCTTCAGAATCGCGGCGCCGCGGCGGGCGGCGAGCTGGAGCGTCGGGCGCAGGTGATTCCAGAGACGACCGTAGTCGGTCCGCCCATCGCTGCCTCGCCGGAGTGATGCGATTTCCTCGGCCGTGAGCAGTTTGCGCGCACCGAGGTCAGTTAGGTCGAGGAGGTAGGGGTTACCGGCGAAGACGGAGAGCGCTTGGTAGGGCGAGTCGCCATAGCCGGTGGGGCCGAGTGGACAGACCTGCCACCACGAGAAACCGGCCGTGGCGATGATGTCGACGAAGCGACGGGCTTCGGCGCCGAGCGAACCTACGGGACCGTCTCCAGGTAAGGCCGTTGGATGAAGCAGGACGCCAGCGCACCGGTGCGGGAACGCGTGGCAGGAAAAATCTTTAGCTATTTTCGTTTCGGCCGCTGGGGCGCCTTGAGAGGCGCTCATCTCACTGGGGCTGGGCTTGGACGTGGTGCTTCGCGCGGAGGTCCTCCAGCCAGCGCTTAATGGCGATGTTCATATTGATCTGCCGGACCTTATTTTCGATTGTCGCCATCACTTCCGGTTCATTCACGTCGGCGAACCCCTTGGGGCGGGTCGCTTCTTGGCTGATGATGACGTAAAAGGAAGACGGGCCGACGTCGAATTTCAAGGGATCAGAAACCTCGCCGACCTTCAGCGTCCTGAGTTTAGCCGTGACGGACTCGTTGAGGTCTTCGAGGTCACGCCAGCCGGTATCGCCGCCTTTGCTGGCATAATCGTCAGTGCTCACGCGCATGGCGACGTCGGCGAAAGTGGGCGTGCCGGTGATGGGCTTTCCGGTGACCTTAAAGCGTTCGAGCGTGGCGGCAATCTTCTCGGGGTGGCGGAGCGCGTCGGCGAAAGTGGCGGCCCGGGCGGCGGTCTCTTCGGGTTTCTCGGCGGCCCCCTGGGTGATCGTGATCTGGCTTAGCTTGGCCTGTTCCTTACGGACGAAGTCGGCCTTGTTCTTCTCGTAGTACTCCAAGATTTTTCCAGGGCTCACGTCCCAGGCGGCGCGGCGGATCTGGCTGAGCATATAATTGAAGATGATGCCGTCTTCGATACGCTTGCGGTGGGCGAGGGGCGTCGTGCCGGCGGCACGGAGCGAGGCCACGAATCGATTGCGGTCGCCATTGAAGTCGCGACGGATGGTCTCCTCGATGTCTGCGTCGATGTAGGAGGCGGGCAGCCCTGAACCGCTGGCTCGGAATTCAGCGATGACGAGCAGGCGGTCGGCGATGGAGTTGA
>JBEEKW010000073.1:0-12309 GCA_041168485.1 Verrucomicrobiota bacterium
GGTCTCGGGGAACTCATCGCGGCAGAGGCCCAGTTCAGCCATCGTGGCGCGGATCTTAGCCGGCACGGCGGCATCCGTCGTCAGGAACTGATAGAACTCCAGCGTGTACTGCTTATGTTTTTCCCAGAGCTTCGCACGGCCTGCGGGATTGGAGGCGCACCACCCGTTGGCTTCGCCGACGAGTCCCATCGAGAACATCTTCCCGATGCCGTTATTGGCATCGAACTTGTTGCCTGGAAGGGGGTAGAGGTCCCAGGGCAGGGGAGCGTTCGGGTATTTTAGGAAATAACGGCGGACGAGTTCGAAGCGGGCGGGGTCGTAGGACTTGGGCGCAGGGAAGGCTACGCGATTAGCCGGGTCCTTCGTGAGACAAAGGCGGAAGCTGTAGACCATGACCGATTGTTCGCCTTCTTGGTCGTCACCCTTGCGCACGGTCGTGATGAAGGGGAGGGGTAGTCCGTTGGCGTCAAAGCCATTGATCTCCATCTTCTGTTTCGGATACTGCCGTCCAGCTAGGCTCTCACCGTATTCATCGCGGCTTTCTCGGCCGAGATGCCAGACGACACCGGACTTGGCAAGTAGGTCACCTTCGTAAGTGGCATCGATGAAGACCTTGGCGGTGTGTATACCCGTGGAGGTGCGGAGGCTGACAATCTTGGTGCCTTCCTTCTCGATGGATTCCAGCGGCTGCTTCGTCAGCACGGTCACGCCGGCTTCCTTGAGCATCGCATTCGTCACGCGGGCGGCGACGTGTGGTTCGTAGGTCCAGACGGAGTTATCCTTCGTGGCGACATCGTAAGGAAGCTTTACGCCGCGGGCGGCATAATCGGCGGCGATGCGCGTATGCCATTCCTCGAACAGACCGAGTAGGGTGGAGCGCACGGTCTGATTGGAGTCGCTGAAGCTCAGTCCGCCCGTGTTCACGCCGCCGACGTGGGCGGTCGGTTCGAGCAGGACGACCTTAGCGCCTTCGCGGGCGGCGGCGATCACCGCGCAGAAGCCTCCGGGTGTGGCTCCGTAGACGATCACGTCAGCCTCCACGGCCCGGGCGACCGGCAGGGAAAGCAAGAGCCCTAAGGCGAGGAGGAGGCGCATGGGCGGGGAAGAGGGCAACTTAGCCCCCAGCCCCGCTTTGCCAACTCATTCTGCCTTGAGCGACCGATTACTTAGCCGGCAGGGGCGGAAGTTTCGCGCTGTAATGCACGGCGCGGTGGCGGGCATCATCGAAGGCGAAGTGCAGCCACTGCTTGTCGGCGCTGACGAAGCCGTCCGGATAGTTCAGCGAGCCTTTCGCAACTTGGGGGCCGGGGCCGGCTTCGGCGACGAGCACGCGCTGGTAGGGCCAGGTCTTCATGCCGTCGAAGCTGATCCAGAGCGACAGCGGGGCGCGGCGCTTGGAATTCGAGTTGTGAAGCAAGGCGACCGCATCGCCGCCAAGCGCGTAGAGCGTGGCCTTGCTGCCGGGATTCGGGATGTCGGTGACCGAGGCGAACACCGGCCAGGTGCGACCACCGTCCCGGGATACGGCCTGGTATAGGACGCCGCCGAGCCGGTCGGCGCGGATGATCATGACGATGCTGCCGTCGGCGCGCTCAAAGAGGTCATTCTCGGCCCAGCCGTGGTAGCCGTCATGTGGGGTCAGGCGGACATTGCCGTGTTCAGTCCAGGTTTTGCCTCCGTCGGTGCTCATGATCACGCCGTTGCGCGGGTTGCTCACGTTGCGGAAGATCTCCCCGTGCCACGGCGACTTTTCCTCCGGGTCGGCCGGGGTGCCGCTCGGTGCGCCGAGGTAGTGCTGAAAGGGAACCAGGATCCGGCCGTCACGCGTCACGATGTGTTTGCGCATGAAGGTGAAACGCCCGAGGCGTCCGGGGACGGGGACGGGCTTGGACCAGGTAAGGCCGCCATCAGGGCTGTCGGTCATCCACGAGCGCCAGTTGTTACCCCAGGTGCGAGCATGCGTGCTGAAGAACAAGGTGCTGCGGTCGGGGAGCATCACAAGTTCCGTCGCCCCTTGGCCGATTGTATCGCCCGAGCGTGGGAAGCCCACGTCGACCGGGCTCAGCGGGGACCACGTGCGGCCCTTGTCGCGGCTGCGGGTCACGCCGATGTAGTTATTGGGCGACGGTTCGAAATCGCCTCCAGCGAGCATGTAGAGCGCCCACGAGCCGTCGGGCATCGGGCGCAGCGTGGTATCGCAGACCATCCGGTTAGGCGTCTGCCCCTCGTAAGGGATGCTGCGGTAGTCTTGCTTGGCGTCTTCCGCGGCCTGCACGGCCCACTTCTTCGTGGGGAGAATCGAGGAGCCGCCGAGTTCTGGGTGCGGGGTTTTGAGAGCCTTGTTGACGATGCTCCGCGGGGTGCCGGAGGTGATGAGCTGGCGCTGCCATTCCACCCCGTCTGGAGCAAGGGTGCGGCCCCGCTCGATATCGGCCTCGGTGAACTTCGTGAGCAGGATCTCGGCGTCGGTGTGGCGGTTCCAGTCGTACAGGATGTGAATCGTTCCGTCCGGAGCCTGGAAACCGTCGGGGTAGGAGACCGAGGCGCGGTCGTCGAGCAGGAGGCCGGGTCCCCAGGTCTTGCCATCGTCCTTGGAGAGGAAGGCGCTGAGGCTGGAGCGACGGGGTAGCTGGACGTCGATCGGGCCGTTCTTCACCAGCAGTAGATTGCCGGAGTTAAGTCGGCGGATAAAGAAGCGAGCCTTCGGATTGCGGATCGTCGAATCCGTGGGCGAGGTCCAGGTGCGGCCGCCGTCGGTCGAGGTGGATTCGCTGATGCCTTTGCCGGCGCGGGCCAGCATCCAGAGCGAGCCGTCCTTACGTTCGACCATCATGTGCTCGTCGAAGTCGGTGCCCGGGAAGGTCACGCCTCCGCGGCGCGTCCAGGTCTTACCTTGGTCCGTTGACGCGTAGACGTTGGCCATGCGGATCGCGTCGAGGTCACGGTGGTGGTCGCGGAAGGTCGCCACGTCCGGGAAGTCGCGGTTCCAAGGGCCGATGCGGTCGCGGGTCCAGAGGGAGACCGGCAGGAGCCAATCGCCGTTGGCGAGCACGGTGGGTTTGTTGAGCGTGCAACCGTCGGCGATGCGCACCGGCGCGGACCACGTCGGGTTTGCGTCATCCGGGTTATCGCAGCGCGTGACCCAGTCGCCGCCCCGTCCATCGAAATAGCCGAGGCTCTGGTCGAAGAAGCACCAGAGGCGACCTTGGGGATCCGTCCAGAGATTGCCGACGAGCGTGCGTCGGTTCGGTTTACCCGGCAGGTCGGTCGGGTCCTTGGACCAGCTCTTCCCGCCGTTATCGGAGGAGGCCAGCATCAGGAAGCCGTTGGCGCTGTCGCCGTTGCCGATCCACGCGGCCCAGAGGCGTCCCTTCGGCGTACGGTCGAGGCCGATAATCATGTTGCCCGGGCGATTGGCGTCGGCGTATTCCGGCCCCGGATTAGTGTTCAGCGCCGGCGGTTCCAGCGCCAGGTCGAGCGTTGCCTGGTCCAGCGCGGACAGGCTCAGGCACGAGGTCAGGAGGAAGAGTAGGATTCGGTACATAAAGGTCGTCATTAGATTTTAGGTGCGAGAGTACTGATCGCTTTACGGATAACCCAGCTGTGCGTTTCAAGCGCCTGACGGGCGGTTGCTTCGTCGGAACCGGTGAGATCCTGCACGATGCGGATGGCGCGGCCGCGGAGCTTCGAGTTCGAGGGATTGAGGTCGATCATCAGGTTGCTCATGACCTTACCCGAGCGGGCGAGCGCGAGCGTGGTGATCAGGTTGAGCACGAGCTTCGTGGTCGTGCCAGCTTTGAGGCGCGTGGAGCCGGTGAGCACTTCTGGGCCCGTGTCGGGCAGGATGGCGCGGTCGAGGAGCGGGTGGTCGCGATATCCAGGATTGCAGGCTAGGAGGACGGTCTTGGCCCCGCGTCGTCGGGCTTCAGCGAGGCAGCCCCAGATGAAAGGCGCATGGCCGCTGGCGGAGATGCCGATGACGACGTCCTGAGCCGTGACCGAACGGGAGGCGATGGAGCGCACGCCGGCGGATTCGTCGTCCTCGGCGCCTTCGACGGCGCTCCAGAGGGCGCTGCGGCCACCGGCGATGATACCTTGGACGAGCGAGGGGGGCGTACGGAAGGTTGGCGGGCATTCGCTGGCATCGAGGACGCCAAGGCGACCGCTCGTACCAGCACCGCAGTAGATCAGGCGACCGCCGGAGGCGAAGGCCTGCGCGACGGCTTCGATGGTCCACTCGATGTGCGCGCTTTCGGCGAGGACCTTGCCGGGCAGGGTGGCGTCTTCCTCGAGCATCAGCTTGATCGCGTCGGCAAGAGGCATCTCCGCGAAGCCGCTTGATTTCGGATTACGTCCTTCTGTCGGGGCGCTTGCAACCGGGCGCCAGCTGGTGGGCTTGGCTTCGATCGGGGCGCTGGCGTTTACGGTCGAAGATTTTGCACCGACCTGACGGGCGAGGGCGATGGCGCCCCAAGTGCCAGGGCGGGCGAGACGGACGACTTCACTGCCCGGGCGGGCGGCGAGGATTTTTGCGGTGACGTCATCCGCGAACCAACCGTTCTTCAGGAGCGTCGAGCCGTTGAGTAGAAACTGCACCTTCTCGCCCGGCTTAGCCACGCGGGCGGCGCAGTGGACGGCGTCCTTGCTGAGTCGGTCGGAGGCGCGGCGCAGGATGGCGACGGCGATCTCATCTTGGCGGGAGGATGCGGCTTCGAAGACCACTTGGGCAAGGGAAGCGATCTCGGCTTTACTCGCGGTCATCGACCACTCGATGAGCGACTCCGGATCGTTCATCTGAAGGAACGCGACCATGTCGGCGCCGAGGCGCGGCCAGTCGGCGTCGATGTCGGAAATCGTGACCGTCGAGCGAAGGGCGTGCACGGCGATATCGCACGCGCTCCCGCGGTCGCCGATAATGTGGCCGCGGCCGCCGATCTTAACCGTTTGGCCGGCGCGGTGCCGTCCGAGGCAGCAGGAGCCCGTGCCGCTGAGCTGAAGGACTTGGGCGGCGCAGTCGGCCGGCCATTCGCCGGCTTCGAGCGCCAGGATCAGGTCGTCGCCGACGACGGAAGGGACGCCTGGCCAGGTAGTCGCCACGGCGCGACTAAGGCGCTCGCGGTCGCTGGCGGAGCGGACACCGGCCATGCCGATGCCGATACGGTCCGGCGTGGAGGGGAGTTGGTCGCGGATCGAAGCGAGCAGGGTGGCGAGTTCCTCGCCGTTGAGGAGCTTGAGATTGCCGGGCCCGACCGCGAACGAGGCGAGCACGGTGTCCGCGCCTTCGACCAGCAAGGCTGAGGTTCGGGTGCCGCCGCCTTCGATGCCGAGGAGTCTCATCGCTTAGCGGACTTTATAGATTTTCACGTCATCGATCCAGACGGTCGAGTTCGCGAGGAAGCTGAACCAGCGCTTCATCTCGTGGGCGTAGCCCTCCGAGCGATGGCTGGCGATGAGTTTGCCATCGAGGCTGAAGCGCATCTCGTCGCCTTCGGTGACCAAGGTGTATACGTGCCATTCTTGGTCGGCCTTCAATGGGGTAGTCTGCGACTTCTTCTTGAGCATCGCTTCGAGGGTAGGGTCGGGCTTTCGCTTCGCCGCCGCGTCATCCGCACGCTTCTTCTTTACCGCGAGGTTCATCGAGCCCGTCTTACGGTCCGAGAGGTTCAGGTCAGTCTGCGAAAGGGTCGCGTAGCAGAGGTGGCCGGCGTGGACGTCTGTAAGCGCGCGGTCGACGAAACCGGTCACGAGGTTCTCGGCTTGGTTAAGTCCGGGGAACTTGAAGCGGACGATCACGCCGCCGTCGGCGAAGCCCGCGTCGTGGTGGATGTGGGCGGCGTGGCCCGCTTCTTTGGTCGCGCTGGCAATCTTCATGATCCCCGCGTCGAGGTCGGCCTGCTTCAGCTTCGGGACGCGGTCGGCCGTGGCGCTTTCCCAGCCGTTGCCGATACCCTTGAGTCCCGTGCCCGTCTCCTCGCGCTCAAAGGCGTCATGGAAGATCAACGTGCCCTTCGTCTGCAGCCAGGTGGTGTCGTCCGCGGCGGAAAGGGATGCCACCATGAGGCAGAGAAGCAGAGTTGACCAGTTGGCCGGTTGGCCAGTTGGCCAGAGGGAGCGACTAAGGGTCTGCATGGGGTAGGGGTGGGGTGGGGGAGAGAAGATACAGTGCAAAGGTGCAAAAGTGCAAAGGTGGAAACGGGTAGGGCTAGGGCCAGGGCTGGGGCTAGTGAATCAGTTAGAAAATAAGAAGGGCTAGGGGGTTAGCCTAGCCCTGTCTTTTTACCTTAGGACAGCACGTGGTGCTGTCCCTACCTGGGTTACGCGACCAACGCCTTGACGACCTTGGTCGGGAGTACGCCAGTGAGTTTCTGGTCCAAGCCCTGATACTTGTAACTGAAGCGTTCGTGGTCGTACCCGAGGAGGTGAAGCACCGTCGCGTGGAAGTCGTTAATCGGAAGAGGGTCCTTGACGATATTGTAGCTGAACTCGTCGGTCTCGCCGTAGATCTGGCCGCCCTTGGCGCCGCCGCCGGCCATCCACATGGAGAAGCAGCGCGGGTGGTGGTCGCGGCCGTAGTTCTCCTTGGTGAGTCCGCCCTGGCTATAGATCGTGCGGCCGAATTCTCCGCCCCAGACGATGAGCGTGTCGTCGAACATCCCGCGCTGCTTGAGGTCCTCGATGAGGGCGTGGCAGGGTTGGTCGATGTCCTTGCACTGGCTGGGCATGCGGCCCGCGAGGTTGCCGTGGTGGTCCCAGTTGTTGTGGTAGATCTGGACGAAGCGGACGCCGCGTTCGACGAGACGGCGGGCCATCAGGACGCTGTTGGCGAAGCTACCGCGCTTACGGGCTTCCTCGCCATAGAGTTTGAAGATGTGTTCCGGCTCCTTGGCGAGGTCCGTCAGTTCGGGGACGCTCGCCTGCATGCGGAAGGCCATCTCATACTGCTTGATGCGCGTGTGGGTCTCCGGGTCGCCGACCGTCTCGTAGTTGAGGCGGTTGAGCTGGTTGATGCCGTCGATGGTCTGCTTGCGCAGGTCGTCAGGCACGCCGGGAGGGTTGTTGATGAAGAGGATGGGGTCGCCCTTGCTGCGGAAGGAAACACCGGCGTGTTCGCCCGGAAGGTAGCCGCTGGACCAGAGGCGGCTGGAAATCGCCTGCTCTTGGTCGCGGTTCGTCGGCGTCGCGATGAGGACCACGAAGTTCGGCAGGTTGTTGTTCTCAGAGCCGAGGCCGTAGGAGGCCCAGGAGCCGAGGCAGGGGCGGCCGGTGATCTGGTTGCCGGTCTGCATGGCGCAGATGGCTGGCTCGTGGTTGATCGCCTCGGTGTTGAGCGAGCGCATCCAGCAGATGTCGTCGGCGTTCTTGCCAAGGTTGGGGAGCAGGTCTGAATTCAACCACATGCCGCATTTGCCGTGCTGGGAGAAGTTATACTTCGAAGGCGCGATGGGGAAGCGGGCTTGGCCGCTGGTCATGGTCGTGAGGCGCTGACCGCTGCGGATGCTTTGGGGCAGGTCCTTATCATACATTTCCTTCATCTTCGGCTTGTAGTCGAAGAGGTCCATCTGGGAGGGACCGCCGACCATGTGGAGGTAGATGACGCGCTTGGCCTTCGGCAGGTGCTGCGTCTTGATTGCGCCCGGCGCGGCGTGCGCGAGGGAGCTGCCGAGTAGGCTGGTCAGCGCGGCGGCGCCGAGGACGTTGGCGCCCGTGCCGAGGAAGCGGCGGCGGGTCTGGAGGGTGTTCCACTCGTGGAGGATGGACATGATGTTTATTTGTTAAGGACTTCGTCGAGGTTGAGGAGCTGGCTGCAGACCATCGTCCAGGCGGCGAGCTCGGGTTTGGCGAGCTTCTCGTCGGACTTCGAATCGCCGACCTTCAGCAGCGCTTCGGCGTCAGCGGGCTGGGCGACATAGTGGGCGCGCAGTTTGCCAAGGCTGTCGGTCAGGATTGCCGTCTCGGCGGGCTTGAGCGGACGGCTGAGTAGGCGGAGGGCCGCCGAATTGAGGCGCGCGCCGTCGTCGCCGCCGGCCTGTAGGGTGTGCTGCGCAAGGATGCGGGAAGCCTCCACGTATTGCGGATCGTTGAGCATCACCAGCGCCTGGAGTGGCGTGTTGGTGCGGTCGCGGCGGACGCAGGAGACCTCGCGCGACGGGGCGTTGAACAGGTCGAGGCTCGCGGGCGGGGCCATGCGGCGCCAGTAGTTGTAGAGCGAGCGGCGGTAGAGGTTCTCGCCCGAGTCGGGCTTGTAGGCCTGGATCCCGACGCCGACGACTTCCCAGATGTTCTCGGGCTGGTAGGGCTTCGTGCCCGGGCCGCCCATGCGAGGCGAGAGCGTGCCACTGACGGCGAGCGCTTGGTCGCGGAGCATCTCGGCGTCCATGCGGAAGCGTGGACCGCGGCTGAAGAGAGCGTTGTCTCGGTCTTTCTCGGTCTTCTGTGGGGTATTGAGTGCGGCCTGGCGATAGGTCGCGCTCATCAGGATCTGCTTGTAGAAGCGCTTCACATCCCAGCCATTGGCTCGGAAATCGATGGCCAGCCAGTCAAGGAGCTCGGGGTGGGAGGGCAGGCTACCCATGATGCCGAAATCCTCGGAGGTCTTGACCAGGCCCGTGCCGAAGAGCTCCTGCCACATGCGGTTGACGGTCACGCGGGTGGTGAGCGGGTTGGCGTCGCTGATGATCCATTTCGCCAGACCGAGGCGATTGCGCGGGGAGTCCGCGGGAAGTTTGCCGAGCGCGGAGGGAATTTCGGCCGCCACGGACTCACCCTTATTTTCGTAAGCGCCACGGATCAGGATGTTGGCCATCGCCGGGCTATCCATCTTCTCTTCCTGGACGTGGGTCATCGGGCTCCGGCCGCGAATCATGGTCTGCTCGGCGGTGAGCTTGGTGACGAGGGCCGTCGCGACCTTTGAAGGCGTGTGTCGGTTGTTGAGGTAGTATTCGAGCAGGGCTTCCTTCTGCTTCGGGCCCGGCTTACCGGCGAGCATCTGGCGGAGCGGGGCGAGTTTGGAGAGGGTGGTGACTTCGGTCGGCGCGAGCGCGCGGGCGTAGAGGAAGACGTCTTGGATATCGCCGTGGAACGGTTCGCTCTGACTGCGCTGGCCGATGCGGGTCGGCGTCGCGGCTTTGGTATCGGTCTTGAGCTTGTCGACCTCGCCACGGGTCTCGGCGAGGACGCCATCGACGTAAATCTTCACGCCAGAAGCTTTGCCGCTGCCGTCGTAGGTCATCGTCACATGCTGCCAGGTGGCGCGGGCGGGATTCTTGGTCGTGACGACCTTGATCGCATCATCGGGCCACTTGCTGATGATGTAGACGCCGTAATTCTTGGCGGTGTGAAAGAGAGTCCAGCCTTGGGCACCCTTCGGGTCATCCATGCGGCCGACAATCGTGCCGCTACCTTCGAGTTTGTCGGGGCGGGCCCAGGCGCTGGCGCTGAACGCCTGCTTGGTGCTGAAGTCGCCGGCTTCACCGACGACGAGGTGCGAGCCTTTCTTGAAGTTCGGCGCTGGGCCGGACTTACCGTCCTTCTTCCAGGTCACTGGCGTACCAGCGGCGGTCGTGCCGGCGGGAATGCCAGAACCTTCATTGAGGGCGAGGCGGGCGATGAGTCCTTTGCTCGGGATGTCGGCATCAAGGTCAGCCGGTTTGGCGGTGGCGAGCCATTGATCAAAGAGCGGCAGGCCGAGCTTGCGGGCTGAGGCGACCTGTTCGTTGCCTTTAGCAATCTCGGCGGGCAGCGCGGTCCAGCGGGGACGATCGGCGTCGGTCGGGAGATAGATCACCGGGCCCTTGCCATCCTTTACGTTACCATCGAGGCCGCCTTGGGTGGTGTTCCGGAAGAACGCGGACATCGCATAGAAATCCTTCTGTGAGAACGGGTCGAACTTATGGTCGTGGCACTGGGCGCAGTTGGTGGTCAGGCCGAGGTAGACCCAGCCCATGGTCTGCACGCGGTCAGCCGCATAGTTGGCGAGATTCTCTTCGACGATCGTGCCGCCTTCGTTGGTGGTCGGGTTGCAGCGCTGGAGACCGGTGGCGATACGTTGTTCTTCGGTTGGGTTAGGAAGCAGATCGCCGGCGAGCTGCTCGACGGTGAACTGATCGAAGGGCTGGTTGCGGTTGAACGACTTCACCACCCAGTCGCGGTACGGCCACATCTCGCGATAGGCGTCGAAGTGCAGGCCATGCGAATCGGCGTAGCGGGCGGCGTCGAGCCAGTAACGGGCGCGGTGTTCGCCGTAGGCCGGTAAGGCCATCAGCTCGTCGATGAGCGTGGAGAGCTGCGCTTCGCTGAGGCGGGCGCCGTCCTTGGGCAGGTGCTTGGTCAGCAGGGCAGGCGAGGGCGGCAGGCCGATCACGTCTAGGCTGACGCGGCGGATGATCGTGGCGGCATCGGCTTCGGGTGCAGGCTTGAGTCCCGCGGCGTCGAGCTTGGCGCGGACGAAGCGGTCGATGGGCTGCTTCGCCCAAGTATCATCGGAAGTCTTGGGCAGCGTCGCCGCCTGCGGGGAGACGAGCGACCAGTGCGGTTGCCATGGCGCGCCTTGTTCGATCCAGCGGCGGACGAGCGCGATCTGGTCAGGCAGCAGCTTCTTATGCGTCTCGGGCGGAGGCATGACCTCATCCTCGTCTTTGGAGAGCATGCGCTGGAAGAGGGTGCTCTTGTCTGGCTGGCCCTTGATTACGGTCGGCGGCTCTTCTTTCCCTTTCTTATCAACGCGTGCGGCGAAGAAGCCCGCTTCGGTGTCGAGGCGTAGGCCGACCTTGCGGGTGCCCGGATCCGGGCCGTGGCAGTGGAAGCAGTTTTCGGCGACGATCGGGCGGATGTCGCGGTTGAACTCGACTTTCTCATCGGCCGCGAAGGAAGCGGTTACGAGGAAGGGCAGGAGCGCCAAGAGGGGCTTACGCATGGGGAAGGGGTGTCTTGAATAAAAGAGGTTAATGGCAGAGGGGAAGCCGGATTCGCCCTTTATCCTCGTAAGAGTAGGCACCCAGGCGGGTTGTTCCCTGCCTAGGTATAAAATACCACCCAACTGACGGTCAGATTAGCTCAGAATTCCCAGCGACGGGGAGCGCCTTGGGCTGGGGTCAGGACGATGTCGTCCAGATCCACTGCGGCGGAGCCTGCGGGCAGGTAGAGTCGGAGGATGCTCGCCGCTTGCTTGGCGTTCAGTTCCACGGTGACAGTCTGCCACGCGGCTTCGCCGGATGTCCGGTAAGGCACGGAGAGCACCTCGGCGCCGCCCGCTGCGCCCAGGAGGGCGATGCGACCTTCGCCGGCCTGCGGGGCGCGGATGCGGAAGGAGAGCTTGGCCGGGCCCACGCTGAGGCCGGCACCGACGCCGATGAAGGAGTCCGCACCCTTGGATTCAAGATGCAACGCTCCCTCGACAAGCGAAGCCTTGCCGGCGCGGTTTTTCCAGCCGCCAGGGAGGTCGTCGGGCGCCAGGGCCTTCTTTAGGGCGGCCGCCTTGGGGCTGATCTTCCCGAAGTTGGGATTCAGTTTCGGGATAACCGCTTCGGTGTCCTTGAGGAAATCGGTGATGAGTCCGTTGAGTTCCTTCACGAGCTCGGGCTTCTCCTTGGCGAGGTTACGGCGTTCGCCGAGGTCGTTCTTCAGGTCGTAGAGTTCGAGGTCATCGGATCCGTCATCATTGCGCGCGTAGAAACGGAGCAGCTTCCAGTCGCCCTTGCGCACGTAGGTGCCGGCGTAGAAGCCGTCCATGACGGAGTCGCGCGTGGCGTTGCCGTGCGGGAAGTGGCAGAAGACACGATCGCGGGGCGAATCGCCGCCGAGCAGGGCCTTGGACTGGTCGTGGCCATCGAGTTTGAGGCCGGCGCGCGGCGTAAGGCCTGCGAACGAGAGCAAGGTTGGGTAGAAGTCGACGGACTGGAAGTCCTGCGGCAGATCCGCGAGGAGCCGATGCCACCGGAGCCGGTTCTTCAGAAACGGGAGCTGCCGCAACGGGCTCATCGGCCTTTTCCAATCGACGTCTTTTCGTTTTGTTTTCTGCTTCCACTGCAGGTTTTTCATCCGAAAAAAGACTGGGTTTTTCTTCTTTAGAAAAACGTGAACGTTTGGGCTTTTCTACTGCTGGTGCTGGTGCTGGAGTTGGAGCTTGGTTTCCAGCAATGGCGTCAATCAAAGCATCTTTTTTGAGAGAGAAGAAATTCTCCATCTTCAATTCATCCGCAATGATTCTCAAATCTTTGAGAGATTTCGCTTTTAAATCATCTAAATTCAATCCAAAAAATTTTAGGAGTAGGTGAAAAACAAGAAATTAATTGATGGAAGGACTCCAAAAGA
>JBEEKW010000074.1:0-8823 GCA_041168485.1 Verrucomicrobiota bacterium
CCCGCGAGACCGATGCCCGCGATGAAGCGCCAGGTCGCATAGGCCTCGAAGCTGTTGACGAAGCCGTTCGCGATGTTGGCTAACGAATAGAGCAAGATGGAGCCGAAGAGCGTCGTGAGTCGGCCCATGCGGTCCCCGAGGATGCCGAAGAAGATACCGCCGAGGAGCATACCAGCCATCTGCCAAGACATCAGGTCATGGTACCACTGGCCGCCGGTGATGAGGTGTCCCAAGCCGAGATCCTTCAGGCTCTGCTCGCGCACGGTCATGAACAGCGTGAGGTCGTAGATATCGACGAAGTAGCCGAGCGCCCCGACAATGACGGCAGGATGGAGGAGGTCCTTCCAGAGGGGACGCGGCTGGTCCAGAGAAACAGAGGTACTCATGAAGACGGGGTTACGCCTTCAGACCGTGCAGATTGGCCATGGAAATGCCAGACAACATTGCCCCTGTAACCCCCAGAAAACCTTGGTCTGTGCCAATCAGGAAGAGGTTCTCGAGGTCGGTCCGGCCGTCGCGCCGCTTCACGGTCGATCCGTAGATGGCACCATTGAGATGGCCGGTAAACTTACGGACGGTCCGGGGCGTGAAGACATCCGTCGAGGTAAGCGCGGCATCATGGGCCGCGTCGGCGACCGCGGGCAGATGCGCACGGGCGACGCGATTGAGGCGGCCGCACCATTCCTGCTTACGCGCCTGATACTCATCCTCGGGTAGCGCGCACCAGGCGTCGTGATTGGCCAACGAAGTTACCCGCAGCCAGCCTTCGTCCAACGCCCTGCCCTCACCGTACTCATAGTTATTCGGGATACAGATTACGCCAGAACGCGGATCCACTAATTCTTTGGGCGCACGATAGCTGAAACGCTCCGCATCGCAGAAGAAGACAATGGTGTCTTTCCAGCCGAAGCCAGCGAAGGCCGCCGGGTCGTAGGTCGCAATAGTCTCGGCGTAACCGAGGCGGCCGACGGCTTCGGCGCCGGCGGAGGGCGCAGCATCGGAACGTAAACGCATGGTCTCGACCGCTCCGGCCGAAGAATAAACCGCGCCGGCGGTAACTTCGCTGCCGTCGTCCAGAATGAGCGCAGCGGCGCGACCAGCGCGCACTTCAATTTTCATAACGCCGCACTTCATGCGCCGCTCCACGCCGTGCTCGCGGCAACGGTCGGTAAGCAGACGGATGACCTGTCGTACGCCGATGAAAGGCCGCGCGAAGCCTTCGCGGAAAAGCGAGCGCCACATCACGGCGAACTGCGAGACCTCGATATCATCCTCCAGCGCGCTGCCGTAGAAGCAGGTCGGCAAGAGCAACATGTCGCGGAGCAATGGGTCGCCGAGACGCTCGTCGAGTAAGGCGCGAGCCGATCCGCCATGCGCCTCAAGCGCAGCTTCATCCAGCCCGGCAATCCAGGCGTCGAGCTCGCGGAAGCGGTCGACGGACTTCGGGAATTCGCGGGCGACGTCGGCCAGCAGGGATTCGTAGTCGTTATTGAGCCGCAGATTCTTCCCGGCCATCGTGACGCGGGAGCCGAGCTGCGGACATAGGTCGAGTTCCTCGCGACGGATACGGAGCTGGCGCATCAACTTGACCAAGGGCGCACCCTTGGTGCCTTCAGGCACCCAATTCGTCAGGGCGTGCAGGCCGACATCGTACTTCCGCTTACCGCGGGCGTAGAAGGAATTTAGGCCTCCGGCGGAGTTGTGCCGCTCGAGCACCAGGACCTTACGGCCGAACATTCCCAGCCGGACCGCGGCGGCGAGGCCGGACATGCCGGCTCCGATGATGACGGCGTCGTAATGGGCGGGGGAGCTGGACACGGGGCTAAGGTCGCAGAAGTCGCCGACAGGTCAAGCGACGCCCTCAGGGCGTCGTGATGCGGATGACCTCCTCCGCCGCATGCGTGACCTGTTGGGCCGTGATGCGAGCGAGGGCCCGATCCATGCGCGCCAGATAGTCGGCGCGGAGTTCGCCTGCGAACATCGTGGTATCGACGCGGACCACTCGATGGACCGTGCCCCACGGACGGGCGCGGGCGTAATCGGAGGGTCCGAAGACGCCTACCACAGGCGTGCCGACCGCCGCGGCGAGCTGTAAGACAGAGGAATCCGCGCCCAGGAAGAGACGTGACTCCTTGATAAGTCGGGCGAGCTGCGAGAAGCGGAGCCGGCCGCCAGTCGACATCGCCACGGGCCCGATCAGGCCGCACAGCGCCTCGGCCATGATACGCTCCGCGCCACCGGGTCCGGCCGAGATGACGATACGTTCGACCGCGTGGGAAGCGATGAGCTCGCGGGCGACCGCGGCCCACTTGTCGATCTCGAGGATACGCTCAGGGCGCGTAGCGCCAGGGTGAATGACCGCAAAACGTCCTTCCTCCAGCATCATGCCATGCTCCTGCATGCGCGACGGGGCGAACCACATCGCCGGCGTCTCGGCATGGAAGCCCAAGACGCGCGACATCACCTCATGGTCACGAGCGGCCTCATGGGGATCGACGACGGATCCGAAGACCTGCTGGTGCATCAGGGGGCGGAGATAAAACGGGGCGTGGCCACCGCAGGCACGAACGGCGGCACCGCTGAGCGCCACCAGACGGTTCGCTAAGGAGTGACCGCCCAGAGCAATGGCAATGTCGAAGCGCTGACGGCGAAGTCGGGAAACGAGCGCCAAGACCGAACCCTCTTCACCGAAGCCGATGGTCTCGACGATTGCTGGACAACCCTCGAGGGCGACCTCGGAGCCGGGCGAGGTGACGAAGGTAATCTGGGCACTAGGATGACGTTCGCGGATCGTCCGCAAGCCCGCCGTTGCGGCCAACGCGCCGCGTAGTCCGGTGAACTTGACGACCAGCAGGCGCATCTCAGGCGAGGTTCTTCGCCTGGTTATCCCAGAGACGGCGGAACAGTTCGGACGAGGCGTACACCGACTCGCGCGTGCCATCAGCGACGATCCGTCCGCCGTCGAAGACGAGAACGCGATCCACGTCCCGAATCGTACTGAAACGGTGCGCGACGATGAGCGTCGTCCGGCCCTTCATCAGGAGCGCCAGCGACTGCTGGATGCTCCGCTCGGTATCGGTATCGAGCGCAGAAGTGGCTTCATCGAGAATGAGGAGCGGCGCGTCCTTCAGGAACGCGCGGGCGATGGAGACACGCTGACGCTGGCCGCCGGAAAGACGTCCGCCGCGCTCGCCGACCTTGGTCAGGAAGCCTTCGGGCTGGGCCTCGATGAACTCGAACGCGCCGGCCAGACGGGCGGCCGCGTGGACTTCTGCATCGGTGGCGGCGGGGCGTCCGAGACGGATGTTCTCCAGGATAGACTCGTTGAAAAGGACGGGCTCCTGCGAGACCAGGGCGATGTTGGCACGCAGGTCGGCTTGGCGAACCGCGCGGAGATCATGGCCATCGATGCTAATCGCTCCTTGTTGCGGATCGAAAAAGCGCGGCACCATGTTGACGAAGGTACTCTTGCCGGCGCCGCTCGGGCCGACGAGGGCAACGGACTGTCCGGCGGGGATTTTCAGCGTGACGTCCACGAGCACCGGGTCGGCGCCGTAGCTGAAGGAGACGCCGCTCATCTCGAGCTCGCCACGGATACGTCCGAGGGGGCGAGCATCAGGTACGTCATCGACCTCGACCTTGGCGAGGATGACCTCCTCTAGGCGGACAAGGCCGGGGGCGGCCATACTCAGGCGACTGCTTACATTACCCAGCCGCTTGATCGGGCCGTATGCGAAATAGAAGGCGATGATGAGCGAAATCAGTTCGCTCATCGAGAAGCCGTTCATCGCGCCGACAGCGATGGCCGCAGAAATGCCCACGGCGGCGGTGATCTCGACTAAAGGCGAAAGGGCTTTCTCGTAGCGCACCAGCTTGCCCTGAATGCGCAGGCCTTCCTGGCTGGCCTGATTGAAGCGCTTGGCTTCGCGTTCCTGCAGACCGTAAGCGCGGACCTCGCGGGCTGACTGGAGGTTTTCGACCGCGATGCTATTCAGGTCGGAGGCGGACTCCATCCCCTGACGCATCCGGGTCTGGATACGGACTGCGACGCTACGCACGAGCAGGACCGCGGCGGGGACGACCAAGAGGCAAGCTAAGAACCAATAACCGCTGTCGTGCGAAAAACAGATGAACACCACATAGGCGAGGGCGAAGACCATCGACAGAGGCTGGACGATGAGGTCATTCGACACGTCAACCAGCACCAGCCGAACCGAATTGGCGTCGGCAATCAGGCGTGAAAGCAAGTCACCAATCGAGAGCCGCCCGAAGAAGCCGAGATGAAGCTGCTGCAGTTTGGCGAACACATCGCGACGCACGGCCTCGATCACGCGCAGACCGGCGAGGTTGAGGAGGTAAGTCGAAAAGAATTCGCCGAGACCGCGGACCAGCATGACCGCGGGGAGGAAAGCGACGGCGAAGACCATCTCGTAGCCCTTCGGCAGAGTGAGCGCTGGCTGGCCACCCAGCCACTCCGGCCACGTCAGGAGAGGGGCGGCTCGCGTCGCAGCATCGCCGAAGACCGCCGGCAGGACCTTGCCCACGAGGAACGGCAGACCAAAGGCGTTGGCGGCGGCGAAGACGATGGCCGCGAGCAAGGACAGGAAGAGTAGCGTGCGGCTACCCTTCAGGTAAGGCAGGTAGAGCTTATAGCGGCCTCGGAACACGCCACTAGCGTGGCTGCGAGCCCCGCCGGTGGAAACATCAAATCTATCCTATTTCTTCTTCGGAAACGCGACCGACAGGGCGATCGCGAGAGCCAGGACGAAGCCGATGATCGAGAGGGAGACCGAGGTAGGGATATGCACCCGGCCATCATGCACGAGAGCCTGGGCCCAGCCAGCGAACTGCCCTTCGGGCTCACCCACGGTGGCCGCCCACGGCAGGATCATCTTAACTCCGATGAAGACCAGGATGAAGGACAGCGCAGGCTTAAGGAAGCGGAAGAGGTGCATGAAGCCCGAGATGGCGAAATACATCGAGCGAAGGCCCATGATCGCGAAGATATTCGAGGTGAAGGCGATAAAACGCTTATCTTCGATTGGCATCTGGACCGGCAGGATGCCAAGTACGGCGGGGATCGAGTCGATTGCGAAGAGTAGGTCGGTGCTCTCGATGACGACTAACACCACGAAGAGCGGCGTGAAGACGCGACGGCCATCCTCACGGGCGATGAAAGCCTCGCCGTGCAGGCGATTCGTGACCGGCAAGAATCGCCGAATCATCCGCACCACAAAGTTCTCATCGACGCCCTTCCCTTCGGACTCGTCATGCGAAAAGGCCATCTTGAGGCCTGTGAAGAGCAGGAAGGCGCCAAAGATCGGCAGCAGGATGGTGAAGCGATCGACGGCGGCGATACCGGCGATGATGAAGATCGCCCGCATGGCCACGGCACCGAGGATACCCCAGAAGAGAACGCGATGCTGGAGGTGCGGAGGAATACTGAAGTGCGCGAAGACCAGGATGAAGATGAAGAGGTTGTCTACCGAGAGCGCCAACTCTAGGACATAACCGGCGGCGAAGAGCTCAGCGTCCTCCGGCCCGCGCCAGCCAGAGAGCAAGAAGGCGAATCCGACGGCCAACGAAACCCAGACCACGCACCAAGCGACGGCCTCCTTGAAGCTAGGCGCCTCGTTGGCCTTCTTCTTGAAGACGCCGAGGTCGAGCGCGAGCATGAACCCGACGAACCCCAGGAAGGCCGCCCAAGCCCAGTTGGGAATCATCAAGGGGGCCTCGGCAACGGCGGACAGGAAGGCGGACATCCCCTTGAAGTTAGCCTAACCACAGGGGAGTCAAGCCCTCCCCGCTGATGCGGGCTTGCCCGCCCGACCCTCCCCCGACTTACTACCCTTCGCGTTCCCGTAGTTCAACGGATAGAACATTGGTTTCCTAAACCGAGGATGTGGGTTCGATTCCCGCCGGGGACAGCGACGCGAACCGGGGGACTACTTCTTAAGCCGATAGGCCTGAATGCGAGTGCTCGGAGTGCGACGATAGATTTCGTCGACATCTCGGAGCCTCATCAGGGTCCACGGCGCCAGGATACTGTCGCCGTTCTTGGTCAGCACGATGTCGTCCACGACATGGACGCAGGTGTGCAGGCCTTCGCCATCGTCCAAGAAGCAGAGCACATCTCCATATCGGTAGGGCGCATCGACCGCGACGTAGTCCTTCAGGAGATGCTCGGCGGCCTGGCGGGTATCAAGGTAGATATCCTTGGGCTCCTGATTGAAGAAATTCAGGGAGGTCCAATGGCAGTCCGGAAAGCGGCCCTTGAGACCTAGATCAAGTTCCGGGAAACTGTAGACCCGGAGCCGGAACGCAGAAGGAAGGAAGTGGGTGACGTCGATGAGCTGCTTGGCGCGACGTTGGGTCACCGCGCGGATGAACGCCAGACGCGGCGTCCCCACCTGATCGGCCGTCCAGTAATCGATGAAAGCCTGGCGGTCCACGGTCAGCGGCAGACGGAGGCTGATGACTAGGCTACGCACACGGGTGATACTCCGGAAGACGGCGCTCACCTCCTCAGGCCCCTTGGCCAAGGCGAGCAAGGCCTGCACATCACTGAAGACAAGGGCGCTACCACGTCGCCAAAGCAGCTGCCGGAACAAGGCACGCTGCCCGGAAGTGAGCGAGACCTCTTCGAGCCAGTCGTCGACATCGCCACCTAGGATGAAGACCGGGTCGCGCTGGTATTCGTTAGCCGAAGACTTGGCGAGTTCTAGGTAAAGGGCGCTGCGCACCTCCATGCTGAGGGCGATAAGGTCTTCCCGTTCAGGCAGAAGGATAATGCTGTTGCCGCTCTCCACGAGTCGCACGGGGCTGATGAGCCTCGCAATCACCGCCTCGGGTACACCGGCCTTAACCAATATCGCCCGGACGCCGCCCTGCGTATTCTGCTCAAAGGTCCAGCGGGTCGCCGCAGATGGCTTAGCGATCACCGCCATCAAGGATTCCGGTGGTTCCAAATAGACGGAGCGGACTTCCAACTGCCCCCAGGGACCGGACTTCGTCAGCCACATCGGCTCCACGACAGCCCCGGGGACGGCACCAGCGACAAGCCCCCAGCAGACGGCGGCCAAGAGACCGAGGGAGCGAGGGAAACTTAGATTCACACCTTTTTAAGAACAGGGAAGTGGTAAAGTTCCAAATAAAATATGGCGATAGCTCACCGAAAGTCTGGCGATGCGGCCACATGCTCCGGCGTTTCGCATTGTAGCGGCGAGGCTTTCGTCGCACGGATAGGGACCTTTTCCGCCGTGCCCAGACCTAAGCCCAAGAAAGCCGCCGCCTCCGCGCGTGGCCGCTCCGCTAAACCTTCCGCCCGCCGCGCCGCCAAGCCGGCCCGCCGCCAGGCCGACGCTGCCTCCACCTCGACGCCCGAAGCCGCCAAGGCGCAGCCCAACCAGCGCATCGGCGTGCTAATCGACGCCGATAACGTCTCGCATCAGCACCTCCCCACCCTGCGCCGCTTCATTGGCGAGACGGAGATCTCCGCGGCCCGCGCCTACGGCGACTTCAACGGCCGTCTCAGCGGCTGGCGTGCCGCCGCCCAAGACTGGCCCGAACTCGACCTCGTCGACCAGCGCAGCTACACGCCGGGCAAGAACGCCGCCGACATGCGCCTAACGATCGACGCGGTGAAGCTGATGGCCGGACCGAATCCGCCCACGACCCTCATCTTCGTCACGAACGACAGCGACTTCACACCAGTGGTCGAGGACGCCAAGCGCCTCGGCGTCCGTATCATCGTGATGGGCGAACGCACGCACAAGGCCCTCCGCTCCACAGCCCATCATTACCTGAATCTCTCTGAACTGCGCACGCGTCTGGACGACGAACAGTCGGCGAAGTCCGACCCGCGCAAGGCCCTCGGCCTGCTCGCTCAGGCCCTGCGCGCGCTCGCGCCGAAGACGAACAAGGAAGTCGGCGCCCTGCTCGACCAGTTCGAGAAGATGTTACCTGAACTCCGCTTCGCCGACGCCCCTCGTCCGCAGCAACGCGAGCCCGGTCCCCGACGCGAAGCCCGTGAGCCCCGTCCAGAACGCGCCCAGCGTGAACCCCGTCAGGCTCGCGAGCCGCGCGCCCCGCGCGAAGCTCGCCTGGCGCCGGATAATTCCGGCCAAGATTACCGCGACCGCCCGAACCTCTCGTCCGCCCAGCAGGCCCAAGGCAAAGCCGAGGCCGACCAGAGACGCGCCCAGTTGCAGCAGCGTCAGGATATCATCGAAGCCCTCGTCGACGTCGCCACGGGCCTCGCGCCCGAAGGCGAATGGCTGAAGGTCGAGGTCATCAAGAAATTCCTCCTGCAGGAACACCCGGGCCTCGAAGCCAACGCCCCGCGCTATGCGAAGTTCTACCGGATGCTCGAGGACACTGGCCGCTTCGACGTCCAGCTCCAGGGCTCGACGGTGATGGCCCGCCTGAAGGAGTAAGCCTTACTTCCCGATTGTCCGGGCGAGGAAATCGAGGGTCGCCTCAGTGAGGTCAGCCTTATCCGAGGAACTGGAGACTTCCGCGCCAGCCATTACGCCCGTTCGCTTCCATCCTTTACCCTTGGGATGCAGATCGAAGGTATGCGGCGCCCCTTCGACGACGATATACTCGTGGGAAACCTTCGCGGAGCGTAGCGCTTTCGCCATGTCATCCGACTGCGCGATATCGACCGTGCTGTCAGCCGTGCCGTGCAGGATAAGTACGGCGGGATCCTGCGGATCGCACTGCGACTCAGGGAAGTAAGCGGCCTGCTCCGCCGGCGAAGTCCCTGGGACCTCCCCTTTACCGCGCTTAGCGAAGTTCACGACGCCGTACATGTCGATGACG
>JBEEKW010000075.1:0-9036 GCA_041168485.1 Verrucomicrobiota bacterium
AACAAGCCACACAATTTGATTGTTGACGATGAGCGCCCCGCATTTATTCCTGGTGCAGAAGATTTCCCTTTCCGCGACCAGTGCAATTACACCGTTGAAGGGCTTGTGTGCAAGGTTCCTCAGAGCCACTATTTCATGATGGGCGACAATCGGGACAACTCTCTTGACTCACGTTATTGGGGATTTGTGCCAGACGCTAATATTGTGGGCCGAGCGTTTGTTGTTTGGATGAATTTTGGAAACTTGAGCCGCATTGGTTCATTCAATTGATCGTGCCTACTGCATCCACCCCACATTCAGCCGTGCCATCTCTTCAATTCAATATCAGGCTAAAAGTTTGAACGACGATCTCAGTCAATTGCAAGTTCGGCTTAAGCACAACTTCAAAGACCTCAGTTTGCTTCAGCGCGCTGTCACGCATCGAAGTTACTCAGCAGATCACAATGAGCGCTTAGAATTTTTGGGCGATTCAGTTTTGAATTTGGCCGTTGCGCACCTGCTCTATGCCCAGTTAAGTGATTTACCCGAAGGTGATTTGTCGCGTGTCAGAGCCAACTTGGTCAAGCAAGAGACGCTTCACCAATTGGCCCTCAGCTTGCAGATTTCTAGCTGTTTAAAGCTAGGTGAGGGTGAATTAAAGTCAGGTGGTCAAAGGCGGCCCTCCATTTTGGCCGATGCCTTGGAAGCTTTGATTGGTGCGGTTTTTCTGGATGCCGGCTACGACGTTGCAGAACAACTGGTTCATGGCTTGTTCCAAAATGTGGCCATCAATCCACAGATGCAAGCAGCATCCAAGGATCCTAAAACTGAATTGCAAGAGTGGTTGCAAGGCCGTAAATTACAGCTTCCGCAGTACAGTGTGGTCGCTACTTCTGGCGCAGCGCACCGCCAAATTTTTGATGTCGCTTGCGACATTCCCGAACTCAGTCTCTCACAGCATGGCAGCGGCCCCTCGCGACGTGCTGGTGAGCAAGCCGCGGCAGCTGCCATGCTTGAAATTTTGAAAGTCAAGGCACGCGGATGAACACAGAAACCAACCCCGCCCAACGTTGCGGTTTGGTGGCCATTGTGGGCAAACCCAATGTGGGCAAGTCTACCTTGCTCAATGCGCTGGTCGGTCAAAAAATCAGCATCACCTCGCGCAAAGCGCAAACCACGCGTCACCGCATCACGGGCATTCGCACTGAAGGTCCCACTCAATTTGTTTTTGTCGATACACCTGGTTTTCAAACCCGTCACAACACCGCTTTGAACAAGTCTTTGAACAAAACTGTTCTGGGCGCCGTGGGCGATGTCGACTTGGTTTTGTTTGTGGTTGAAGCTGGCATTTTCAATACAGCTGACGCCAAAGTTTTGGCTTTGCTCAAGCCCGATATACCCGTTTTGCTCATTGCCAACAAACTGGACGCCGTCAATCGCCGTGAAGATTTGGCGCCTTGGCTCAAAGACATGCAAGAACGTCATCCGTTCACTGAGTTTGTGCCAATGTCTGCCAAGAATGCCAAGGACATTGAGCGCTTGATGGGTTATTGCGAAAAATACTTGCCGGAGCAAGCTTGGTGGTACGCCGAAGACGAACTCACCGACCGCAGTGAAAAGTTTTTGGCCAGTGAAATTGTGCGTGAAAAGTTGTTCCGTTTCACTGGCGATGAGTTGCCATACACCTCCACGGTGGTGATTGACAAATTTGAAGAAGAACCCAGCCGCTCTGCCAATCGCATGATTCGCATTGCTGCCACCATCGTGGTGGAGCGAGAAGGTCATAAGGCCATGGTCATTGGCGACAAAGGCGAGCGTCTCAAGCGCATCGGTACTGAAGCGCGCCAAGAACTCGAAAAGCTCATGGATGCCAAAGTGTTTATCGAGCTGTGGGTCAAGGTTCGCTCTGGCTGGGCCGACGACGAAGCGCGTGTTCGCTCCTTCGGCTACGAATAAAAAGCGAAGGCCATGGCCGCTGTCTTGAAACGAATTTCGGATGAGCCGGCCTATGTGCTGCACCGCTACGATTGGAGCGAGTCGAGCCTTATCTTGGAGGTGTTCACGCGTCATCATGGCCGCATTGCCTTGGTGGCCAAGGGTGCCAAAAAGCCGAGCTCATCTTTCAGGCCAGTTTTGTTGCCGCTTCAAGCCATTCAAGTGGCGTATGGCGGCGATGCCGATATTCGCACCCTCAAATCGGCCGAGTGGGTGGGTGGGCATGTCATGCCAACAGGTGATGCACTGCTTTCGGGCTACTATTTGAATGAATTGTTGCTGCGTTTGTTGGCACGCGAAGACCCTCATCCTCAGTTGTTTGATGCCTACGCCGCCACGGTGAGAGTCATGGCCACAGAACCTGGGGAGTTGTTGCAAGCTTCGCTGCGAGTGTTTGAGCTCTTATTGCTCCGAGAAATTGGCTTGCTGCCCAGCTTAAATTGTCAAACACTGACCATGGCCGACTTAGATGAGGCGAGGGACTATTGCTTGGTACCAGAGGGTGGCTTGAGGTTGGCACATCGGGATGACCGGCATGCCGAACTTAGCGATGTGCTTCTTGACGTAGAGTTCGCCGGCGCGGGCCTTCGGCGCAGGCAGAAGCGTCCCGTTCGGGGAGTCAGGCGTATTCTCGAGGCCTTCGTTGGAGCCGTAGACTCCGACGAGCATCTCGACCTTGTCGTAATAAGGGGCGACGTCGTCGTAGGTGAAGGGCCAATCGAAGCCGAGGCCGTCACGGGAATAGGGCTTGAAGTCGTAAGGACCGTTACGAAGCGAGATGCGGCCCCAGTGATTGGTGCGTCCACCGAGCATGCGGGAGCGCCACCAGTCGAAGCGCTGCTTCGGATCGGTCGACGCTTGGGTGTAGGGCTCGCCGGGGACTTCCCAGCCACCGTCGACGGTCGCGTCATGGAAACCAAACGGTTTCTCCTTGGTGCTCATGCCGCGCAACGGAGCATCCGCCCGGGACTGAAACATGGGGGTCTCGGTGACCGGATCGTAATTACGGCCGGCCTCGAGCATGAGGACCTTCACGCCGTTCATGGTGAGGGTGTAGGCGGACTGTCCGCCGCCCGCGCCAGAACCGACGACGATCACGTCGTAGGTGGGCTGCAGGTCTTTTTCGGTGATGATAGCCATGGGGATGGGGTGAGGTTACTTGGAAACGCGGAACTGCCAAACTTCATTGAAGAAGCCGGCCGCAGGAATGGCGCCCGGCGCGATGGTGTCCGGGGCGACCTTAAGATCGATGACGGCCCAATCCGGCAGCTTGGCGACCTGGCGGGCGTTGTTGAGGTAATCGTATTCGCGGTAGGTGAAGCTACTGTTGATCACGACGTACTTCTGCGGGTTCAAGGGGTTCGGGTAGACAAGGATCGGCGCATGGTCAGCGGACGAGTAGGTCTTGCCATCGACGACGAGTTTATCGGCGGTCCACTGAATCGGCAACTTGGCGATGATCTTGGCAAGAACGGCGTTCGAAGTAGGATCACCCCAGAGAATGAGGTTACTCTTCGCGATGTCCTCGTCCTTGACCTGAGTATCGGCCTTCGTGGGCGCATCGCCACGGAACTGGCGACGCCATTCACGGGCGGCGCGCTCCATCTCAGACTTGGCCCAACCGCCGACCTTGGCGTTGAACGGCTGGCCGGTCGGGGAGACATAAAGGAACGAATCCATGAAGGCATCGTCGATCGGGCCGGAGAGGCCATGACGTTTGTGGGCTCCCTTGTCAGCGTGCTCGACGACCTGCGTCCACTCGCCGTTCTTGGCGGCCCGGGAGAAGGTCGCTTTCCAGGAAAGATCGGAGCCCGCCTTGACCGATGTCAGGACCTTCTGGCCGTCGATGGTCACGGCGGTCGGGGCGAACTGGGATTGCACGGAATCTCCAGAAGCGAAGTCGAGCGTGAGACCGGCGACGTTCGAGGTCTTTACTTCGATCGAGCGATCGTCGACCAGCTTGGCGTCGACCTGGGCCTTCTGCCAGTGCTCGACCATGCGGTCGACCCGGACCCAATGCATGCGGTCATAACGGAGGAAGTAGGTGGCGAAGGAGACCTCCTTCGGGGTGCGCACGCGGCCTTTGGCAGCGATGGCGGCGAGGCGGCGCTCGATCTCGACCATGGAGTCAGGATGGATCTTGTGGGCGGTCTGAGGTCCGATGATGTGCGTGAGCTCCATGCCGAGCTTGCCCATCTCGCGGGCCATGACATCGGCGGCCTGCTTCTGCTTGTCGAGTTCGCCGCTGTAGGCGACCGTCGGGGCGTTGCGGAAGTTGATCGCGGTGTCGGTCGCGTTATACCAAGCCCAGAGAGTCTTCTGCCACGAAGGGATCTTGGAGACGTCTTCGTTTTGGAAGACGTTCAGGAACTCAGGGGTCTCGGAGAAGCCGGCGCCGGGATTGATGCCACACCAGCGATCGGTGTAGTGAGCGCCGAACTGCCAGACAGCCGCGCCGCCCATGGAGAAGCCACGGATGAAGAGACGGTCGTCGTCGATGTTGTAGCTCTTACGGGCGTGGGCGTAGGCCTCCCAGAGGTCGACCTCGCCGGCCATCTTGTTGGCGCAGCAGTAACGACCGTAAAGGTGGAGCACCAGGCGGTTGGTGGCAGGAATCTGGCCGACGTTCTTCCGGCGGTCGCTGAGGAACGCGAGTTCACTCAAGGTCTCGCCGCGACCATGGCACCAGAAATCTAGACGCATCATCGAGCCGGCATAGTTGTCCGGAATCACCATGCCGTAAGGCTGCACCGAGCTGTCGATCTTCGACTTGTAGCCACGGACGACCAGGCCGGTCTGGCGAATCCAAGGGGTCTCGCCCTTCAGGAACGAAGCGGCTCGCGCCTTGCCTTCGACGATCAGGTCATGGGCTGTCTTGAATTCGCCCTTGTTGAAATACTCGTTGTACTTGCCGGCCCAATCGACCGCCTTGTGGAAGATCTCGATGTCGGCCAGGAGTTCCTCGAGGCGCGGGTTCTTCGCTTGGGCCTTCGCGGCGGCGTCGATGGCCGTACGCAATTCGGCAAGCTCCTTGGCCAGCGACACCTTATCCGCCTCCGGCAAAGCCACCGCCTTGTCGGTCGGGGGGATCGGCCGGACGGCAGCGGGGATATTGTCCTTCGGGCCATCGGCCAAAGCCACGGCGGCAAAAAGGGAAAGGAGCAGGAGGGAGCGCATACGGGAAGAAATAAACCAAGGCCTTGGGGAGGCCATTTCGGGGTACCCAAGGTCTAGACTACGACCCACCTCACCGACAAGTGTTCCCTTCATTAATTTTGTCTCATTATGTGCGTAGAACGCTCGCCAAGATACAGAGCAATCTATGGCAAAATGGGCCTAATCCTCGCGTTATAAATACAAGGGATAGATTTGCGTGGCTTAGGAATAAAGTAAGATAAGAGTATCGTGCCTCCAGCCCCATGAAAATCGGAAGTGTCGTCATGCTTAGCATTGCTGCTGCCTTGCCTGCGTTCGCGCAGAATACGGATGCCGAGATTTTATTCGTCCGTCGCATTGCGCCGCTCTTCTATGAAAAATGCTTAGCCTGCCACGGCAAGGATGAGGCCAAAATTAAAGGCGGTTTGGACATGCGGACGCTCGCTTCGATATTAAAAGGCGGCGATAGCGAGAAACCGGGGGTCGTCGCCGGAAAGCCCGAAGAGAGCCCCATGTATCTCGCGGCCACACGGAAACACGACGACTGGGAGGCCATGCCCCCCAAAGAAGCGGAAAAGCTCCACGCCGAACAGCTTACCTGGATCAAGGACTGGATCGCCGGTGGTGCGCCTTGGCCCGAAGCCTCACGCGCCCAGGCGATTGCTCAGGCGAACGAAGCCAAGTGGTCGGCGGAAGACGGGGTGACCATTAAAACCTCCGGCGGTTTGTCCCCGGAATGGACCAACCGGAAGTATAAGCCCGAAGAGATGTGGGCTTATCAGCCAGTAAAGAAACCGACACCCCCCACAAACCAGGGTAACCCCGTCGACGCGTTCATCATGGCGAAGATGCCCGCCGGACTCACCGTCGCGCCCTCTGCCGACCGAGTCACCCTCATCCGCCGGGCGACATTCGATCTGCTCGGCCTCCCGCCTAAGCCCGAAGAAGTGGAGGCTTTCGTGAAGGATGCCCGACCGGAAGCCGAGGCTTTCGCCGCTCTCGTCGAGAGACTTTTGGCGTCGCCACACTACGGCGAGCGCATGGCCCAGCACTGGCTGGATGTAACGCGCTATGCGGATTCTTCAGGTTTCGCGAACGATTACGAGCGTGGCAATGCCTGGCGCTATCGCGATTACGTCGTGCGTTCTTTCAATGCAGACAAACGCTATGATCAGTTCGTGCGCGAGCAGATCGCGGGCGACGAGATTGATCCGCTCAACCCGGAGATGCTCATCGCCGCGGGATTCCTGCGCATGGGCCCATGGGAACTCACCAGCATGGAGGTGCCGAAGGTCGCCCGCCAACGCTTCCTCGACGACGTGAGTAACAGCGTGGGTGAAACCTTCCTCGCACATTCTTTGCAATGTGCCCGATGCCACGACCATAAGTTCGACCCCATCCCCACCCGCGATTATTATTCATTGCAGGCGGTATTCGCGACAACCCAGCTTGCCGAGCGGACCAGCCCCTTCCTTGACATCGAGAACCGACAAGGCTTCGAAGAAAAGAAGTTCCTCGAACTCAGCCGAGAGGAACATCTCAAGCAACTCGCAATCCTGGACGAAGCCCTCCTGCGCAACGCCGTGCGCTGGCATAAGGATAAAAAGAAAGATGATGCCCAGTGGGTCGCCGCAGTGGAAGCCGCCCATAAGTTGTCCGCTAAGAACAAATACGGTTTTGCCGACGTCTTCACTCGCGCCCGCGATCGGGTAAAGTCTCAGCGTATGTCCGAGAGCGACTATCCGCCGAAGTTTGTCGGCTTTACTCCGGAACAATATGGCATGGAGCGGGTTGCCCGGAAAGGTCTCGAGCGTCTTCAGTGGGAGCTTGACCGATTTGAACCCGTGGCGCTTTCCGTCTACGGTGGTCGCACCCCACAGATGACGTCAATTAGCGCGCCATTCCGCCAGCCGAATAATCCCATGACCGAAGGCGAGCTGGAGTCATCCTGCGTCCTGACGGGCGGAGATCCCTTTGGCTCGGGTGAAAAAGTAAAGCCGGGCGTTCTGAGCGTCCTGGGTGGCGTGCAGAAGACCCCGATACCTGAAACCATCGAAGGCCGCCGCAAGGCCTTCGCCGAATGGGTCGCCAGCCCCGATAACCCACTCACCACCCGAGCCATCGTGAACCGGATCTGGCTCTGGCATTTCGACCAACCTATCGCCGGAAATCCGAACAACTTCGGCAGCACCGGCAAGAAGCCGACCCATCCAGAGCTGCTCGACTGGCTCGCGGCGAACTTCGTCGAGAAAGGCTGGAGCTTCAAGGCCATGCACCGGGCCATCATGACCTCGGAAGCGTATCGGCGCAGTACCAAGCATTCCGACCTCAAACTACTCGCGGATAAGGATCCCGCCGCGACGAGCTATGCCGTGTTCAAGCCCCGCCGACTTAGCGCCGAGGAATTACGCGATGCGATGCTTACCGCAACCGGTGAACTCAATCCCACGCTCGGCGGCATTCCCAATCGCCCCGAGATCAACCTAGAGGCCGCGCTGCAGCCACGACAAGTCATGGGCACCTTCGCCGCCGCCTGGACGCCCAACCCCCTCCCCTCCCAGCGCCACCGTCGTTCGCTCTACTCATTGAAGACCCGAGGCCAGCCCGACCCGCAGCTGGAAGTGTTCAATGCGCCGACGCCGGACTTTTCCTGCGAAAAACGTGAATCCTCCACCGTAACCCCTCAGGTCTTTAGCTTGTTCAACGGGCAGAACACCCGCGCCCGTGCTCTCGCTCTAGCCCACCGCGCGGTCAAGGAGACCAAGAACGACGACGATGCCATCACCCGTCTTTTCGCGCTCGTCTTCGCCCGTTCGCCGCGTTCCGCTGAGCTCGAAAACTGCCGCGAACACTGGAACGTGATGACATCCTTGGTGGGTGACGCGAAACCAATGAACATCAAGCCACCGCTCGAAGTCCGCCGCGATGCGGTCGAGGAGAACACCGGCGAGAAGTTCTCTTTCAACGAGAAGCTTTACGCGAACGCCGAGTTCGTACCGGACCTCCAGCCGGCCGACGTCGTCCCACGTACCCGCGCCCTCGCCGAGGTCTGCCTCGTTTTGCTTAACTCCAACGAGTTCTCCTATGTCTACTAAGCCATTCTTCCCCTGCGCCGGCGCCCGTGCCTTGCATGCGCCGACCCGACGTGACTTCATCTACGGCCTGGGAGCCAGCCTTGGCAGCGTCGCCTTCAGCGCCCTGCTGGCCGAGGAGGCGAAGCAGCTGTCAGCCAACAACCAAGCCCACTTCCCGGGTGCCAAGGCTAAAAACGTGATCTTCCTAATGATGGAAGGCGGGCCGTCCCACATCGATACCTTCGATCCCAAGCCGAAGCTTGAGAAGCTCCACCTTCAGGCGTTCGTGCGCGAAGGTCAGCAGAAGTCTGCCATGGAGAGCGGTAAGCGTTACTACGTCCAGAGCCCTTTCAAGTTCATCAAGGCGGGCAAAAGCGGGGCCGACATGGCGGACAACTGGACGCATCTCGCCAAGGTCGCGGATGACCTCTGCTTCTTCCGGGGCGACCCTGGCCTAGGCGCTTGGATAAACTACGGACTCGGTTCGACCAACCGCGACCTTCCTGGCTTCATCGTCCTGCCAGAAGTCAGCTACCCCCAAGGTGGCGCCGCCAACTGGAGCAACGGATACCTGCCTGCCAATTTTCAAGGAACCCCCTTGCGCGCCAAAGGCTCCCCGATACTCGACCTCACGCCGCCCGCCGGAGTGACGCAGGAACAGCAACGCAAGAACCTTGACCTCATGGCCAAGCTTAATGCCGCCCACGCCGAGCGGCACCCTGGACATGACGAACTCTCGGCTCGCATGAACAACTACGAGCTGGCCTTCCGCATGCAGATGCAAGTGCCGGAGACGCTCGACCTATCCAAGGAGGACGAGAAGACCAAAGAA
>JBEEKW010000076.1:0-13747 GCA_041168485.1 Verrucomicrobiota bacterium
GTTCGCCTAGACGGCGACGTCTTGGACCGGGACTCCAGGGTGCATCTCGAAGATGCCAACAGGGGTCGTCGGGCCTGTCATCACGATGGAATAATCATCCCCGATGCCAATGATAATCTGACCTCCGGGCATATTAACCGTTAAATCTGCGTCAACGAGGCCCATTTTACGGGCTACGGCGGCCGAAGCCGAAGAAGAGGAACCGGAGGCCAGGGTGTAGCCGGCGCCACGTTCCCAGATCTCAATCCGCACGTTCTGGCGGTCGATGATCTTCATGAACTGGACGTTGGTACGGTTCGGGAAATTGGGGTGCACCTCGAGGTGTGGGCCGTACGTCTTGGCCAGGTCGGGCGTGAGTTCGTCGACCGGGATCACGCAGTGCGGATTGCCGACGGTCGCGGCCCAATACTTAAAGGTCTTACCGAGGACGGTGATCTCTTCGCCGAGGACTTCGCGGTCGGCGCCGACGTGCGGGATGACCGGCGCGCGGAAGGAGACCTTGCCCATCTCGACGCGGATGCGGTTCCCCCCCTCGAAGACTTCGCAGCGGACAACGCCGCCGATGGTGTGCAGACGGAACTCCTGGCCTTCCTGGATGCGCTTGGTCTCGAGGAGGTGGCGGCAGAAGATGCGGATACCGTTGCCGGACTTCTCGGCTTCGGATCCATCAGGATTTAGGATGCGCAGACCGAAGGTGCCGTCGGTGCGTTCGATTGGGCCAAAGAGGATTCCATCTGAGCCCAGGCCAAAGTGACGGTGGCAGACCTTGCGGATGGCTTCGGGCGAAAAGAGAGTAGGGCAATCCTTCGGCTCGAGGACGAGGTAGTCGTTGCCGAGGGCGTGGTATTTGGCGAAACGCATGTTCTCCTTCTGATTGGGCGTTATGGGCCGGTTTTGCAAGCAAGGGGTGCGGTGGTCCATCTGCTTGCTTTATTTCTCGCGCCAAGGGGCTTACAAGATGCCCATGCGATTCTTGCCCCTGGTTGCCCTGTCCTGTGTGCTCTCCGCCTTCGCAGCGGATAAGCGTCCGCCGAACATCGTCCTGCTCTATTCCGATGACATCGGCTGGGGCGACCTCGGCTGCTACGGCGCTAAGGTCATCCCGACCCCGAATCTCGATAAGCTGGCCGCACAGGGTACGCGTTTCACCTCGGGCTACTGCACGTCCGCCACCTGCACGCCCTCGCGTTATTCGCTCCTGACGGGCGAATACGCCTGGCGTCGTCAAGGTACCGGCGTGTTGCCTGGAGACGCTCGCCTCATCATTAAGCCGGGTCGCCCGACGATGGCTGCCAGCCTCGCCAAACTCGGCTACGCCACGGGCGTGGTCGGCAAGTGGCACCTCGGTCTCGGCTCGGGCGACGTGAACTGGAATCAGAAGATCAATCCTTCGCCTAATCAGATTGGTTTCACCTACTCCTTCATTATGGCCGCCACCGGCGATCGTGTGCCGACAGTTTTTGTCGAGGATGGCTCCGTGGTTGGCCTCGACCCTAAGGATCCGATCGAGATTAGCTACAAGTCCCCTTATCCGGGCGACCCCGACCTAAAGACCGACGCCGAGCGCGCGAAGCTCAAGATGGATTGGTCGCATGGACACAACATGGCGCTCGTCAACGGCGTCGGCCGCATCGGCTGGATGAAGGGCGGTAAGGCCGCGGTGTGGAACGATGAGACCATGGGCGACGCCTTTGCCGACAAGGCCTGCGGCTTCATCGCGCGCAATAAGGATAAGCCATTCTTTCTCTTCTACGCCTCGCACGAGAACCACGTGCCACGTGTCCACCATCCGCGTTACGCCGGCAAGACTCCGCTCGGGCCGCGCGGCGACGCTGTGGTAGCGTTCGATGATCAGGCGGGCCGTATCCTCGCTGAACTCGACAAGCACGGTCTCGCTGAGAACACCCTCGTCATCTATTCCTCCGACAATGGTCCGGTGCTCGACGATGGTTATAAGGATCAGGCCGTCGAACTGAACAAGCAGGCCGGCCACACGCCAGCCGGCCCTTTCCGCGGAGGCAAGTATAGTATCCTCGAAGGCGGAACGCGCGTGGGCTTCCTCGCGCGCTGGCCGGGTCATACGCCCGTCGGCAAGGTTTCCGACGCGCTGATGTCGCAGGTCGACCTCCCCGCCGTCTTCACGAAGGTTGCCGGCGGTGACCCCGCTGATTTCCTCAAGCTCGACTCCGTTGACACCTCCGCGGCCCTCTCGGGTGGCGCTGGCCGCGAGACGTTGATTTCAAGCACGCAAGGTAACCTGCTTTCGATTCGCGACGCCCGTTGGAAATTCATCTCCGGCGTCGGCGCGCCCGGCAAGGGCAAGAAGGCCCAGGGCCCGCTCGTCGCTTTGCTCGGCTCCGAATCCGAGCAGGCCAACGATAGTCGCGACCAGTCTGGTCCGCGTCTGTTCGACCTGCAGAACGATCCCGGCGAGCGTCATAACGTCGCCAAGGAACACCCGGAAATCGTCGCGCGACTCAAAGCCTTGCTCGAGGCGCAGCGGGCCAAGGGCGTCGGCCTGCCGTTACCGAACTAATCGGTCGATTAATTTCGCGCCCTCGCCTTCTCCCGACTTGAAGCGGAGGAGGGAAGGGTGATGCTCGGCGCATGAGCCAGACCCCTATCCGAGTCCTTTGCGTTGGTGCCGGCCATATGGGCCGCTCGCATGCCCTCGCTTACCATAAGTTGCCCGGCTTCCAGATTGTCGGCCTCGTCACCCGCTCCGCCGATTCCCGGGCCAAACTTAACGCCGAACTCGGCGGAGGCTACGCGGAGTACGGCGACTTCCATGCCGCGCTCAAGGCCACGAAGCCCGACGCGGTCTCAATCTCGAGTTACCCTGATACGCATGCCGAATACGCCGTCGCCGCGCTCGAAGCCGGTTGCCATGTGTTCGTCGAGAAGCCCCTTGCGGTCACCGTCGCCGAAGCCGAGCAGATCGTCGCCAAGGCCAAGGAAGTGAAGCGTAAGGTCGTCATCGGCTACATCCTCCGTCACCACCCGGCCTGGACCCAGTTCATCAAGACCGTGCAGACGCTCGGCAAGCCGCTCGTCATGCGTATGAACCTTAATCAGCAGAGCTACGGCGACATGTGGAAGACGCATAAGTCGCTCCTGCAGACCTGTAGCCCCGTCGTCGACTGTGGTGTCCATTATGTCGATGTGATGTGCCTCATGACCGGCAGTCGCCCCGTGCGCGTCTCCGGCATCGGCGCCCGCCTCACCGAAGATATGCCCGCGGGCCAAATCAATTACGGCCATCTCCAGGTGACCTTCGCCGACGGCTCCGTCGGTTGGTATGAGGCTGGCTGGGGTCCCATGATGTCCGAGGAAGCCTTTTTTGTGAAGGACGTGATCGGACCGAAGGGCTGCGTTTCGATCGTCGCCGGCAAGGCCTCGCAGGCCGGCAACTCCGCCGACGTCGATTCGCACTCCGCGGCCCAGGCGCTCAAGGTGCACTCGTCGCAACTCGGCGCCGACGGCAAGTTCACCAAGCCTGATGAAATCGTCCCGACCGACGCCGATCCCGGCCATGACGGTCTGTGTGAGCGCGAGCAGGTCTATTTCGAAAAGGCCATCCGCGAGGACCTCGACCTTACCGCGCACATGGACGACGCCGTGAACTCGATGCGCATCGTTGCTGCGGCCGACCAGTCGTTTCGCGAAGGCCGCACGATCAATCTCTGAGCAGCGATGGCGCACCCGAATCTCGTCTTCATGGGTGTCTGCGGTTGCGGCAAGAGCACCGTCGCGGAGATTTACGCCCAGCGCACCGAGGCCACGTTGCTAGAGGCCGACGGCTTCCATCCGCCCGAGAACATCGCGAAGATGAGCGGCGGCACGCCGCTGACCGATGCCGACCGTGCTGGCTGGCTGGCCGCCATGGCCGCGCGTCTCGCCGAGGGCAAAGCTCGCGGTGAAGCGATGGTCGTCACCTGTTCCGCCCTGAAGAAGGCTTATCGCGATCGCCTGCGCGAAGGCGACCCGGACCTGTTCTTTATCTTCCTCGATGGTAGTCCGGAACTCCTGCAGGCGCGGCTCGACGCGCGCAAAGGGCACTTCATGCCGCCTGGTCTCCTTGGCAGTCAGCTCGCCACGCTGGAGCGTCCGAATCTCGCCAGCGAGAAGTGCCTGCACGTCAGCATCAGCCTTTCGCCCGAGCAGATCTGCGCGACCGTTGGCGTGGCGATGCGTCGCTTCGCCTGAAAAGCAGAAGGCCCGCGCAATGGCGGGCCTTCGAGTTCCGACGTAAGCGGGAAGCTTACTTCTTCCAGACGACCTTGGACGGCTCGATGACGCTCGTCTTGTCGAGGGTCGGGAAGCCTTCCGGTACGGGCAGGGTAACCTTGCCCGTTGCGGCCCATTCGGTGGAGCGGGCGAGAATCGTCTGGAAGCCCACGCAATGTAGGGCGTCGTAGCTGGTGTCGGCGGCCATGATGTGGCCCATCGAGGTGGTCACGACGCGACCCTTATTGAAGGGGGCGAACCAGACCATCGGCTCATGCATGTCGGTGCCGCCGAACTCTGGCTTGGAGAACGAGCTGGAGAGGACGTGCATGTGGTCGGCAGTGCCGCGCATACGGTGGTAGAGTTCGTCGGTGGCGTGGAGCCATTCAGCGGGCAGTCCCTGCATGACCGGGTGGGTGGCGTCGCGGGTCTTGAGCGTGAAGACGTGCTTGGGGCCGTGGCCAGAGCCGAAGCCCTTGCCCTGGATCTTCTCGTCGGCGTCGAGAAGCGCGACGGCCTGGCCGGTCTTGTCGTCGACCGCGATACGCTTGGCGAAGGTGGCGCCGCGCCAGCCGCAGCAGATCATCTCGTTGAAGTTGTCCCAGCCGGTGAAAGCGTTGTTCGCCGCGTGGACGTTGACGAGTCCGCCGCCGCTCATGACGAATTCCGTGAAGGAGTCCTTCATCGCGGCGCCCCATTCCGGTCCGTTGTAGTTGTTCACGATGACCTGGTAGTCGGTGAACTTAGGTGACCACTGTTCCCATTCGGCGGCGTGGGCCTGCTTGAAGGCGGCTTCTTCGGCATTCCATTCCTTGGTCGCGGCGTCGAAGGCTTTCTTCGCAGCGGCGTCGCCGGGCGTGGGCTTGGCCGGCTTGGCCTTGGCGAAGGCGGCGGGAGCGGTGGCGACGGTCACGGTGAAGCGACCGGTGGCCTCAAGGGTGGCCTTGGTGGACGCGGTCGTGCGGATCCAGTCGTGGTTATTGCGTCCGTCGAGCATCAGGACGCGGATTTTCTCGGCGGCGCCGAGCGGTAGGGCCAGGAGGGCGAGCAGGCAGACGAGCCCGAGCTTGTGCAGGGTTTTCATGGGGAGAGCCTCATTGGAGGCATTTCCCGAGGGTGGGCGAGCGTTTTCAGTTTCGGTCCAGCGAACGATAGTGAATGGCCTCCAATAGGTGGGCCGTGGCGATGCGTTCAGCGCCCGCGAGGTCGGCAATCGTCCGGGCGACCCGGAGAATACGGTCATAGGCTCGGGCGGAAAGGCCCAGCTTTTCCATCGCCTGCTGGAGGAGGTCGCCCTGGGCTTTTTCCAAGGCGCAGTATTCCCTTAGTTCGCGGCCGCCGAGGAGGGCGTTACACCCGCCTGTTCGGCTGCCGAAGCGAAGGCGTTGTTTGGCTCGCGCCGCTTCGACCCGCTCACGGATGGCGACGGAGGCTTCGCCGGGTGCGGCGTTGCGGAGTTCGTCCAGGGTCAGTGCCGGTGCTTCGACCTGGATGTCGATGCGATCCAGTAGGGGCCCCGAAATCTTACCGCGATACTTACGCACTTGCATCGGTGAGCAGCGGCATTCGCGTCGTCGATCGCCGAGATGCCCGCAGGGACAAGGGTTCATCGCCGCTACCAACATCAGGCGAGCGGGTAGGGTGACCTTGGCCGCCGCGCGCGAGACGGTGACCTGTCCGTCTTCGAGCGGTTGGCGCAATACCTCGAGTGCCGAGCGACGGAACTCTGGGAGTTCGTCGAGGAAGAGTACGCCGAGGTGGGCGAGCGAGACTTCGCCGGGGCCGGGAATGCTGCCGCCGCCGATGAGCCCGATATCGCTGATGGTGTGGTGGGGGGAGCGGAACGGCCTTTGCCAGCCACGCCGGGCGTCAGCGAGCGCCATGCCTGCCGCTGAATGCACACCGAGGATCTCGAGGAATTCCTCCGCGTCGGGCGCGGGCAGGATCGTCGGGATTCGTTTCGCAATCAGCGATTTCCCGGAGCCCGGCGGGCCGATCATCAGCAGATTATGTCCGCCCGCGGCGGCGACTTCGACCGCGCGGCGGATGGCGGCCTGGCCTTTGACCTCGGCGAAATCCGGCAGGCCTTCGGTCGACGTGGCCTCCGGCGCTGGTTTCGGCATCAGCGGCGTCACCTTCGATTCGCCGTTGAGGAATCGCAACGCGCCGTCGAGCGTATCGGCAGGGATCGCTTCGATGCCGCCGACCAGCGAGGCTTCTTCGGCCGAGGCACGGGGCAGGATGACACCGCGCAAGCCAGCCTTGCGTGCGAGAATCGCCATCGCCACGCCTCCGCGGAGGGGACGCGTCGCGCCGCTGAGTCCGAGCTCACCGGCGATGAGGTAGTGTTGTAGGAATGTTCGATCCAGTTGCCCCGTCGACGCCGCGATACCAAGCGCAATGGGCAGGTCGTAGATTGCGCCTTCCTTCTTCAGGTCGCCGGGCGCGAGGTTGATGGTCGTGCGCGTCTCTGGGAGCCGCATGCCGCTGTTCTGGAGGGCGGATTGCACCCGCTCTTCGGATTCCTTGACCGCCGCATCGGGCAGTCCGACCAGCCACAACCCGTTTTCGCCTAGCTCACCCGTATTGACCTCGATTTCGACGGGGACGGCTTCGACTCCGACCAAGGCGGCGGAACGGATGACAGAGAGCATGCCGCAGGGCAGGGGTTAATGCGGGGGGCCACAATCCCTGACGCTTGGGGCCTAAATCTCAGCATAACCCCCCATTGCTGGGTGGTTTACCTTGGCAACCCTTTGGCCGTTCGCCTGTCATAATATCTCCTTTTCATGTTTTCACGTCTCGTCCTCTTCAGCCTGCTCCTGTCGCCCCTAGTCTCCGCTGGCGCCGTCTCCCCGTTCCTCGAGAAGAACTGCGTCGAGTGCCATGATGCCGAGGCCAAGAAGGGCGGCCTCGATCTGACCGCTTTGAAGTCCGACCTGACCGACCCGAAATCCTTCGAGACCTGGGTGAAGGTCTTCGACCGAACCGCCAACGGCGAGATGCCGCCCAAGAAGAAGGCGCGTCCCGACGCGACCCAGAAGTCGGCTTACCTCGGTGACCTCTCCGTGCTTCTGTTTCGTCAGGATACCTCCCGGATTGCCTCTCAGGGTCGCACGGTCGAGCGGCGCATGAATCGGTTCGAGTATGAGAATGCCGTGCGCGACCTCCTGCAGGCTCCCTGGCTCGACCTGAAGGAGATTCTGCCGGAGGACACCGAGGCGTTCCGCTTCAATAAGACCGGACAGGCCCTCGACGTCTCGCACGTGCAGCTCCAGCGCTACCTGACCGCCGCGGAAGAAGGGCTGCGCTCGGCTTTCATCTCTTCCGTCGAGAAGCCGGATGGCTCAACGAAGCGACACTATGCGCGTCAGCAGGGTAGCTACACCGGCAAGATGAAGTTCTCGGAATTTAACCAGTCGCCTGAGCGCGCCACCTTCCCGACGCTCGGCTTCGCGGGCCAGCCGGATGTGCGCCGTGGTGACGCTAAATTAACCGTTGGAAAGTCGGATGCTAAGCTTCGCGACGAGGAAGGCGTGGGGGTCGTGCATGGCGCGTATGAACCGGTGGAACCGAGCTTCAGTACGTTCCAGGCTCCGGCCGACGGAAGATATAAGCTGAAGCTCTGCGGCCACTCCGTTTGGGTCGGCCCAGGCAAGCCGACGGGCAAGGGCCCGACTCGCTGGTATATTCCCGACCTCGATGATATCTCCAAAGGCCGTCGGCCCGAGCCCGTGACGGTCTATGCGCTTACGCATCCGCGCGTCCTGCGACGTATCGGCAACGTCGACTTCAATCCTGACCCTACGGTCAATGAACTCGATGTCGTCCTCGAGGCTGGTGAGACCATCCGGATCGACGCCGTCCGTTTCTATCGTTCCCGTCCGGGTGCCAGCCGCGCGCAGAATCCCTTGGCAACGCCGGAAGGCCAGCCTGGCCTGGTGATGCGCTGGATTGAGGTGGAAGGCCCGCTGGCACCCAAGTGGCCCGCTGCGCCTTATGCTGTGCTGTTCGATAATCTGCCGGCGAAGCCTGCCGTGGGCTCGCCCCTCCGTTATGATGTCGAGACGAAGGATGCGCCCAAGGACGCCGAGCGCCTGCTTCGCCGTTTCGTGAAGCTGGCCTATCGCACCCCGGTATCGGCTCAGGAAGAAGTCCGGTTCCTGCCCCTCATCCTTGGAGCCATAAAGTCGGGCAGTACCTTCGCCGAGGCGATGTTGACCGGCTATACCGCCGTGCTCTGCTCGCCTTCCTATCTCTACCTCCAAGAGAAGCCCGGCCGTTTGGATGACTATGCCTTAGCCGCCCGCTTGTATGCCTTAGCCGCCCGCTTGGCTTATTTCCTGTGGAACTCCCCGCCCGACGCGCAGCTTCGCTCTCTAGCCGCCGCCGGCACGCTGCATGAACCGAAAACCCTGCGAGCGCAGACGGAACGTCTCCTCGCCGACCCTCGCTCGGCCCGCTTCGTTGAGACCTTCACCGACTACTGGCTCGATCTGCGTAAGGCCGGCGCCAACGACCCGGATAATCTGCTGTATCCGGATTACTATCTCGACGACCACCTCGTCGAATCAGCGCGCGACGAGAGCCATGCCACCTTCGCTGAGATGATCCGCGGCAATCTGCCGGCCCGTAATATCGTCGACGCGGACTTCGTCTTCGTCAACGAGCGCCTCGCGGCCCTTTATGAGCTGCCTCCGGTGGCGGGTGCGAAGTTGCAGAAAGTCGCTCTCCCGAAAGACAGTGTCCGTGGTGGCTTCATGACGCAGGCTGCGGTCCTCAAGGTCACCGCCAATGGCACGACGACCTCGCCAGTTATCCGCGGCGCCTGGATTATGGAACGAGTGCTCGGCCGTAAGCCCCCGCCGCCTCCTCCCAGCGTACCGGCCGTCGAGCCGGATACCCGTGGCGCCGTGACGATTCGTCAGCAGCTGGATAAACACCGCACGCTAGAATCTTGTTCTTCCTGTCACACCCAGATTGATCCACCCGGCTTCGCCTTGGAGAGTTTCGATGTCATGGGCGGCTTCCGGTCGCGCTACCGCGCTTTGGATGGAAAGACCCCGGAGATCGGCCTCGGTAAGAACGGGCAGAAGTATGCCTTCCATAACGCTCTTAGCATCGAGACTTACGGCGACCTTGACGGGAAGAAGTTCAAGGACATCCGCGAATTCAAGAAGATCGTCGCCGCCGACGAGCGTCAGCTCGCACGTAATATCATCGGACAGTTGACGGTCTATGCCACTGGTGCCCCGGTCGGTTTCGCCGACCGCCCGAAAATCGAGGCCATCCTCGATCAGGCCAAGGAAGGGCATTTCGGCGTCCGAAATCTCATTCAAGGGCTTGTTTCCAGTGAACTATTCCTTAACAAATAATCTTACCCCCATGTCGTCTCCTTTAACCTCGGCCAACACGCCTTACGTCGCCTTCAAGCGCGCCGTCTCCCGTCGTCGCTTCCTGGCTGGAACCGGCGTGCTGCTCGCGCTGCCGATGCTTGACGCCATGACGCCTGCCTTCGCCGCCGCGCCGGCCCCCTCGGCCAAGCCGCGTCGCATGCTGGGCATCTGCAACAATCTTGGCCTGGTGCCCGACTACTTCTTTCCGACCGGCAAAGGCAAGGACTACAAGGCTTCGCCGTACCTCGAGCTCCTGCAGGCTCACCGCAAGGATTTCAGCGTCTTCTCCGGTGTCTCGCACCCCGACGTCGATGGTGGCCACCCGGCGGACAATTGCTTCCTGACCGCGGCTCCGCATCCGAGTAGCGGCGGTTTCCGTAACACCATTTCGCTCGATCAATTCATGGCCGAACGTATCGGCCACCTGACGCGTTTCCCTTCGATGACCCTAGGCGTCAACTGCGCCCGTGGTTCACGCAGCCTTTCCTGGACGGCCGGCGGCGTGATGATTCCGACTGAAGAGAAGGCCTCCGAGGTCTTCCGGAAGATGTTCATGGGCGGTTCCGCCGCCGAAGTGCAGGCCCAGGAGCGCCGCCTCCAGCTCGGCCAGAGCATCCTCGATGCCGTTGGCGGTCAGGCGGGCGAGCTTCGCCGCTCAATGGGCGGTCAGGATCGCAATCGTCTCGATCAGTATTTCACCAGCGTCCGCGAACTCGAACAGCGTATGCAGATGTCCAAGGAGTGGGAGCGAAAGCCCCGTCCGGTCGCCAAGACCTCCGCGCCGCTCGACCCCGGTAGCCCCAAGGAGTATATGGATAAGGTCAGCCTGATGTATGACATGGCCCGTCTCTGCTTTGAGACCGACTCTTCCCGTGCCGTGACCCTCATGCTGGATAGCGTGAACACGCCAGCCCTCGACATCGACCACGTTCATACGACGACCGACGGTTACCATAGCCTGTCGCACCACGGTAAGTCGGCCAAGAAACTTTCGCAGCTCAAGGATATCGACAGCATGCACATGCGCCTGCTCGCGAAACTTATGGCGGATCTCAAGTCCTCGAAGGAAGACGGTGCGCCGCTCCTTGACCGCACGATGATTCTTTACGGCAGCAACCTTGGTAACGCCAGCGCCCATACCACGCACAATCTGCCGACGCTCTTCATGGGCGGAGGGTTTAATCATGGTCAGCACCATGTGTTCGACACCGAGCACAATTACCCGCTGCCGAATCTCTTCGTTTCCATGCTCCAGCGCATGGGTATCGATGCGGACAAGTTCGCTTCGTCGACCGGGTCGATGCGTGGTTTGAACCTGGTCGGCTAATCGGAGGTTTCCTGCCGAATAGGATGGGGATAGGTACTTGCCCATAGTTGCCCTGCGGGCAGTGTCGGGTGACCCCTTTCCCATGAAAATCCAGAAACTTACTGATGCCGTCGCCATGGGGCAGGCCGCTTCTGCGCAGGGCGCCAAGGTGCTGCGCGATGTCTTGGCCAAGAAAGGCCGTGCGAATGTCATCGTCGCCACCGGTGCCAGCCAGTTCGAGACGCTGAAGTGCTTAATCAAGGAACCTGGTATCGACTGGTCCAAGATCACCGTTTTCCATCTCGACGAATATGTCGGCATTTCGGAAGCGCATGGCGCGAGCTTCCGGAAATACCTGCGCGAACGTTTTATTAGTCAGCTTCCCGCCCAGCCTGAGTTCGTCCCGGTTGACGGCGACGCCAAGGATCTGGCCGCTGAACTCAAGCGCCTGAACGACCGTATCGCCGCTTGTCCAATCGACCTCTGCTTCGCCGGTATCGGTGAGAACTCCCACCTCGCCTTCAATGACCCGCCCGCCGACTTCGCCACCGAAGTCCCTTACATCGTGGTGAACCTCGATCACGCCTGTCGCCAGCAGCAGTTCGGTGAGGGCTGGTTTCCGACCTTTGACGACGTACCCAAGCAGGCCGTCTCGATGTCCATCCGCCAGATCATGAAGAGCGCCTGCCTCATCCTTTCCGTACCAGACAAGCGCAAGGCCGCCGCCGTCAAGGGCACGGTCGAAGGTCCCGTGACGCCGACCTGTCCCGCTTCAATCGTCCAGCAGCATGCCGATTGTACGCTGTATGTCGACGCGGCCGCCGCTTCGGAACTTTCCCGCTGACCCGTGTCCGCCGCCTCGTCCCAGCGCATCCTCGGCCGCGATCCTTCGACGGGCAGGGGCATTGCGATCACGATTGAAGGTGGCCTGATCAAGGCCATCGAGTTCGTCGATCACGGCGAGAAGCAATGGCTGAGCGCAGGTTTCGTCGACCTGCAGGTTAATGGCTATGCTGGGCATGATCTCAACGGGCTCACGCTCGACATCACGACCATTCAGGCCCTTTGCCAGGCGATGCTCAAGGTAGGCGTCACGACTTTCCTGCCCACGATTATTACCGCGCCGGAAGCCCGTATCTGCGAAGCCTTGAAGGCTATCCGTGAGGCGTGTGGGCAGTATCCTGAAGTCGCCGCGATGGTCGCCGGTATTCATGTCGAAGGACCGCACATCGCTCCCGAGGATGGACCGCGCGGCGCGCACCCTGCGGCCGACGTCCGCCCGCCTGACGTCGCCGCGTTCGATCGCTGGCAGGTGGCCGCCGGCGGGCTAGTGAAGCTCGTCACGCTTTCTCCGCACTGGCCTGAGGCTCCCGCCTATATCCGACATCTCGTGAAGGCTGGCGTCACCGTCTCGCTCGGCCACACCTCCGCTGATGCCGCGCAGATTGCTGCGGCGGTCGATGCTGGCGCGACCCTTTCGACGCACCTCGGCAACGGCTCGCACGCGATGTTGAATCGCCGTCATAACCATCTTTGGCCGCAGTTGGCGGACGATCGCCTCACGGCCATGTTCATCGCCGATGGGCATCACCTGACGCCCGCACAACTCAAGACCATGCTTCGGGCCAAAGGGATTAATCGTTCTTTGGTCGTCTCTGATACGGTTGCCCTGGGCGGACTGCCCGCGGGCAAGTATGAGACCCCGATCGGCGGCAAGGTGGAGCTTAAGGCGGATGGCTTCTTGGCCATCGACGACGGTACGGGCAATTACCTCGCCGGGGCGGCCTTACCGATGACTGCCGCGATTCCGGTGCTCGTGAATCAGGTAGGGTTGACCTTGGGTGAAGCCGTCGCACTGCTGACGGCCGCCCCTGGCCGAGTTGTCGGGGGTAGGGGAGTCTTAGCGGTCGGCCAGCCGGCTGACCTTATGGCTTTCCATTGGGACGGTTCTATGGTCCGGCCGGAAGTGGCAGGCGTCTGGCTGCGGGGCCGCTCCGTCGTCTGAGTCCCGAATGGGGTTATTGAAAAATTCGATATAAGGAGGGGAAGCTAAACCTCGCCTCTTCGTGCCCGGAGCCTAGTTTGTGGCCATGCAAATCGAGCAACTATTCGGCGTCTTAGCCGGCTTTGCCTGCCTAGGACTAGGCATCTACCTGCCGGTCCGGTTCTTCATGCTCATCGGAGAAGTGAAGTCTTTGGAACAGCGCTTAGCGGTCTTGGATAAGAAGCTGCCCGTGACTCCGGCTCATCCTGTCGCTGTACCGGTCGCGGTGCCTTCAGTCGCTGCGGTCGTCGCACCTCCTCCGCTCCCCCCGAAGGCGACGCAGCCGGTGGTTCCGGCTCCAGTTACTGTCTCACAGCCTGATCCACTTTCGGAACGTCTTCGTGATCTTGGACTATTGCCTCCGACTGACCTCAGCGGCGAGTATGCGCTGGGGGCGTGGTGGGCCGTCCGTGTCGGCGGCTTATTGGCCGTGGCGGCGGTCGTCTTCTTAGGCATCTGGCTCAACTTGAATTCCGGCATCCCGCCGATTGTGCGCGTGTTGGAGGTCGCCTTGGTCGGCGCCGGTCTTTTCTGGGGTGGCCTCCGTCTTGCCTCGAAGCGGCAGGACCTGGGGGAAGTGCTGGCCGCCTCCGGTCTCGCCGTCTGGCAGTTCGCCGCGTGGGCCACGTATGGCCTCGATAAGATGCGGGTCTGTGAAACCCCGGCTCAGGCCGCATTGGTCCAGTTCCTCGTGGCTTTGGGCGTCGCTTTCGTCGCCATGGCAAGGGGAAGTAAGCTGTTCGGTCAGCTCGCCGTCATCTTCGCTACCGTCGC
>JBEEKW010000077.1:0-15180 GCA_041168485.1 Verrucomicrobiota bacterium
GATGGCCTGACTGAAGGTGCCGCCCGCCCGGCGCAGAATCACGCCGCAGCTCACGCCCGTTGCGAAGGGCAGGCCGGCGAAGATCGCCAGGCCGAAGTAGCCGCCGGCTTGCTTCAATCCCAACGGAAGCTTCCCGAGTTCAATCAGATACTGGCATCCCCAGGTCAGCGCCCAGCAGGCGAAGGTGCCGAGGATGAAGGGAACGACAAGGCGGCCGGCGACGGACATCGGCGTGGCGGCATTCTTTTCCTGCTCATCGCCGGTCGCGGCGAGCCAGAGCGCGATACCGGCGCCGAGGAACGGGACGTGGATGAGTAAAGCGATGACGGGCGGCAGGCTCCAGCCGAGGGCGGCAGCGCGGCGGGCGGCGACGTAAGAGGCCAGGCTGGCGAAGCCGACAGCGAGACCCAAAAGTAAAACGAAGGGCAAAATATTATTCGTCACCAGCGCGTTGCCATTCGAGTTCAGCGGCAACACCCGGAAGATGAGCACCGAGTGGGCGAAGGCCCAGGTCGGGAGCATCAGCAGGAGGGTCTGGAGGCGGCTAGGTTTCGAGAACATGGGTTCGAAGAGACCGTCGCAGGCTCGGTCTTATTAGTAAGTGAATACTGTCCGGTCTCCCATGGGTCGGAAGGCAGAAATTCCCAGCGAGAGCGACATTAGGGCCGCCGTAGGTCTCTTGTAGCGGTCCTGCTCAGGAAAACAGCAGCCGAAGCCACGTTTTCGAGTAGGGCAGGGCCATATGGTCCAGCCGGGCGGCCAAGAATGCCGCTTCGACCTCTTTTTCCGGATGCCCGTCGAGCAGCTTGGCGCCGTCCAGTTCGCGGCGTCCGCGTCGCGCGGCGTCCTGTACATGCGTGTGCTTGAGCAGGTGGATGATGGCGATGGATCCGGCGACGAGGGCGAAGCCGATCAAGGCCCACGGACGGCCTTTGCTGACGATGACGGTGAGGGGCAGTAAAATCGGCCAGGCATTGCCCCAGAAGATCATGAACGAATCCCAGGACGCGAGCCCGCCGAGTTTGCGGTCGCGGTGCTGCAGGGCGTGGCCGGCGAGGCGCGCCGCACGCGCGACGTCGAAGAGCCGCTTGCCGGAGTAGACGCCGCTGGAGAGTTTGATCGCGGGTTCGAAGGCGGAATAGAAATCCGTCACTGCGATATCGCTCTCGTCGACGTCGACCTGCGAAACGTCGCCGCGCAGGAGGACAATCCGGGCGGCCTGCGCACCGGTCACGCCGCGCACGAGCAGGATCCGTCCATACTTCTTTTCCAGGCTCCGCACGCGTCGCCAAGCTAACCAAGGCAGTCCCAAGGCGAAGATGCCGGCCAAGCAGAAAAGGACGAGGAGCTTGAATTCCGGGTTCATGGCTTGGTCAGACCCTGACCATTTGCGAGCCCCCCATCAAGGTCTACCTAGTAGTTCCCGCATAAGGGGGATAAGCGGTGGTGGATTCTTGCTGGGGTAGTCGAGGCTTCGTTGACCAGCCCCGCAGGCTCGGATTGAGTGTCGTCACCATGAACCCCGACCTCGTCAGAAATTACCTGACCAGCCTGCAGGATCGCCTCTGCGCGACCCTCGAGGAAGTGGACGGCAAGGCCAAGTTCATCACCGACGAGTGGAAGCGTGCCGAAGGCGGCGGCGGTCGTACCCGTGTCATCGCCGGTGGGTCGGTGATCGAAAAGGGCGGGGTAGCCTTCTCGGACGTCCGCGGCCACGCGCTGCCCCCGTCCGCCACGATCGCCCGACCCGATCTCGCCGGTAAAGGCTTCCGCGCGATGGGTGTCTCAGTCGTCCAGCATCCACTCAATCCTTATTGTCCGACGTCGCACATGAATGTGCGTTTCTTCTGCACCGACGGACCTGATCCGGTCTGGTGGTTTGGCGGTGGCTTCGACCTGACGCCTTATTACGGTTTCGATGAAGACGCGGCCTCCTGGCACCGTGCCGCGGAGCAAGCCACCGGCGCGCACTTTCCGAAATTCAAGAGCTGGTGCGATGACTACTTCCTGCTGAAGCACCGCCAGGAACAACGTGGAGTCGGCGGCGTGTTCTTCGATGACTTCACTGAAGGTGGCTTCGAGGCGGCCTTCGCGATGATGCAGAGGGTGGGGGATGCTTTCGGTCCGGCCTATGCTGAGATCCTGCTTCGCCGTAAGGACGCCCCCTATGGCGAGCGCGAGCGCACCTGGCAGGAAATCCGCCGCGGCCGTTACGTCGAATTCAACCTCGTCTTCGACCGTGGGACGATCTTCGGCCTCCAGTCTGGCGGCCGGACCGAGTCTATCTTGATGTCCCTCCCGCCCCGCGTGCAGTGGCACTATAGCCACCAGCCCGCTGCCGGTACCCCGGAAGAACGTCTGCTCTCGCATTATCTAAAACCGCAGGATTGGCTGAAGGGGTCCTGATGAACTCCCGCGACCGCTTTCTCGCCGCCCTCCACCGACAGCCCCATGACCGGGCTCCGGTCTGGATTATGCGTCAGGCCGGTCGCTACCTGCCCGAATATCGCGCCCTCAAGGCTAAATCGGACTTCGTCACGATGGTCCGCACGCCCGAACTCGCGGTCGAGGTCACGCTGCAGCCCCTCCGTCGTTTCCCGCAACTCGACGCCGCGATTCTTTTCTCGGATATCCTGGTCATTCCGGAAGCCCTCGGCGTCGGTTACCGCTTCCGCGACGAAGGCGGCATCGCCATGGAGCGCGCGCTGGCCTCGCCGGCCGACGTCGCCACGCTGAAACTCGAAGGCGCCGCTGACCGTCTGCAATACGTCTACGACGCCCTCGCGATTCTTCGCAAGGAGCTCGGCCTGAATAAGACCTTGCTCGGTTTCGCTGGTTCGCCCTGGACGCTCGCCTGCTACCTCGTCGAAGGCGGGGGCTCGGAAGATTTCCCCAAAACGAAGGCGCTGCTGAAGGCCGATCCGAAGATGATGCATCGCATCCTCGAGATCCTGACCGACGCCGTCGCACAGTATCTCACCCGCCAGTTCGCCGCCGGCGCCGACGCGATCCAGATCTTCGATAGCTGGGCCGGTGCGCTCACTGGTGCCGACTACGAGGAATTCTCGCTGCGTTATATCCGCGCAGTGCTCGAACGCCTGCCCGCCGGCGCTCCGGTCATTCTCTACGCCAAGGGGAAGTCCCCGCAGGCCGCCGCGCTCGCGCAGACCGGTGTGCCGTGTCTCGGCGTCGATTGGACCATGCCCCTCTCTCAGGTGCGTGCGCTGGCCGGTCGCCCGATCTGTCTGCAGGGCAACCTCGACCCCGAGTTCATGACCGGCGAGCCCGCCGCCGCCGCTGCCGCGACCAAGGCCGTCTTGGCCGATAACGCCGGCGACCTCGGGCATATCTTCAACCTCGGCCATGGCATCACGCCCCAGGCCCGGATTGAGACCTTCCAGGCCGTGGTCGATACCGTGGTTGCCTCTGGCGTTTGACATCGTCCGCCGTCCCGCCTCTTTTGCCTCTATGTCCCGCAAAGGTATCCTGTTGTTGAATCTTGGTTCGCCGAAGAGCACTTCCGTGCCCGACGTGCGCAACTATCTGCGTGAGTTCCTGAACGATGATCGCGTCATCGATTATCCGGCCCCGCTGCGCTGGCTGCTCCTGGAAGGCATCATCCTTCGGACCCGCCCGAAGAAGAGCGCCGCCGCCTACGCCAGCGTCTGGACTCCCGATGGTTCGCCTCTGGTGGTCACGACCGACAAGCTGCGCGCCAAGCTCGAGACGGCCACGGGCCTGCCGGTGATCATGGGCATGCGCTATGGCACGCCGTCCTGCGCCGAAGCCGTCGAGAAGGTCCTCGCCGCCGGTATCGATGACCTATTCGTGATGCCCCAGTATCCGCACTACGCGATGTCCTCTTACGAGACCGTCGTCGTCAAGGTGCAGGAAGAACTCAAGCGTCTCGCCCCTGGCCTGAAGTATCACGTCCTGCAGCCGTTCTATAACGACCCGGCCTACATCGACGCCTTGGTCGAGTCCGCCCAGCCTTGGCTGAGCAAGCCGTTCGACAAGCTGCTCTTCTCTTACCACGGCCTGCCGGAACGCCACCTGCGCAAGGGTGACCCTTCCAAGGCGCATTGCATGAAGATGAAGGATTGCTGTTCCCATTACAGCCCTTGTCAGGCGACCTGCTATCGCCACCAATGCGTCGAGATGACGCGCCTCTTCGTGGCCGCCGCCGGCCTCAAGGAGTCTCAGTACGAACTCTCCTTCCAGTCCCGTCTGGCCGGTGAGCCGTGGGTTTCACCTTATACCGACAAGCGTCTCGAAGCCTTGCCGGCCGAGGGCACCAAGAACCTCCTGGTCATGTGCCCCGCCTTTACGTCCGATTGCCTCGAGACCCTCGAGGAAATCCGCGAAGAAGGTAAGGAGACGTTCGAGCACGCCGGCGGCGAGCACTTCGCCCAGATCCCTTGCCTCAACGATTCCGATATTTACGTGAAGTATCTCGTGAACCGCGTGAATCACTGGAAGCCGGATCATCGCTGAGGGTAGGGCGGCCATTGCCATGGCCGCCGTTCGCCACGGCACGTTCGTTTCACCGGGTATAGTCTTTGACTATTCCATCGTCCGTCCGCCCACGGACGTGATGGCAATCACGTCCCTACCTCAGAACAACTTCGCGATGGGCTTACCGCCGTCGGTGATTGGCACCGGGCGACCGCCAGCCATGAGGTCGCGCGCGGTGTCGACCTGCATCGCCGCGAGGATGGTGGCGTGGAAGTCCGGGATGCTGACGGGGTCCTTGACCACGGTTTTGGAGAGGTCGTCGGTCTCGCCGTAGGCGCCGGTGTGCTTGAGGCCGCCGCCGGCCAGGATCATCGAGAAAGCGCTGCCTTGGTGGCCGCGACCGCCCTTGGCGTCGAACTCCGGCGGACGGCCGAACTCGGTGGCGATGACGACGAGGGTCTTGTCGAGCATCCCGGTGCGCTTGAGGTCTTCGATCAGGCCGGCGAGGGCGTTGTCGAGCTCGCGGATGAGGATGTGCTGGTTGTCGATGCCGTCATTATGCACATCCCAGCCGGCGCCGTTGATGAAGTTGAGGTTGTGCGATACTTCGACGAAGCGCACGCCGCCCTGGATGAGGCGACGGGCGAGCAGGCAGCGCTGGCCGAATTCACCGCCGTAGGACAGGCGCGTGTCTGCCGCCTCCTTCTTCAGGTCGAAGTGGCGCATGAACGAAGGCCCGGCGAGGCGAAAGGCCTCCTGCTGGGCTTGGGCATATTCCGCGAGGGCCGAGCCTTCGGGAGCCGTACCGCCGACCGCATCGAGTAGTTCTTGGCGACGGATTTTCTGGGCCGGATCGACGTCGCTCGGGGTGGTGAAGCCGTTTGGGCCGGTCTCGGTGTCGACGAGGTAGATGTAGCCGTCCTTGATGCCAAGGAAGCCCGGGCCGCGGCTCACATTCGGGTAACCGATGAGCATGTAGGCCGGGACGTTCGGGTCGGCGGCACCGCGGCGATGCGCGACCATCGAACCGATGGAAGGATAGATGGCGTTGCCGCTGATCATGCGGCCGGTGTGCACGAGGTTCGTCGCGAAGGCGTGCTCGTCGATGACCTTATGGTTCACCGAACGGACCGCGGTGACGTGCTCCATGAGCTTGGCCGTGCGCGGTAGGTGCTCGCAGAGGCGCACGCCGGGGACGGACGTCTCGATGGAGGGGTAGAGGGAGCCGGGCTTCTTCTTCGTGGCCTTGTTGTCGCCGAGGGCCTTCGGGTCGAACGTGTCGGCCTGGCCCATGCCGCCGCCGAGCCAGATGAAGATGCAGTGCTCGGCCTTGCCTTTGGGGCCGGCGACGCCGGAGTTGGCGAAGAGCGGCGAGGCGGCGAACGGCGCGAGGCCGAGGGCGGTGACGAAGGAGCGGCGGTCCATGGGATCAGTAGTAAAGGAATTCGGGAGAATTGACGAGCGCCCAGACCACATCTTCGGCGCGGCGTCGCCAGTCGTCCGTCAGCTGGGGGGTGGCCGGGTCGCCCTTGCGGGCCGCGGCCTCCTGCTGCATGCGCACGGTGGTGGCCATGTCGTTGAGGTGATTGGACCAGGAGACGTAATACTCGGGCCGGCGAGGTCCGGCGGGCCGGGGGAGGGCGAGGTTGATCATGCGTCCGTTCTCGGTGGTGAAACCGTTGCTCACGCATCGTCCCTCGAAGCCCGGGGAGAGGTAGGCGACGTATTTGGCCTTCTCGGCATCGGTCGGTCGACGAGTGAGCAGACGCAGGAAGAGGGCGTCGACGAGCTCGTCCGTGCTCCGGGCCTTGAAGGCGAGGGCGGTCACGCCGTGGTCATCGCTCAGGCGCGTGACCCAGGTGCCCATCGTGCCGTTGCTCAGGATCGCGGGCTGCAGGGAGTTCGCGGAGCTTTCGCGTTCGGTCACCGGATCGGGACGGCTCGCGCGCCAGCCGAAGGCGGCCATGACGTCACAGACGGCCTGGATCCGGGGCAGGGCGAGCGCGGGTCGGTCGCGTTCGTTGGAGGTCGAGGTGAGCATCCAGGCGCGGCGTGGCTGGCCGAGCGTGACGGAGTTCGCTTGTTCGCGGATGCTGTCGATATCGAGGCTGGCCTCTTCCGTGCGGAAGGGCTTGCCGGTCGTGGCGAACATCGAGTCGACGACTTGTTCGGCGGAAAGTCGACGCGGGGCCGGCGAGGCGAAGAGCGGGCTGGTCTGCTTCTGCGAGGCGTCCGTGGCGCGCTGGTAGGCATGCGAGTTCAGGATGAGGCGCAGGACGTGGTCAGCATCGTAGCCGCTGCGCACGAGCTCGCGGCCAAGCCAGCGGAGCAGTTCCGGGTGCGAGTTCTTGGAGCGTTCCCAATCCCAAGCCTGATCCACGAGGCCGCGTCCCATGAGGCGGGCCCAGAGGCGATTGGCCATCACCTGCGCGAAGCGTTCGTTCTGCGGGGCGGTGACGAGCGTGGCGAGACGATCGCGTGGATCCTTCGGATCGAGCGCAAGATCGTCGGCGACGCTTTCCTGAGAAAGCTCGGGGAAGGGCCAATGGGGTTCAACCGAGGCGCCCGGTTCGAGGGTGACCTCGATGAGCGGCTTGCGACCGCCTTCGCGGAGTTTGGCCATCGATACGCTGCTGGTGACCGGAACTTTCACGGCCTTGGTCTCGAGGAGGGCGGCGAGGGCGAAGACCTGTTCCTGCTTGGCCGTATGGGCCGGGGCGTCGTGGCAACGCGCACACTTGGTCTCCATGCCGAGGAAGGCGGTGGTGACGATGGTGGCCTTGGCGGCCATGGGGACGTCGTTCTGCGAGGCGATACCGAAGCCGGCCGGGCCGCCGGCGGCGGAGCTACCCTTGAGGCGCAGCAGTTCAGTGACCATGAGGTCGAGCGGTTTGCGGTCGGCGAGCGATTCGTAGATCCACCAGCGGAACGGGCCGGAGTTATTCAGCGTGGGGTTCAGGATATTCGGGTTCTCGGCGAGGACGTCCTGCCAGTAGCCCGTCCAATGGTCGGCGGCGCGCGGGTCGTGCAGCAGGCGGTCGATGGCCTTGGCGCGTTTGTCGGACGAGGTGTCGGCGGCGAAGGCCTCGATCTCGGCGAGGCTGGGTGGCACGCCGACGGTGTCGAGGCTGACGCGACGGAGGAAGACGAGGTCTTCGGTCAGTGGGTTGATCGTGGTGGGAAGCGTGCGGTAGTCAGGCCAAGCGGCGCCTTCCTTGATCCACTGCTCGATCGTCGCGATGTCGGTCGCGGCGAGCCGATGGCCCACGGGCGGCATGGCTTCGTCGGGATCCTCGGACTTGATGCGGGTGAGCAGCGGGCTCTTCGCGGGGTCACCCGGGATGATGGCGGCGCCGTCGGAATTGCCGCCTTTGAGTGCGCCGGCCCGGGTATCGAGGTGGAGCTTGCCCTTGGGCTTGCCGCCTTGGTGGCATTCGAGACAGCTGGCTTCGAGAATCGGGAAGACCTTCGCGTAGAAATCCACCCCGCCGGTCTTCACGGCTTTCACCTGGCCTTGGTAGGCGACGATCTTCTCGGCGAGGAAATGGTCGATGGGGTTATTGGCGGGGAAGTTGGCGGCGAGCGTCGGGATGGGCGTCTCGGACGTCTTGGCGAGCCACTGCTGGGCGGCCTCGCGGCGTTTCTGCCAGTAGTCGCCTTGGCGGGCGCGGGCGGCGGCGCGGGCGGACGCGTCGACCTTGGTCAGGCGCACTTCTTCTTGGGCGGCGTAGGCGGCCCAGCCGGCATCGTTATACGTCGGAGTATCGGTGGAAGGAGTCAGTAGTTGCCAGTCAGTGCGACCGGCAAGCGAGATTGCCGCGATAGTTTCGCCGAGCTCGGGACGGCGGCGCATGACAGCCGGGCCTTTGACGCTGATGACGAAGCCGACGATGGATTCGAGAATGATACGGTGTTCGCCGCCCTTGGTTTCGAATTCGACCCAAGCGTCGCGATTACCCGGAGGGGCGAAGCGGAAGTCGCCAAAACTGTCCTGATCCTTGACCGGTTTATTATCGGTACCGGCGGGTGGGAAGGGCGTCTGCACCTGCAGCTTGCCATCGATGAAGAGGGCCGAGGCTCCGCGTCCACGCAGGAGGAGGCGATGCTTGCCGGCCGGGAGTTTCACGCTCGCGAGCGCCCGGAGAAGGTAAGGGTGGCCGCGTTCGGCGCGCACGCCGGTATCGACATATTTCTCGGGGACGCGGGCGAAGCCGAAGGCGGGCGCGACGTAGCTGTCGGTGACGGCGGGAGATTTTTCCGGCCAGACGTTGGCGGTCGGCTTCCAGTCCTCACAGAGTTCGACGCGTACCTGCCCCTGGGTGACCGTCGTCCAGTCGACCTTCGGCGCTTTGCGGATGACGACCGGGGTCTTGGCGGCCTTCGTGCCGCTGGCGCTATCGTTGCCGGCGTTGGGGCTCGCACCGACCTGGGCGATCTCGGCCTTCGTGACCGGCGGAAGGGTGGTGGCGAAGCGCTCGGCGATCTCTTTGGACGGCACCAGCGTGCGATGCAGGCGGATGTCATCGATTGCGCCGCGGAAGCTGCTGTTGGCGAGGCCGCCCATGGAGGAGCCGATCCAGACGGGTGCGTCGTCGACCACGGGGGCGTCGGTCGTCTCGCCGTCCATGTCCCACGAGCCTTTGATCTCCTTGCCGTCGATCCAGCCGCGGATGCTTTCGGGTTTACCGAATTCATAACGCACGGCGACGTGGTGCCAGCGACGGTCGTTGGCGAAGCCGGTGGGAGTCGTCCAGCGGTGCCACTTGACTCCGCTGCCAGACGGAGAGGCGAAGAGGAAGTTAAGGCAGGCGCTGTCGTAGAGTACGCGCAGGCGCAGGGCCCAGTTTTGATTGCTGGGATTAGCGGACTTCGGATCCGTGCGACCCTTGCCGATCACATACGCATTCTCGCCTTTGCGGAGACCGTCGGGCTTGACCCAAGCTTCGAGGGTGATCGCGTCGCCGTTCTTGAAGTCGAAGAGACTGTTCGCCCCTGGGTCTTTGATTTCCAGGTGCGCGCCTTTGCCGTCGAAGCTGGCGGCCACGTTGGTCTGCTCGAAACGTGGGTAGTCCGGGCGACGGGGACCAGGTTGCTTGAAGGTGACGCCGCCTGCGGTGGCGGCACCCTCCGGTGCGTTGCCATCGAAGCTCCACACCGGCACCGACTGGGCGGAGGCGAAGGCCGCGAGGCCGAGGAAAAGGGGGACGAGACGGAGCATCTTTAACTGGGACAGGGGAGGGGCGGAAGGGGTTCCGCTTAATGAGGGAGAATGAAGCGGCGTTGGCTATTGGGTCAATCCTGCCCGAGGCATATCGGACACACTCAAAGGGAGACCGGAGACCGGATGATTGACCGCCCTACCCCCATCCCTACCCCTACCCCTGCCCCTGATCGTCGGTAAGCGCCCTGCGCTATCCGACGATCTTCTTATACGGCTCGCCTTCGTTCTGCGTCGGGCGTTCCGGGCGACCTTTGTAACGGTAGGTCAGGCCCATATTATCGATACCGAGCAGCCAGAGGATGGTCGCGTGCAGGTCGTGGACGTGGAGAGGGTTCTCGACGGCGCGCAGGCCGAGGTCGTCGGTGCTGCCGATCGTCTGGCCGCCTTTGACGCCGCCGCCGGCCATCCACATGGTGAAGCCGGTGGGGTTGTGGTCGCGACCATCGCCCTTTTCGGACATCGGGGTGCGGCCGAATTCACCGCCCCAGACGACGAGCGTGTCTTCGAGCAGGCCGCGGGACTTGAGGTCCTTAAGCAGGCCAGCGACTGGCTTATCCATCGAGGCGCAGAGGCCGGAGTGATTCGATTCGATCTTCGCATGCGCATCCCACTTGGAGCCGGCACCATGGTAGATTTGCACGAAGCGGACTCCCTGTTCGACCATGCGGCGGGCGAGCAGGCAGAGGCGGCCCATGCCTTCGGTAGTCTTATCGTCGAGTCCGTAAAGGGTACGTGTGGCTTCCGTCTCGCCGGTCAGGTCGACCACGCCGGGGGCTTCAGCCTGCATGCGGGCGGCCATCTCGTAACTGGCCAGGCGGGCGCCGAGTTCGGTGCGGTCGGGGTAGCGGGCCGCGAAGTCTTTGTTCACGCTGTTAATCAGCTGGAGCTTCGATTTCTGCAGGTCGGCAGTGACGGCCTCAGGTGTGTTGAGATTCGGAATCGGCTCGGAGCCGCCGGAGATGCGCACGCCTTGGTAGACGGCGGGCATGAAGCCGGCGCCCCAATTACGCGGGCCATTAATGACGGTGTTCTGGTTATCCTGCATCACGATGAACGAGGGCAGGTTATTGTTTTCGGAGCCGATACCGTAATTGATCCATGAGCCGAGGGAGGGCTTGCCCGCGAGGATCGAGCCGGTGTTCATCTGGCAGACGCCAGCGGAGTGATTGATGCCGTCGGCCTTGCAGGAGCGGATGACGGCCAGGTCATCGGAGCAGGACGCGATGTGCGGAATCCAGTCGGAGAACCATTGGCCGGACTGTCCGTGTTGCTTCCATTCGCGCTTCGATGCGAGCAGGGGCGACTTCGATTCGCCCATCGCGGTGATGACGGAGCCGAAGCTGTCGGGGAGACGCTGGCCGGCCAGTTTGTTGAGCAGGGGCTTCGGGTCGTAGAGGTCCATCTGCGACGGACCGCCTTCCATGAACAGGAAGATGACGCTCTTGGCGCGTGGCTTGATCTGGCCGACGCCGGGTTGGAGGGGCGTACCCGCGGCGGGGACGACGATGTCCTTGGCGAGCAGGTCGCTGAAGGCCATGGCACCGAGGCCAAGGCCGGCGCTGAAGAGGAAGTCGCGACGCGAGGAGGTCGCTTCGACGCGATGGCAGCGGGGATCGTTCATTCGACGTAAAGGAATTCGGAAGAGTTGAGGAGGGCGTGGCAGAGCGCGGCCAACGGCGTGGCGGTGCTCTTGGTGTCCGGTGTCTTGACGGCGCCGACGGCGAGGTCACGTCCTTTGCCGGAAGAGTCACGCAGGGTGCCGGTCTTGTTTTCGAAGCGCCAGAAGCCGAGCGTATCGGGGCGCATGTCTTTGTTCGAATAGAGCAAGGCCTCGTCGGACAGCGCACCGGCGCTCAGGCGCAGGTCGTCGATGACGCCGTGGAAAGAGCTTTCGCGATCGGCGCCCTTACCGCCGAGCTGGATGGGTTGGGCGGCTGTGCGGATGCCGGTGAGGCTCGTGGGGACGCGGTCATGGAGCAGGGGCTCGTCGTCGTTGGCCAGGTCCTTGAGGGTGAAACTCACTTCGCCCGGCCCGTTCTGGTCGGCGTAGCGCACGGCCGCGGAGGCGTAATAAGGTTTGTTCATCTCGATCCGCAGGTTCGAGAACTGCACGGCTTCTCCGAACGTGCCGCCGAGGAGAGGACCGTGGGCCTGGAGGACGAGCACGCGAGGGGCGCGGCGTGACTTCTGGCCGGTCACGCCGAACTGCCAGGAGCCGTCTTCCTTGCCCTTGCCGACTTGGGCGGCGATGACGCGCACGGCTCCGGTGTCGCTGACGGTGCGGGGGACGATGACGCCCTCGATGGTGAAGCCTTTCGCAAAGTCGGCCGCGGTCGCGCCGACCGCGACGAAGGGCTTACGATGGCTGGCGTCAAGGTGGGCGCCTTGGCCATCGCGGAAGGGGACCTTCTCCGGTTGGAAATCATTGGCCAGGGCGGCGGTCACGGCCACCGTGGGCTTCTGCGCCGCGACATCCTTGAGGAAGGACACCGCCCGGCGCGCTTCGTCGGCGGAGGGCAGGCGGGCGAACAGGATTTGATAAAGCCGGCGGACTTGGGCGGCTTCATCGCCGGGGGCTTCCTTGACGACGCGGGCGGCGAGGGCTTCGCCGCGTTTCAGCATGAAGGGGCTGTTGAGGAGCAGGAGGGATTGGATCGGCGTCGTGGTCACGTCGCGTGAGGAGGCGCTGCTAAACCATTGCGGCGCATCGAAGACGTCCGCGAGCGGGTCGCGGTTGTTGCGCATGATCCGCGTGAAGATGCTGCGCACCGGTTCGCCGTAGACGACGCTCGGTCCGGCCTGCTTTTCGGTTTTGAGGTCACCGCAGGCCGTGAAGATAGCGTCGCGGATTTGCTCGGACTCCAGGCGCTGGGGTTGGAAGCGCCAGAGCAGGGCGTTCTGCGGATCCTTCAGCTGACCGTCCTTGGGGTCGGGGTGCAGCGAGGAGCGTCGATATGCGGCGCTCGTCAGGATGAGGCGGTGCATCGCTTTTTGGTCCCAGCCTTTCGCCATGAACTCCGCCGAGAGCCAGTCGAGCAGCTCGGGATGGGAGGGCGGTTCGCCGAGGCGGCCAAAGTCGCTCGCGTAGGGCGCCAGGCCGCGGCGGAAGTTGAGCTGCCAGAGACGGTTCATCGCCAAGCGGGCGGTAAAGGGGTTGGACTTCTCCGTCAGCCAGCGTGCCAGGGCCGTGCGGCGACCGGTGCTCGCGCCGGAGGCGACGGGCTCGATCTTAGCGGCTTCGGCGGGATAGCTGGTGCTGAGGACCGTGAGGAAGGCGGGCGGGACGACGGTGTTCTTCTTGGGGATGACGGCGTCTAAGCCCTGCGCGCCGGTCTCGCGGACAGTGAGAACAAAGGGCGCTTCTTCCGGCTTCAGTTTGTCGTGTTCGGCGAGCTTACGCTTCAGGTCGGCGTGTTTGACGCTGTCCGCACCCTTGATGGAGCGGTCGAGGCGGTTGTATTCGTAGTCGACCTGACGCCAGGCGAGCGCGGCGACTTGCTGCTCGTAAGGTGTGCGCTGGGCTTCGGGCTTATTGAGCATCTCCTGGACGTCGTCCGGGAAGATCTCGATCGCCTTACGGGTCGCCGTCTCGCGGTATTTCGTCTCGAGCGCGGTGATTTCGTCGCGGATTGTCTTCGTCTGCTTCTCCCATTCGGCCAGCTTGCGCGCGTGTTCGCTGGCTTCCTTGGTCGTCCAAGCGATACGATCTTCGACTGGCACGGTGTTGTTGAAGAAGCTGCGGAGGGCGTAGTAATCGCGCTGGAGGATCGGGTCGAACTTGTGGTCGTGGCAACGCGCGCACTGCATGCCGGCGCCAAGGAAGACATCGCCGGTGGTGTCGGTGATATCGTTCAGGATGTTATCCCATTGGCTGCGGGCGTCGCGATTGTTGTATTCGTAAATCCAGTGGCGGAGATAGCCGAGGGCGGTGAGCGCCTGCGGGTCGCCCGGGAAGAGTTCGTCGCCTGCGATCTGTTCTTGGATGAAGCGGTCGTAGGGTTTGTTCTCGTTATAGGCCCGAATGACGTAATCGCGGTAGCGCCAGGCGGTCGGTCGGAAGTCGTCGATGCGGAAGCCGTCGCTGTCGGCATAGCGCACGAGGTCGAGCCAGGCGCGGCCCATGCGCTGACCATAGGCGGGCGTAGCGAGGAGGCGGTCGACAAGTTTCTCGTACGCAAGCGGGTCGGTGGACTTAACGAAGGCGGCGACTTCTTCGGGCGTAGGCGGCAAGCCCGTGGCGTCGAAGGTGACACGGCGGATGAGGACCCCGCGGTCGGCTTCGCCGGAAGGCGTCAGGCCATCCTTGGCGAGGCGAGCGTCGATGAAGCGATCGATTGGATGAGTGGACTTACCCGCGGGAACTTCGGGAAGCTTGACGGCTTGATAGGCCCACCAACCTTTTTCCTTCTCGCCGATGGTACCAGGGAGATAGCGGCCGGCGACGGGCGCCTTGGTGCGGCTCTTGGGCCAAGTCGAACCGGCCTTCACCCAGTCCTGCAGAAGGGTGACTTCTTCCTTCGTCAGCCGATCGCCTTTCGGTGGCATCATCACTTCGGGATCCGTCGAGAGGATGTTCTGAAGAAAGAGGCTCTTGGCCGGGTCGCCAGGGATGAGGGCTGCGCCGCCGTCTCCTCCGGTGGTGAGGCCAGCTAAGCTGTCCATGACCAAGCCGCCCTTATTCTTACCGGCGGAATGGCTGTGGCACTTGAAGCAACGGGATTCCAAGAGGGTGACCGCCTTCTCCGCCTGATCGTCACCAGCGGCCAGTAGGGGGCCGACGGCAGAAGCCAGTAGATAGAGGGCAGACAGGGTGAACGGGCGCAAAGGCATCGGGGGCAGGCCCCCTCTAAATGAGGGATGATGATTGAGACTGCAAGCCGCGGCCGAAGGTTCCCCCGAACTCAACGGACAGGCTTCATACCCCAGACCCCGATCATGGCCTCGGCCGACTTGGGGTCGGGGGTCAGGACCAGCTCGAAACGGCTGCGGTCTCGGGAATAAACGACGTAGGTAATTGTATAGGCTTCCTTTACGTCGGCGCCGGCGAACCGGCGGGCCTGAGCCTTGAAGGCGTCCAGGTCGGCGGAAGGGAAGCGGAACGTTCCCGTGCCGGTATTGGCGTCAAGGTCATGGATCTCCGTGATATCGGTGCTACCGGCCGGCAGGAGTTCAGGTACCCACCCGCGTTCGATGATGCCGGAATGGCGCGCCTCGGCGAGGTTGGCGTGATGCGAGTATTTCAAGTCCGGGTTAGCGTGCCCGATGGCCTTGAAGGCGATGAACGCGATGATGAAGACGCCTAGGGCCAACAGGATTAGCCCGCCGATGCTCACGAATCCACCGCGCGTCGTTTTATTCATCGGTCGGCTTGTTTCCACTTGGGGTAGTCCTTGGCGAGCAAGTCCCGGGCGTATTCGCCGAACCAGCTATAGCCGTTGCGGCGCTCGTGCCCGATCTCGGCGAGCGTGGCTTTGGGGATACCATCGCGGTCGCAGACGTAGGGG
>JBEEKW010000078.1:2500-8429 GCA_041168485.1 Verrucomicrobiota bacterium
CCAGGCTTCGCTATCCCTGCCGGGTCTGGGCAAGGCGCGCTCCGACCTCTAGGGTGACCGTCCCGCCCAGCCCCGCCGTGCGGTGCTCCAGGCCTTAGCCCCGCCCAGCTAGCTCGCCCAGGGTCTGCTGGGAGGCTGCCGTTGCCATGAGACTGACCTCAATGACGGCCAACTCCCTGGCGGCAGGATCCGATGTGAGGTCTGGCTCGCCGGCCGTCCCGGCGGAATGAGTGTCCACGACGGCCCAGAGCTCTCCGACGGTCATGGGCTCTAGCGGCCGTGCCGGCTTATGCCCGCCAGTCCGTGACTCGGCCGCGAGGAGATTGGCGTCGCGCAGCATCTGGAGGCAGCCTTCCGCCACGGTGGCGGGCACACGCGCGCGCAGAGCGATGTCGTCGGCGGTAGGCCCGTCCTTGCCGGCCCGGTAGCGCCGCAAGGTCTCGGAGATGCAGACGAAAGCGAGCGTGCGGCGCGCCCGATGGCTCAACCCCTCCCACGCCTTGTGCCGAGCGAGCGCGTAGCGATTCTGGTAAGCATAGGCTATCTGTCCGCCAATCAGGACGAAGAGCCAAGTGAGGTAGGTGCCGAACATCAGCACCAGGACGATACTCAGTTCTCCGTAGAGGCTCTGGAACTGGGTGACCTTGCCGACGTAGAGCGCAGCGATACGATGATTGATCGCGACGAGTAGCGCGATCGCGAGACCGCCGACGAAGGCCGAACTCCAGCGAACGCGCACGTTCGGCATCATCCGATTGAACGCCGCGAAGGCGAGCGTGAGCAGCGCAATCGAGACGACGAGCGGCCCGCTGCCACTAAAGAAATTAGTCATGGCGCCACCACCCGGCACACGCTGCAGCCACGTGCTCAGCCAGGTGGCGCCTTCACCAATCGAAGTCGCGATCGAGGCGGCCGAAAGCATCGTGAGCGTTGACGCGCCGACGAGGAAGAAGAGGACGAGGAATAGGAGGTAGTTCGCGAAACGATCGCGCCAGCTTCGTCCGAAACGCACGCCCCAGACGCCGTTCAACGCATCTTCGACGCGGCTCAGCATGAGCACGGCGAAGCCGAGGATGAGCACCAATCCGATCACGCCGGCCTCGCCGCTGGCGGCATTGGCGAGCAACCGATCGACGAGTCCGTCGAGGTCTTTGTTGATCTCACGCAGGGTCACGACCTGACCGGACTTGCCCGCCTGCGCGACGACCTGCGGCGCGATGTATTCGACTGCAGCGACAATCGCGCGCTTCGCCGGATTGTCTGCCTGCGCGCCAGCGCGCGAGAGGATGAAGCCCGACACCGTGAGCGCGAGCGCGAGGAGCGGCCCCAGCGACATCAGCGTATAATAGGTGAGCGCCGCGGATTGTTGCGGTAGTCGATTGTCGAAGACACCGTACCAAGTCGTGGCGATCACGCGCCAGGTAGCCTTCATGCCTCCTCGCCATCCGCGTTGCGCGAGCGCTTCCGGCGTCCAGCTGGCGGCGAAGAAGCCGGGGCTGCATTGATCGCTCGGTGATTCAGCGGTGGGACCCTTGTTCATGGGCTGAAAGTGGGGCAGGGGACCGCCCTCCGCAATCTCCGCCCTCCGCCGGCCTGGTGAACACAGTGAGCAACACCAACAACTGGCGTTTGCCGAACGGTCCCGACCCCGATTTTGTTGGGGGATTCACCCTAACCTGGCCCCTTGATCAAATTTTCGTCAAAAACCCCAATTGTGAATAAAGTTTTTTACCTAAGTAGCGAAATGTCAGGACCTTGCGTAAAAACACTACATCTAGTGGTGAAATAAATTTGCAGCCCCTACATCTAGTAATTTACTTCGGGACATACCAATCACCTAGCGGCCTTTCCGGCCTCTAACTAAGCCCTTTACCCCACTCTCCATCCATGGAAACCATCACCATCAAAGTAGGTCAGAAAACCTTCATCCTCGATAAGACCAAAGCCGAGGAAGCCTTCGCCAACAAGCGCGTCATCAACGGTCGCGAGACCATGTTCTTCAACATCCTCCCGCTGAAGTATCAGTGGGCATACGATCTCTACAAGACGATGAAGAACAACCATTGGGAGCCCGAGGATATCCCGATGCAGAAGGACTGCGAACAGTGGCGCGACCAGACTGGCCAGATCAGCGAGATCGATCGCTGGATCGTCAAGATGGCCATCGGCTATTTCTCCGCCGCTGAAGGCATCGTCGGCGACAACATCATCCACGTCGTCCGCGAGGTCGTCACCGCCCCCGAGCTCAAGCTCGTCCTGGGCCGCCACGCGCACGAGGAGAACATCCACGCCGACTCGCTCGTCTACATGATCTCCTCGCTCGGCATCAACCCGCATGAGTGCGAGGCGATGTTCGAAGACATCCCGACGATCGCCAACAAGGCCGCCTTCGTCGTCAACAATTCCCGCGCGCTGCGCCGCAAGCTCGACCTCACCAAGCTCGAGGACAAGCAGGCCCTCGCCCACAACATCTTCCTCTTCGGACAGTGCATGGAAGGTACGCAGTTCTACGGCCTCTTCGGCATGGTGCTCTCCCTCGCTCGCCAGAACAAGTTCCCGGGCATCGGTCAGATGTTCCGCTACACGCTGCGTGACGAGTCCAACCACATCGACCTCTTCCGCAACCTGCTCGCCGAGCTGGTCAAGGAGAACCCCGACGTCTGGACCCCTGCCTTCAAGGAAGAACTCCGCCAGCTCATGGCCACCGCCGTGACGCTCGAGAAGGAGTTCATCCGCGACTGCCTGCCGGTCAATGGTCTCGGCCTCTCCTCCAAGGAGTTCGAACTGTATATCGACTTCATCGCCGACCGCCGCCTCCGCAATTGCGGCCTCGATCCGCTCGTCGCCGAGACGACTAATCCTTTCCCCTGGCTGTCCGAGATGATGGACCTCAAGAAGGAGCAGAACTTCTTCGAAGGCCGCGTCACCGAATACCAGAAGCAGGGCGCCCTCGGTACCGTCAGCGACGACGAGCTTTAATCGTCCTCAGGTCAAATTTAGGCGTTACCCCCATTGCGCCTAGTTTGGCACGTTTCCTGTTCTTACTTAACCACTTTCCCTTCACTAAAAACCATGCGCCGGCCACCGCCGACGCACCTCCACCTTCGTCTCTTCCTTTCCGCCTCCTCCCCTTTTCCTCCCCACTCTCTGCAATATGAAATCCGAACTCCCTTTCTTCCGCGAAGATATCGCCCTCAAAAACGCCGTCCGCTCTCCGTCCGGCGCCAAGCCCCGCTTCAACTGGCGTGAATCGCTGCCCACCGTCGCCGGTAGCGCCGCCGACGGCCTCGATGCCGCCAAGATCGCCGACATCATCGGCGCCGCGCTCACCGATCTCCTCGTCGCCCGCCAGGAACAGGACATCTTCACGGAATCCAACCGCCAGTTCGTCGCCGCCGTCGCCAGCGATGTCGTCCGCGTGCTCTCCCAGTCCGGTGTCCAGGTCGGTGAAGGCCTCGTCCTGCAGGCCATCGAGGACGCCCTCGTGCGCTATAATCGCCACGACGTCGCCAAGAGTCTCCTCTTCTCCCGCGGTGGTCTTGACGCCGCTGTCGACTCCGTCTCCGTCACGACCCGCCTGATGCGCCGTAACGGCCAGGTGGTGCCGTGGATCCCCAGCAAGATCAGCAAGGCCGTCACGATGGCCTTCCTCTCGCTCGAGCTCGATCCCGCTCCTGCCGAGCGCGTCGCCTCTGGAGTCACCCGCCGCATCTCCGACCTCGGCCAGACGATCATCGGCATCGAGGAGGTCCAGGACCTCGTTCAAGAAGAGCTGATGCGTCAGTGCCACTACAAGGTCGCCCAGAACTATATCCTCTATCGCGCCACCCGCGCCCGCGAACGCGAACTCCTCGCGTCCCAGCCGGCCATCGTCGACGACCGTCAGGAGTCGATGATCCTCGTCAAGAACGCCGATGGCTCCACCTATCTCTGGAACGGGGACGAACTGCGCAAGCGCATCGCCTTCGCTGCCGCTGGCCTCGAGCTCGTCCGCTCCCCTGACCAGATCGAATCCGAACTCCGCCGCGGCCTCTTCAACGAGATCACCGAAGCCGACCTCCGCAAGACGATCGAACTCAACGCGAAGAGCCTTGTCGAAGTCGACGCGGACTTTGCCAAGTTCGCCGCCCGCATCTGCCTCTCCTACATCTACGAGGAAGTCCTCGGCTGGAGCATCACCCGCGACGGCGTGTCCCAACTCAAGGAATTCCACCGCGCGCAGTTCGCCGCCTACATCGACCGCGGTATCGCAATCGGCCGACTCTCGCCCGATCTCCGCAAGTACAACCTCGCCAAGCTTGCCGACGCCCTCGACCCGATGGCGGACCTCGACTTCGAACTCCTCGGCGTGCAGACGATGTACGACCGCTACCTCATTATCGACAAGACGGTGAAGCCGGCCCGCCGCCTCGAGACGCCCCAGTTCTTCTGGATGCGCGTCGCCATGGGCCTCTTCCTTCGCGAAGAGAAGAGCCGCGAGGATTGGGTCATCCGTCTCCACGCGCTCTACAAGTCCCGCCGCTTCTGCAGCTCGACTCCGACGCTCTTCAACTCGGGCACGCTCCATAGCCAGCTGTCCTCCTGCTACCTCTACCAGGTCAACGATACGATCGAGTCGATCATGATCCGCGGCATCGCTGAGAATGCCTTCCTCTCCAAGTGGGCCGGCGGCCTCGGCGGCTCTTGGACTTCCGTCCGCGGCACGGGCTCCTACATCAAGGGCACCAACGGCGAATCCCAAGGCATCATCCCGTTCCTTAAGCTCCACAACGACCAGCTCGTCGCCGTCAACCAGGGCGGCAAGCGCCGCGGCTCCGGCTGTGCGTACCTCGAGACCTGGCACAACGACATCGAGGACTTCCTCGAGCTCCGTAAGAACACGGGCGACGACCGTCGCCGCACGCACGACATGAACACGGCCAACTGGATCCCCGACCTGTTCATGAAGCGCCTCAAGAATCGCCAGAACTGGACGCTCTTCCTTTCCAACGAGGCCCCGGACCTACACGAGACCTTTGGCGCCGACTTCGAGAAGCGCTACGCCGCTTACGAGGCCCGCGCTAAGAAGGGCGAGATCTTCGGCAAGGAGATGCCGGCCATCGAACTCTGGAAGAAGATGCTCGGCATGATCTTCGAGACCGGCCACCCGTGGATCACCTTCAAGGATCCTTGCAACGTCCGCTCCCCGCAGGATCACGTCGGCGTCATCCACTCCTCCAACCTCTGCACGGAGATCACGCTCAACACGAGCGCCGAGGAGACCGCCGTCTGCAACCTGGGCTCCGTCGTCCTCGACTCGCACCTCAAGCCCGATGGCAGCATCGACCATGCGATGCTCCGCGAGACCGTCACGGTCGCCGTCCGCGCCCTCGACAACGTCATCGACATCAACTTCTACCCGACCAAGGCCGCCGAGGTCTCCAACCTCCGCCACCGCCCAGTCGGCATGGGCGTCATGGGCCTCCAAGACTGCCTCTACCGTCGCGACATCTCCTTCGCCTCCGACGCCGCCGTCGAGTTCAACGACGAGATCATGGAAGCCGTGGCCTACTACGCCTACGAGACTTCCTCCGACCTCGCCGCCGAGCGCGGCACTTACAGCACCTACAAGGGCTCCAAGTGGGACCGCGGCCTGCTTCCGCAGGACACCGTCGACCTGCTCGAGCAGGAACGCGGCGAACTGATCGAGGTCAAGCGCGGTGGTCTCATGGATTGGGCTCCGGTCCGCGCCAAGATCGCCCAGCACGGCATGCGTAACTCCAACGTGCTCGCCATCGCCCCGACCGCCACGATCTCCAACATCGTCGGCAGCTCACCCTGCATCGAGCCTACCTACAAGAACCTCTTCGTGAAGAGCAACCTCTCCGGCGAGTTCACCGAACTCAACGGCTACTTGGTGCGCGACCTCAAGAAGCTCGGTCTCTGGAGC
>JBEEKW010000079.1:0-8228 GCA_041168485.1 Verrucomicrobiota bacterium
CGTCGGCACTGATCGCGCACACCCGTCGGGTCATTTACCTCGATGATGGCGATGTCGCCTTGGTCACCGCGGATTCCGTGGACATCACCGACCTCGACCACGCCCCGAAGGATCGCGATGTCGCCGAGCTTGAGTTCGAGGCAGGCGCGGTGGAGAAGGGTGGCTTCGAGCATTTCATGCTTAAGGAAATCCACGAACAGCCCGAGTCCGTCCGGAACGCGCTCCGTGGCCGCCTTGATCTTCTAAACGGAACCGCCATGCTTTCGGGTATGGGCGCGACCGCCCGCGAGCTCATCGACCTCCAGCGTATCGTCATGGTCGGATGCGGCACTTCATTGCATGCCGGCATGGTGGGGGACTTCGCGTTCGAGGACCTCGCCGCTATCCAGGCCGAAGTCCAGCCCGCCGCCGAATTTCGCTATCGCAACCCGCTCGTCGATGGGCGCGACCTCGTCGTCGCCATCTCCCAGTCGGGCGAGACTGCCGATACCTTGGCGGCGGTACGCGAAGCCAAGGAGAAGGGCGCCATGGTCATGGGGCTCGTCAATGTCGTCGGCTCGACCATCGCCCGAGAAGCCGGTCGCGGCGTCTATCTTCATGCAGGCCCGGAGATTTCCGTCGCCTCCACCAAGGCCTTCACCAGTCAGGTGGCTATCCTGCTCCTCATGGCTCTCAAGTTGGGTCGTGGGCGCCGACTCTCGCGGGAGCGGGGACTTGCCTTGGCCGCCGAAATCGGCCGCCTACCTGAACTCATCGAAGCTGTCCTCAAGCAGGATGCCACGATTGCAAAGGTCGCCGAATCCATGGTCGAGCATGAGCACGCTTTCTTCTTAGGTCGTGGCCCGATGTACCCCGTGGCCTTGGAGGGCGCACTCAAGCTCAAGGAGATTTCTTATATCCACGCCGAGGGCTATCATGCCGCCGAGCTCAAGCACGGCCCCATTGCCTTGCTGACCCCCGGCATGCCCGTCGTCGTGTTGGCCAATCGTTCGCCGGTCTTCGATAAGACCTTGGGCAACGCCGAAGAGTGCAAGGCCCGCGGGGCACGCATCATCGCCATCGTCACTGAGGGCGGTCCGGAGGCGGCTATCGCCGACGAGGTCATCCAGATTCCGGATTGCGATCCGCTAGTCGCGACGATCCCTGCTGCCGTCGCCTTACAGCTTCTGTCTTACCATGTGGCCCGCCTGCGGGGCTGCCCGATTGATCAGCCGCGCAACTTGGCCAAGTCCGTGACCGTCGAGTAAGGGGAAGGCCTCAGCGATAGACCCTAGACCCTTGCCGTTGCATGGGGCAGAGGCGGAGCCTTGCTCGCACTGCCATGAATGAAAGCTCCAAGAAGAAGTGTCGTTGCTGCCAGAAATCCAAGAGCCTGGACCTGTTCCACCGGCTCGAGGGAACGGCGGCGATCCATCCGTTCTGCCGCCCGTGCCTCGGCGCGGCGGCGCGCCGTCGCTCCGCCCTCAGGGGAGTTCGCCGGACGGAAACCACCCGGGCCTGCGCCCAGTGCGACCAGGAGCTGCCGGTGCAGATGTTCCACTGGCTGAGGGCCTCCGGGAGCTACCACAGCTACTGCCGCCCGTGCCATGCGGCCTATATGGCAGAACGTTACCGCCGCCTGCAGGGCGAAAGGTGACGTTCTGGAAAAGGTTTCCCGCTGGTGGCTGGACCGGGACTTGAACCCGGAACCAATTGATTAAGAGTCAACTGCTCTACCATTGAGCTATCCAGCCAGACAGCGGGATGGGAATGAGTGCAAGACGCGGACGGGATTTCAAGAGCAAATGCACTTTAATCGGCAGAGAGTTACCGGACAGGTCGACGTAAGTGTTCGGAGTGGCCAGACCGGGGCTCGAACCCGGAACCAATTGATTAAAAGTCAACTGCTCTACCATTGAGCTATCTGGCCTGCCGAACGCCTCGATTACGACACGTCCAGAGGGAGGGGTAAAGAAAAATTGAACCTCAGCGATGACCGCGCTGACGGACAGCCTCGAAAAGGCACACGCCGGCGGAGACGGAGACGTTGAGACAGGGCACCTGGCCGAGCATCGGGATGCGCAGGAGGAAATCGCAGGTCTCAGCGGTCAGATGACGGATGCCGTCGCCTTCGGCGCCGAGCACGATGGCCAGCGGGCCGCTCAGTTTGGCGGCGTAGAGCGATTGGCTCGTCTTATGATCAGAGGTTCCTGCCAGCCAGACGCCGGCGTCCTTCAGCTTCACGAGGGCGTTGCGCAGGTTGTTAGCCTGGACGATCGGCATGGTTTCCGCGGCGCCGACGGCGACAAGGCGGACGGTATCAGTCACTGGGGCGGAGTTCTTGCGGGTGATCACCACGAAGGTGCAACCGGCACAATCGGCGCTGCGGATACAGGCACCGAGGTTATGAGGATCTTGGACGCCGTCGAGGACGAGGATCAGCGGGTCCTTGACGTCCTTGAGGAGGGCCGGGATGTCGGCTTCGTCGAACTGACGTATCGGCCGATGGAGGTCGGCGTGACGAGGGGCACGATCGTTGCTCCGGGCCATCGTCGGATTATTTACGTGCCAGGCGACCCTGGGCGTGGAGTGCTTCCGCAATCTGAATCGCGTTGAGCGCGGCGCCCTTCCAGAGCTGGTCGCCCGAGATCCACAAAGAGATGCCGTTGTCGAAGAGGGTGTCCTTGCGCAGGCGACCGACGCCGCACTTTTCCTTGCCCGCGTAATCGAGGGGCATCGGATACTTCTTGTTGGCCGGATCGTCGCAGAGTTCGGCGCCAGGGAAGGCGCTGATGGCCTTGCGGGCAGCAGCGATGTCGACCGGCTTCTCGAACTCGGCGCTGATGGCGATGGAGTGGGCGCGGAAGACCGGGACGCGGACGCAGGTGGTCGTGACCTTGAGGTCCGGGAGATCCATGATCTTGCGGCCTTCGTTCAGCATCTTCATTTCTTCCTTCGTATAGCCGTCCTCAAGGAACGAATCGACCTGGGGGATGACGTTAAAGTTGATGGTGTGAGGATAGACCTTCGGGGCGAGGGTTTCGCCCTTGGCCCACGCGCGGGCTTGGGCGTCGAGTTCGCGCATCGCTTCGGCACCGGTGCCAGAGACGGCCTGATAGGTGGAGGCGAAGAAGCGCTTCAGTCCGAAGGCCTGATGCAGCGGGTAGAGGCCCATGAGGGCGATCGCCGTCGAGCAGTTCGGGTTCGCGATGATGCCCTTATGGTTGGCGAGGTGGTGGGCATTGATCTCCGGGACGACGAGCGGGACGTCTGGGAGCATGCGGAAGGCCGAGCTGTTATCGATGACGATACAGCCGCGCTTCACGGCTTCGGGGGCCAGGGCGAGGGAGATCGAGCCGCCGGCGCTGAAAATCGCGAAATCGAGGCCATCGAAGGCTTCGGGCTTGGCTTCCTGGACAGTCCATTCCTTGCCGCCGTAGGTGACCTTGGTGCCGGCCGAACGGGCCGAAGCCAGAGGGCGAAGTTCGGCCACGGGGAAGTTCCGCTTGGCCATGAGCGCCAGCAGTTCTTGACCCACCGCGCCTGTCACGCCCACGATGCCGATACGATATGCCATGTTCTGAGTTCGAGTTAGGTTTGAAGAAGGAGGTGACCGAACGCCTGAAAGGGCTGGGTCTGCCTTCTGCGGAAGATTGCATCGTTGTGTCGATTGACCAGCAAAAACTCTGGCATATCCGTGGTCTGGAATGCGAAACCTACGTCGTCAGCACCGCCCGGGCTGGCCTTGGCTGCGTCGAAGATTCTCAACAGACCCCGGACGGACTCCACCAGGTCGGCGAGAAGATCGGGGCAGGTGCCGTCCCCGGCATGGTTTTTAAGGCCCGTCAACCGACGGGTAAACTCGCTTCCGAATGGGGTACCCCCGAGGATAATCTCATCACCTCGCGCATCCTCTGGCTGGATGGCCTTGAATCTGGTCGCAACCAAGGGCTCGCAGCGGACGGCAAGGTCGTCGATACGCGGCGGCGTTTCGTTTATATCCACGGCACAAACCAAGCCGATAAACTCGGTCAGCCCAACAGCCACGGCTGTGTGCTGCTCTCTGATACCGACGTCATCCAGCTATTCGACCGCGTAGCTATCGGTACGCGGGTATTAATTAAGGCTTAACGGGGAGCCTTGGGCTTGTCGTCTAGGTTCGCCTTGACCGCGATAGGCCACCACGTCTCCAGCATCTCCTTCGCCACCGGGCCAGCTGTCTTGCCGCCCCACGTATTGGTATCGACCTGTCCTTCGACCAGCACCGCGAACGCGACGACGGGATTATCCGCCGGTGCGTAGCCGATCATCCAGGCAAGGTGGGCTTTCTCCCCTTTCTTGAAATATTCCGACGTACCGGTCTTGCCGGCATAAGGCAGGCCGGGGATGCGCGCGACACGGGCCGTGCCCTCTTCGACGCAGCGAACCATGCCGCCGCGAAGGGCTTCGAGCTGATCAGCATTAAGGCCGATGGGCACGGCTCCGATATGGCGACCAGTACGCTCCACCGAATGGATGATAGACGGGACGGTACGGGTTTCGCCACGGGCGATGGAAGCTGCGACGCAAGCCATGTGCAGTGGCGTGGTCAGCAGATAGCCTTGGCCGATGGAAAGATTAGCCGTGTCGCCGTCGTTCCAAGCGCCGGCACCGATACGTAACTTGTAGGCGCGATCCGGTACGACTAGCCCACGGCTGGCGGCGTAAGGCAGCTCGGTCATCGGCTGGCCGCCGGTCTCAAAGTCGCTGACGGTTTGCAGGAGGGGGGTATCCAATCCGAATCGCCTGGCCTCAGCGGCGAGCGCTTCGATACCCGTGCGGATGCCGATCTGGTAGTTCCAAACGTTGCAAGAAACCGCGAGCATCTTGTCGAGGTTCACTTCGCCGTAACCCACCGGCTCGTGTTCAGGGTAGTCTCGATTACCGACCTTGAAGAAAGGTCCGCAATCAAGGATGTCGTCCCAGTCGATAACCTTCTTCCGCATTCCGGCGGTAGCGGTGATAACCTTGAAGGTAGAACCGGGCGGATACAGACCTTGAGTCGTCCGATTCAGCCAACCCCCGGATTCCTCGATCTGATCGTAGTACTTGGACGACACCCGATCGGCCAGCCGGTTCGGGTCGAACGAAGGCTGACTTGCGAGGGCGAGAATTTCGCCGGTATGGACGTCGATCATCACCGCCGCAGCGGGCAGGAGATTACCCTGTGGATCCTTGAGCTTGGCGAGGGCGCTTTCCGTCGCTTGCTGGATGCGATAATCGAGCGAGAGCATCACATTACCCCCTTGCTCGGGTTCACTGTATTTCAGTCGGGTCTGATTGTATCCGGAGGAGGTCTTCGACCAGAGTTCCCAGCCGCTGCGACCGCTGAGCACGTTATTATAGCTGAGTTCGACGCCGGCTGCGCCGGTCTTGCCGGTGTAGCGGAGCTTCTGCATCGATTCGATGCGGACCTCCGAGATATCATCCACGTTATCCGGTAGCATGTCGGTATCTTTGACGTAACCCAGGACGTGCGCCGCCATGGCGCCATAGGGATAGGTCCGGATGTTGTCCTGCTCGAGGCGGATTGGCCCTTCCACGGGGAACTGCTCGATAAAGCGCGCTACGGACTTGGTACCATCGTCCGCGGTCAGCGCCTGACCCGTGCCCGGGAAGGCGAGATCATTCACGAGAGTGAGGGGAAGGGCACGTCGCTCGCGCAGGTGCTTGCGGAGCTCGTCGATATTAATCTGCCGTTCGGCCGGGGCAGTGACCGGGGTCAGTTTGGTGACCGATGTACGTCCCTTGGTATTGCGGTTCGTCTCGTCGATGATGAACCAGACCTTATTGAGCCAGCCCTGCAGCACGCGCACCCGCGCGTCTTCCATCAACTTCTCGCGATCAATGCTGACGGCTTCGCGCGCTTTCTCGGCTGCGAGAAGGCGGAGGTATTCCGCTCGAAACTCCTTTTGCAGTGAAGCAAGATCGGCCTTGACGCTCCAGCGGGCACGATTGTCGACCAAAGGGAAGCCGTTCCGATCGTAAATACGACCGCGAGCGGGAGGGCGCAGCACGACGCGTCGGCTCTGAGTGTCCGACTGTTCCTTGAGGTCGTTGGACTGGATGAGCTGACGGTAGACCAATCCGCCGATCACATAGAGAAAACCGGCGAAGAAAAAGAAGAAGACGCCGTAGAGCCGCAGTCGGTCGACCGGGGTCGAGGGAAGCACGTGCGTGTCAGATGATTCCTTCATGGGTTATCAGGGGCCGGAGGAACGTTTAAACGATCTAAGACGGCGTTCTGGGTCAGCGCGATGGGAAGTAGGCCAATCGTGCCAACGATGCCGGCGAGTAGTAACTGAAGGATAAGTTGCCCCGTTAGGTCCGTAGCAGGGATGGGCGAACCATAGGATGAGGCAAGGAACCAGATGAGACAGCCGCCGACATTGACGATAGCGGCAGCGCGGAGCATGCCAGGCGTATTGCGTATCACCTGGCGATTAGAGGAAAGAAAGATCGCGATCGCGACCAAAGACAAGGCGAGCGCACCGTCCGGAATCGGACGTCTGGCTTCGAAAAGAAACCCAAGGCAGGCGGCGAAAAGGACCGCCTGCCATCGCTTCAGTCGTCGGCAAGGCGCAACGAGGCAGGTGCCGGAGAGAAAGAAAATAAGCGAAGAGGACGCCAACGTGTCCGAGGCCAAATCGGCGCCGAGCAACCAAGGGTAGGTCGCAAGCAGCAGGAACAGCCAAGCCCAGCCCATGGTCACTGGAATTGGTCGCCCTGCATCAGGGCCTCGCCCGGATTCTGTTGCAGGGGAACGAGGACGGAGACTTCCTGCAGATTGTACAGATCGCGCGAAGGAACAAGGAGGCTTTCCTTAAAATTACCCACTTGCGTGGCGTAGGTGCCGCCATCGAGATAGCCTAATATCAGTCGGCTGGGAAACACTCCGCCCATACCTGTGGTGAAGACGCGTGCAGGCTGTCCCGCCGGCATCGAGTAGTCGCGCGGGATGACGCTGACGCGAGCCTTGGCCGTGCCGAGGGAGTTGGAGGCAACCCCGTTCACGAGGACGATGTTATTCTGATCATCGCCTTCCAGGTAGGCCGTGCAGCGGAAGCCCGGGCTGGTGACGAGGTCGATTTCGCTGGTGGTGAGGTGGACGGCGGTCACGCGGCCGACGACCGTGTTACCGAAGACGACCGGAGCACCGGGTCGAATGCCGTCATTACGCCCCTTGCGAATGACGATGCGCTGCCACCAGGAAGAGCTGTCGCGAGTGGCGACGCGGGCGACGACGGACATGTATTCCGCGGGGACGTTGTAATGGGTAATCTCGCGGAGCCGGACATTCTCACGGCGGATATCTTCGAACTTATTGATCTGAATCTCCAACGCAGCATTAACGCGGGCAAGGTCACGGCCAGCAGCGGCCATCTCCTCGACACTACGGCTCTTCTTCTCCCAGAAGGTCGCTAGGTCGCGCGACTTACCGAGAAGGTGAAGGGCGGGGGCTTGAAATTCGACGAACGCTTCGCGATTGAAACGACGCACCGCGCTCGGGGCGAGTATCCATAGTGCTACGAATACTGAAAGAGCGACGTAGGAAGCACGGGCTCCTTGGCGATTCTGGTCCATGGCGGGTCGGCCCGCGAACGGGGATTAGTCTCGACCGCTCCAGCGGGAGGAGTTCGCGAGGATCTTGCCGGTCCCATTGACGACGGCACAGAGGGGGTCTTCGGCCACGAAGACCGGCAGGCCGGTGGCTTCGGAGATGGCGCGGTCAATCTTGCGAATGAGCGAGCCACCGCCGGCAAGCACGATGCCACGGTCGACGAGGTCGGCCGAAAGTTCTGGGGGGATGCGCTCCAGCGAGCCCTTGATGGCCTCAATGATGAGATTGATATTATCAGCCATCGCCTCGCGGACCTCCTGGGAGGTGAGGTGGAGTTGGCGAGGCAGGCCGGTGACATTGTCGCGTCCCTTGACTTCGAAGGTGAGCTCTTGTTCGAGCGCGTAGGCCGAGCCAATCTTGATCTTAATCTCTTCCGCGGTGCGTTCGCCGATGATCAGGTTGTAAGAGTTGCGGATATACTTGATAATCGACATGTCGAACTCGTCACCGCCGACGCGGATGGAGCGGGCGTGAACGATGCCTCCAAGGGAAAGCACGGCGACTTCCGTCGTGCCGCCACCAATGTCGACAATCATCGAGCCGGTGGGCTCTTCGACCGGAAGACCGACGCCGATAGCGGAGGCGACTG